>CAVZFI010000011.1:0-115930 GCA_963774465.1 uncultured Methanosarcinaceae archaeon | reverse complement strand
TTCTGTAAAAGCACTACTGGGTTATTTCAGTATTTATAGTAAAGAAGAACCAGATTTGAAAATTTTGGGAGTGGGTATATGGATTTGCGAAAGAATCAAGCTAACATGACTGCGGACGAAAAGAAGGCCTTTGTGAATGCAGTGCTCGGCTTTGAAGAATAAGACGCCCAGCAATGTATCCTAAAACGGCTAGCAGATACGATGACTATGTACAGATACACTAGGAAGCAATGATGGCCATGAACACTGAAAATCAAACTCTAGGCTCGGCTCATTAGGGGCCTGCATTTCTTCCATGGCATCGATATTACATTCGCCAATTTGAACTCGATCTGCAGTCGATTGATCCCTCTGTGACTCTTCCATACTGGGACTGGACAGTAAGTACTCTCCAACATCATCTATCTCGGAGTCCTGACTTCATGGGGGCGGCAATGGTCGGTCCAGTGATGGCAGAGTCATGAATGGGCCATTCGCATATGATGCAGGAAACTGGAAGTTGAGCGTTCGCGAAACCGGTCCTATGGCAGGGAATGGACCGGAAGACGATTATTTAAAACGTATGTTCGGCGCTGACCCGGAAGTTTCTTCCCTGCCTACATATGTCAAAGTTGCAGATGCCCTCACAGTCTGTCCCCACGGGACGTGGATCCATGGAGAGCACGCGTCGATCTGAATGATCGCTATACTCCAATTCAACCAAATTTCTGTAATCGTCTGGAAGGTTGGTATGGCGATGGATCAGTACATAACAGAGTCCATAGATGGGTTGGAGGCTGTATAAAGTGCAAGGAAAAGACTCGGAGAGACGGCACGATGCAGCGTTCTACATCATCAAACGATCCTGTCTTCTTCCTACATCATTGCAACATTGATTGATTATGGGCACTGTGGCAACAACTGCATCCTACTGAACCTTACCTGCCAGTAACTGGAGGACAATATGGGCATAATCTTACCGATCCAATGATGCCTTGGAGCAAATCAGACCCTTCAGTAACGCCGTCCAGTGTCCTCAACCATTGGGCTTTAGGTTACCGATACGATACCGATCTACCGCATATTGAGCTAATAACACCAAGTTTGGAGTTCAAAGACATACAGCCTGGAACCAGTGGCAAAGGAATAACCGTTTACAAGGCAATCATATTCAAGGTGCAATCATGCACTCCAGCAACTCTGCAGATATGGTATCCGATCTGCCAACAGGATTTGGAATGCAAAATGATACTAAATTCATCACCGTTTTTCCCAACATTTGTAACAGATCCTCAACTGCATACCTATGGGTTTCCTATACGTCCGCCGAAGCTGGCTCAAAGACTATTGGAAGCGTGACTATCAAAGCTGTAGAAACCGGGCAGGAGTGGACAGTAAATTTATCAGCAAACACAGCATTTAAGCCACAAGTGGCCATGGCAGTGGAGATGGAGCTACTTCCGCCCCCTCGCATCATTAAATTCCATACACCTGAATCTCAAGCCAAATTTGAAGCTGGATTCAAGTCTTAAAATATTACAAATATCATACAGGAGCTACTGTGCCCAGAAATGCATGGCACAGTCGGCTTCAGTCGATTGCTTGGGTTGCTCAGTTCGACTGGGTAACAACTTTCATAGGAAGTGGTTGAAAGAGTAGGTAGTTATAAGGGCTACTGATGGACTCGTTAAGACCAGACCCAGTAATAAGATAGCAAAATGGGTTATGTTGCAAAAAATCATCATATAGAACAGGCTGTCTCAAAACCTTTTTGAATTCTACAATTGGGTAATATCCCATCCCAATTTTTATTTCATTCCAACAAGAATAGATTTAATTTCGACAAGAATAAGTTAATTTTCACTGATCACCATAGTTTATTCGCCTTTCCTGCTACAATACCCCATCTATTCCCGCATTTGCTTCCTTTTCCAGTCATCATTATTAGAATATCCTTCAGGTTTTTACCTTCTCTCTTCATGAAATCTGCTATTTTCCTTATGTTGTGTACAGTACACATCATAACAAATTCAATTTTTGTCTTTCTTTTCCCTCTCAACAGAAATTCCTTGAATCCTCTATCCTGTTTCATCTGACCAAATACAGGTTCTACGGTACACATTCTTTTCTGATACTGTTCCGTTCCTTCTTCTGTATTCAATTTAGCCCTCATATTCTCCATTAAGTACTCTCTAGGATCTCTTGATATTGTCCTGTTTTCACTCTCAGTACATGCATTTTTCAACACACACAAAGAACAATAATTACAGACATAATACCTTAAATCCGTGTCATCCTTTCTTTTTTGTATTCTTGTAAATGGAATTTCAAATGCAGCAGGGCAATAATAACAATCTTTTTCCTCATCATAAGTGAAGAGAGATTTCCTAAACTTTTTGGTTTTTCCCCTTTTCTCAACTTCATAAAAGTTGTCGGGAATATAAGCATCAATTTGTTCATTGAGTAAAAATTCTACATTATCGTATGAAAAATAACCCGCATCTGCCAACACTATTGTTGGTTTGTATCCCAGTGTTTCCTTTACGTTTTCTATCATTGGTTCAATCTGATGCAAGTCATTTTCTTCGTCAACAACGTCTGCAGCAACAATAATTTGTTCCTTTTCATCAACAGCAACCTGACAATTGTAGGAAGGTTTCTTACTTCCATCTTTATGCTTCATAATTCGAGCATCGTTGTCTGTGATGTTTACTTTTTTCAGCTTTTCTTCATCGAGCTTTTTCTTAGCAGCCTTAATTTTCTCTAATCTTTTCTTCTTGTTAACCAGTTCTTCTGGAATCTAGTAAGGTGTCGAGTCACCATAAATTTCATCTTCATATTTATCGGTCTCAATGCTCTCTTTGAGTATCTTATCGATTTCTTTTTTGAGAGCATCCGAGCTCTTGCTTTGTCTTGGAGAAGCATTTGCCTTAACCTTTGTTCCGTCAATCGATATACTGGAACCAATAAGACCCATTTCCTTGCAAAACGTGACAACCTGGGAAAAAATTTCTTTAATTTGATCCAGATGAGTCGAACGGAATCGACAAATTGTGTGGAAGTCAGGTTTTTGAATGGCTGCAAGGTACATAAAAGCAGTATCAGTTTGGGTCATTTGCTCTATCTTGCGTGAGCTTCTGATGCTTATCAAGTATCCATAAAGTGAGATTTTTAAAAGAAGTCTTGGATGATGGGCAGGGCAGCCTTCCTCATAGTAGGTGGATTCAATAGCATCAATATTAACGACATCTATGATGTCGTTTAGCACTCTAACAATATGGTTTTCAGGAACAAACTCTTCCAGGTTAAATGGAAGTAAAAATTGCTGCTTTTGATCGTATCTTTTGAACATGGTGAGACACTTAGGAGTAATTTTCTCAAATAGTATACTTTTTATGTAAGATATATTTTAAAAAAGATAACTATTCCTAATAGTTCTTACCCAATTGTAGAATCAAGCATAGTTTTGAGACAGCCTGTGAAAAGGACTTTCATTTTTTGGGCATGTCGAAGAATATCATGTGCGTTTTTTATAATTATACCATTCATTTGATCATTCTACTCTATAATACTTAATTTTATCATTTTATTTTCCATATTCGTAATTTTATTATTCCACCCACTTTCCGCAGATGTACACAAAAATGCCACCTATTTTCTCAATATGGCAGTAGGTTAAAAACTGAATTCACATTTGATGAAATAATAAGGCAAATCGGCAAATAAATTCTACATCTGTGTACATCTGCGGAATGTAGGATTCCAATTTCCATATACATAATTTTACTATTCTATTTCAATGTGCATATATTTACCATTGACTCATTTCCGGATTATAACCGGTTTTCCTGATTCGAAGAAACAGTAATATTTCCGGAACGACTAACTTACATGCATAGGGGGTTTGCAACTGACACAGAAAACAATTGAAAAATCCGAAGAAGAATGGAAAAAGGTACTCACGCCTGAACAATATCATGTACTGCGGAAGAAAGGTACGGAAAGGCCCTTTTCCGGCAATCTTTACTATAACAAGGAAAAAGGAGTTTATACCTGTGCTGCCTGTGGGCAGGAGCTCTTTTCTTCAGATACCAAATTCGAGTCCGGAACCGGCTGGCCAAGTTTCTATGATATGATCTCCAGTGACAGGGTAAGGCTCAAAGAAGATAACAGTTATTTCATGAACAGAATCGAGATTGTCTGTTCCCGCTGCGGAAGCCATCTGGGGCATGTCTTTGAGGACGGGCCTGCCCCAACCGGGAAAAGGTACTGCATTAATTCAATTTCTCTTAATTTCAAGAAAGAAGGGGAAGAGGGAAAGAAAGAAGAGTAAGGCAAGGAAGGCAAAGGAGGAAAGAAGGACGAGTAAAAAGTGAAACCCGCAGGCATAAGCCGAATCTCTGAAATTCAGGGGTTTACGGGGTTGGAAGAGGGGGCTCAGGTAAACTTGAAACTGTCAAAAAACCAGGTTGAGATACTCGGATTTTTAATCTTCTTGATCTCTTACCTTTTGTTTTTCAATCTATTATTTCCGGTTCGGGGATCAAATCTTCCTATCTACGCTCCAGGCACTCTTATTTTTGCTTTTCTAGGGTACTGGCTGGGGGGACTTCTGTACGAGAAATATCTAAAATAAAAAGAGCAAGTGAAGAGAAAGGTATTCTGGCTCTCGATAAAGCGTGATATACATCTATATAGAAATTTTAATGAACTTAGATTTTCATAATATTTATTATAGATTATAACAATCTATCTAATAGATGTTAAAAGCGATAATTTTCGATGTGGATGGGGTTCTTGTAGACTCCATGCGTTTCCAGGCAGAAGCCTGGGTTAAAACTTTTCAGGAAGTTGGTATTTCTATCGTGAGAGAGGACATTTACGAGCTCGAAGGTTCAAACGACAAAAGGCTGATTAAATATATCTTCGAGAATGCCGAAAAAGAGCCTGAACCCTGGCACTTTGAGCAGCTGCCTGAAAAGAAACGCGAAGCTCTTGAGTTTGATCGGATAAAGCCCTTTGAGGGCATTCTGGATTGCCTTAAAGAGTTGAAAAAGCATTTCAAGCTTGCTATGGTTTCAGGGTCGAACCGCAAAGTGGTCGAGAAAATCGTGGATAAGTTTTTTTCCAATTGTTTTGAAGTTATTATTGCCGGGGGCGATCTTGAGCGAGGAAAACCTGATCCAGACCCATACCTCAAAGCCCTGGAGAAACTTGACCTGACAAAGAACGAATGCATCGTAATTGAAAATGCACCTCTGGGCATAACTGCCGCCAAAAGGGCAGGGCTTTACTGTGTTGCAGTTGCAAGTATGCTTGAGCCTGAAAAGGTAGAGCATGCGGACCTTGTGCTCGAAGACCATGCTGCCCTTCTCGATTATCTGAAGAGCCTCATTCCGAAGTAACCCTGGGTTTTTCGTTGTTATGTTCTTCACTCAGCCCAATATTTGCAGAAGTACTGAGGGAAACTGAAAAGGCTTTTCACAAAGTTTTCTCTCTGTATTCTTTTTCAAGCATCTCTCTTACTGCACGCGGTCCGTCCAGCTCTCTGGCAAGCCTTCTCAGTCTTTCGGTTTTGTTTCTGTACCTCTCTTCTTCGAGAACTTCCCGAATACATTCGAGAACGACTTCAGGAGGCGTGGAATAGCTGAGCATCCTTCCGTAGCCTTCTTCCTCAATCACTTCAGCGTTATTCTCCTGCTCGCTGTGCCCCCTGTCAGGGAAAGAAAGGATAGGAATTCCGAAACTCAGGGCTTCCATCATAGTACTGTGCCCTCCCGGAGCTATTACTGCATCAGAACTTTTCAGATATGGGTACGTATCCTTTATGAACTTAAGGAGCTGTACATTTTCTGGCAGGTCAACCAGCTTTGAGGGATCAAAGGAAGGGCCTGAAATCAGGGTATAATTGATAGACGGATCAAGCTTTGCTGTTTCGAGCACCTTTCTGAAAATAGGCTCCCTGTATCCGAAGCCCCCGATGAGGGAAATAACATGTGGTTTCTTAAGGGGAATCGGCTCCACCTCTTCGTAATTTTCTTTTATAAGGGGGCCACTGTAGAACAGCTTTTCCTGAATTCTACCCCGAAAATTCAGGTTTTTTTTGCAAACGGTATAGGGAAGCGGATAATCAGGAATAATTATTTTGTCTACTTTTTCAAAAATCTGGTTATAGAACCTTCTGGTCACTTCCCCAAGAAGTCTCAAGGATACTCCTCTATTTTTAAAAAATTCTTCCATATTTGATTGGTTCAGGATAAGGTATACCGGGATTCGAAGTGTAAAGCCAGCAAGCGTTCCCAGATAATAGCTGTCCGAAAAAACGACATCAGGATCTATATCTTTTATTAGTTTCAGGAGTTTTGGTCCTCCTAAAATATCAGCGTTTTTGAGGGTTGCCTCAATTGAGCCTGTGAAATCTAGAGTTCCAGCCTTTCCTATCAGCTTTATTTCTGAGGGGATTTCATGTGCCGAATATCCTGTTTTTTCAACTATCTCCTTTGAGTATCCATAAGCTCCGAAATGCACTTCGTGCCCGCCAGCTAGGAATTCTTTCCCCAGCGCAAGGCATCGGCTAGTATGACCAAGCCCTTCTCCGCAGATCAAAATAATTATTTTCATTTTTATCCTTCCCTTTTAAAGATGCATTTATTTCTCTTTATTCTCTCCTCAACTTTCGGTTTTTAATTCTATATTCCAGGCTCTCTTCAAAAAATTTGCGGATATATTCTGGCCCGTCTAGCCCATCTGCATCTTTCTCAATCCCCGTATTTTTTCAAATAAACCATTTAATATAGGGTCCTCAAAAAATGATTCAATTTTCAAGGGTTAATAAGCCTTATCTCGTGAATTGGATGTGGTGCTAGTGCTTCCCCAATAAAAGTACAGATGATAAAGAATTTATTTTCCATTAAAGAAATTAAATATCCTTAATTTTCATTTTAAGGTTTTCTTAGCCCTTATTTTCAACATTTAATTTTGTAAAACGGAAAACGGAGTCAGTTGCCATAATTTCAAAAAAATGTGATTTGTCAAAAAATAAAGCTCTAATCCCGTCCATCTATTATTTTTAAAGTTTAATCGGGTTTATTTTCCTCTAAATTGGATTTTAAGAATGTACTTTTATTGGGGGAACTCTAGTTATATATCTATTACCTAAAATAAGCATTCTGAATCCTCAGTTTACACACTGATTTTGGAGGACCCTAATTTAATAAGTAAATCGGAGCTAAAGAATCTTAACAATCGAAAATTAGTAATGCATACCCAGATCAGTGTGTAAACTGAGCATTCGGAAAACTGAGCATTTCGAATGCTTGTTTCATATAATAACCATATAATCGGAATTTTCCTCGTAAAAACACTTCGAAAATTCTATCTTTGAAACTTATTAGGAAAGTACTAGAACCGCGTCTAATCTGTAAAATGAAATTCATTAACCCTTAAAACTGGATCATTTTTGAGGACTCTAAAATTAAAAGAAGGAAGTAACATGGGGGAGTGTATAAACTCCTTAATGACGGCACGATTTTTGGTCTGTTCGTATATTTTTTGGTCCCACGCTACTATTTATCGATACTCTTCTCATGTATATATGTTTTTCTTTTTTTCTATGTAATTATTAAATTAAGTATTGTTTTTATGCTCTGAGATTATATTTTATTTCTCAAATTTAATTCTACGATTTTTCGACTTGATTTCTTTTATTTCTTCTCTTTCTTCTTTTATTTCTTCTTTTTATATTACTTTTTTTTGATCGGGATGTTAACTGGGTGAACCTCCTGAATTGCGCCTCGGGAGCACGCGGTCCGTTTTACTCCCCGAGTTCCGCTTCGGAAGCACAGGAAATCGGAGATTTTCTGGGAGTTGCGATGTAATCGCAACAGTACGGGGCCCTTTTCGCTTCGCTCAAGAGGGCTGATTTATGGACAAGAGAGATTGTTTTTCAACTTTTTCAAGAGGAGCAACTTACAAAGTTGTAGTTTTTCTCAGGGCTGTAGACGTCTTCATGATTACATAATTTTGAATGAGTTTTTCGTGCCTGTCGTTTTTATAAATCATTGATGAATTGAAGTGCAGAGCTTTACGTGCAAAATTATGTTTAGAAGTACAGGGAGCAGAAACGAAATACAGGCGACAAAAATCGTGCAAAATCAAGAGTCAAAGACGGCGAGAAATATGAAGAAGTTTGCGGATTCAAAATGAGTTTTAAAAAAGAAAAAGGAACCGGAGGGTTCGGCTTAGAAGCCGTAGTTCTCCGGCAGGAAGACTTTAACTTCGCTCTTGTATTTTGTAAGGCAGTCGTCCATGAACATGTCCATGTCGTCCGTAAGGGAGTCCAGGGATGCCTTTGCGTCTGCGAGGGCTTTGGTTTCGAACCTGGAGAGCTCGAGCTTGCCGGCTGCACCTTCGCTGACAATGTCACAGCATGCGATTGCAGCGTTCTTTGCTCTGAGGTAGATGTTGTCTCCGTCCTTAACAATTGCCTGGCCGACCTTGTATGCGTTGTCGTATGCAAGCACGTAGGACTGGGGGTCTCTGTACCTGTCGGAGAGCATGAAGAGGTCCCTGAGAACTTTTTCGTTCTTGGTTTCAAGAGCGGTGTTCATGAGGGCGCAGTCGTATGCCAGAGTTTCGGACCAGCACTGAACAGTTGTGCCGCCGAATTCACCGTGATACTCAACAGACTCGTTGGACCAGCAGTCACAGCACTGCATAATGAGGTTACCCATTACGTCAGAGTGGGCGCAGGTTGAGGTCTTACCTTCCTGGGTCATCGGCATACCTGTGATGGCTTTGATGATGACGTTTTCATATCCGCAGTCCTTACCGGGGCCAACTGCACCACATTCGTATGCAACGAGGGACCTGGGGGCGGAAATTGCCCTTGCGAGAATTGCGAGGGTGTGAGCAAGGTTCTTGTCGAGCAGTCCGCCGCCAATGAACATTGCAGTGTTTGCCTGGGCGCAGTCTGTGTCACCTGAGGCTACAGTTCCTGTCTTCTTTGCAATTGCTGCAATGTCGGACCAGATCAGTTCCATATCAATGGAGCCGAGACAGCCGATTGCGTAGAGCATACCAGCGATGTCGTTTCTGAGAACTGCGTAGTCGAAAACTTCCTTACCACCCATGCTCTCTACGGCCAGAAGGTCAGCACCTGCCTTGGCGCATTCTTCGAAAGCTTCGAGGAAGACAGAGTACTTGTCGCCTCTGAGCTGGAGGAAGTCCCTGTTCTCACGGATGTCACCGATAGTGTGGCGGAGTGCGCACTTTATGCCGTATTCGTCATGGAATTCTTCCATGATGGTCTTCTGGGCGTGTGCAACTTCTGCTCCCCAGGAGGGGTTGTTGGACATCTGCTGAACATGCTCGGTTTCGAGGATAACTGCCGGGAAACCGACCTGGACCATCCTTGACATAATGTCGGTTGTGATCCTCTCGTATTCCTTTATGAGTTTTTCCTTGGATGCACCGGCTTCAGGTCTTGGAGCATAGTTAACTTCAGGAATTGTGTAGCCTGCACCGATCTCGAGGTCAAGGCCTGCCTTTACCGGGTACTTGGATACGCCGAAAGTCATCTCGTCTGCGCTTGCGTATGCCATTGAAGTGTATCTTTTTGCTGCCATTTAACTCACCTCAGTGCTTGTGGAATTTGTCTCTTAATGCTGCAATATCTTTAGTACCTGCAATGATTGCGTCAGCAATCTTGGGAGCGTCTGCGGCTTCTTCACCGTATATGCCGAGTGCATACTGGGATACGAAGTCCTGGTTAACTGCGCCGCCACCGCATGCGAATGGAATCTTAAATCCTTTTTCGAGGAGCTTGTCGTTAACTTCCTTGAATGCATACATGGTGGTGGTCATGAGTGCAGTACCTGTGACCATGATCGGGTTGTTTTCAGCAACTGCTGAAATAACTTCGTCCACAGGTACGTCCCTTCCGAGGTCAACTACTTTGTAGCCGTTTGCCCTGAGGAGAGCGGTAACGATGTTCTTTCCAATGTCGTGAACGTCACCTTCTGCGACGTGGCAGACAACGGTTCCCTTGTTAACAGGGGCAGTTTCGGAGTTTTCCTTACAGAATTCGATACCTTCAAGCATGGCGTCAGCGGACATCATGACATTGGGGAGGAAAATTACACCTTCATCATAGAGCCTTGTGACAACGCCCATACCAACCATGAGAGCGTCATCGATAAGGGCAATAGGGTCTTTGCCTGCATCCATTGCTGCCTGGAGACCCTCGATAACGTCATCTTCTTCTCCTTCGAAGATGGCCTTTGCGATCGGGTAAATTAATTCGTCTTTAGGATAGATCTCTTCTGCGGCTTCTTCAGGCGTCATTGCCTTTTCCAGAGCCACATTGTATCTGGTTAATACCTTTTTCAGACTTGCCTCTGTAAAGTCCAACATATTTCTAAACCTCCGTTTTAGTTTTTAGCAAAAAGGTCGTCACCGATTCGGGTCTGCAGTCCCGAACATATTCGGCATCATAAGGTTCCGGCTTTACCTCCGTGAAGCTTTCTCTTTCGGCGGTATTCAGCCTGGAAAAAACAGCAGAGCATCCATTTTTATCGGACTCGATCTCCGGATTTTCCCTGGTACATACCCGCGAAAGAATCTCTCCTTTTCGCCGGAACTTTTCCTTTTTGATTATTTGCGTGTTTTGTAATGCTTACACGCTTACACAGCATAATTAGGGGAAATCATCACATATACCATAACCGACAGAAATTTTTTCCTGGTTTTTACAGGGCAATATAGGGTCTGAAATTTTGAGTCTATTACGCTACTTCCTGCCCTGTATTTTTTTAACCCTCTTTCTCCTGATAAACGAGCTTTAAATTTTTGAGGCAAATTAGCCAATTATCTCAACAATTTTTAAACTGGATCTCCTGAAAACATTCTATTTTTTTTTGAACAATGTTATTATTGAGATAAAGCCTGTCAAAAATTTCAATGTTCGTACTGAGTTCTTCCAGCCTCACATATTTTATTCCTTTATTTCATTAAAGTGCAGGGAACTCTAAACTCTGGCTATTGATGCTGTTTTTATAGAAATTTGTAATTTTTTCCAGACTACCAAAGTTATACTATCTGGATTCCCTTACGTTTGAAATTATTCATCCATATTCTTTTATATAAATGGGCATATCGATTATCTCAGCATGTGACACGAACCTTTCCTCCTATCCGGGCCGTACAGGGCCAGACTGGAATCAAATTTTTATTCTCCTTCGTGTTAATGTTTTAGTGTCAAATGATGCGGATATTCTATATTTACAGAAAAACTCGATAGAAGTGATTTGAATGCAACCTGAGTTACCTGAGTTAATAGATGTCGTATTTCGTTCCCATAAAAGAAGAGACCTCCTTTTACTTTTAGGAGAGGAATCAAGGACAATGGAAGAAATTAAGACTCTCCTTGATGTTTCTCCCACAGCTATCTTGCCTCAGATCAAAAGACTCACAGACAGTAACCTGGTCATTCATAAAAATGGAAGCTACGAATTGACAGACATGGGAGATCAGGTATTTAAAAAAGTTCAATCCCTTGTCAATGTTCTTACTTTGCTCGAACGGGATAATTACTGGATCGAGCATGACCTCAACGGAATTCCCCAGCATCTTCTCGAAAGGATAGGGGACCTGAAGGACTGCAAACTGGTTGAAGCCGACCCAAGTCAGATTTTTGAACCAAGCGTCGAACTTTTGAAATTCTTTTCGTCCTCCCGTTCTCTTATGGTATTTTCATCCTTCTACAGGCCTGAGTTCCTTCCCCTTTACTCAAAGCTCGGAAGGCTGGAGTCAGACGTTACTCTTATTTTCACTGAGTCGGTACTCGAAAAATTCCTTCACAACTATGAACGGAAGATCAGGAAACTTGCCATTCTCCAGAATACCGAGCTTTTTGTCTGCAACGACGGGATCAAACTGGCTGAACTTATCGTATCAGATCGTGGGATGATAATTTCTCTCTTTGACAGCAACGGAAGGTTTTATTACGATTACATGTTCTGTTCCGAGCCCGAGGCTGTAAACTGGGCAAGGGAGCTTTTTGAGTTCTATAAATCAAGAGCCTGGCAGATAGAAAGCGAAAAATGCATTGATAATTTTGTCTATACAACCGACAACGGAAATTTTTCAGAACCTATGTTGCTCAGCCTGCACTGAAATCTAAAGGTAAGTTTATGCAAATTTGAGTTTTCGAGTAAAAGACTCAATCAAATTCCAGATATAACTTCAGAAATCCATTCCAGAGGTTAAATCGAATGAGCATGGAACTGCAGTTAATAGATACAATTTTTTTTTCGGACAAAAGAAAAAATTTGCTTCTGCTCCTGAAGGACGGGCCAAAAACAATTGAGGAAATTAAGACCGGACTTGAAGTCAGCTCCAGTCCTATTATGGCCCAGATTCGCATCCTGCTAAAGGACGGACTGCTGGCGCAGAACGGAGATAGTTACGAGCTCTCGGTAAAAGGAAAGCTGATAGTTCCCAGGATGGAACCTCTTTTATCCACTTTTCAGGTCTTTGATGAGAACCACGATTACTGGGCAAGGCAGGACTTGCGGACCCTTCCTCCTCACCTCCTGGACCGGATCGGAGAGCTTGGAAGCTGTAAGGAGCTTGTACCTGAGAGGACCCATATTTTTGATTACCCTCCTGAAATTATGGATCCGCTTTACAGGTCAGGGACAGTTATGGAAGTTTCTTCTTTTTTCCGCCCGGGTTATCCGGGGCTCTATCTGGACCTTGCAAAAAGAGGGATCGAAGTTTCACTTGTTCTGGAGAGGGCAATATATGAAAAGCTAATTTCCGACTACAGGGTAGAGGTAGAAGAGTTCATAAATATGGAAAACACGCGCCTCTTTGTCTGCTGCCATAAAATTGAGCTTGCTTCCTGCATTGTTACAGACCGCTTCGTTTCTTTATCCATGATCTCTAAAGAAGGAAGGTACTATAACCACGAAATGGTGAGCTTTGAGAAAACTGCCCTTACCTGGGGACAGGAACTTTTCAACTATTACGTGGATATGTCCGAACAGATAACCCAGATTTGATTTTTTAACAAATTAACCCAAATTTAATTTTTTAACAAATTTAATTTTTTTCGTTCCCAAAGCTTGAAATAATCTTAAGTTCCAGCTTTCGTTAAACAATGAAAAAGCAAGGTTTCCCAGCAGTCGTTGACGAAAATACTGAAATCCTGATTCTCGGGTCCCTTCCGGGAGATGTGTCTATCAGGAAGCACCAGTACTACGGGCATCCAGGCAACGACTTTTGGAGGCTTCTCGGCAGTATTATCGGGGAAGATCTTCAGGGCATGGATTATGAAAACAGGCTCGAAACCCTGAAGCGTAATGGAATAGGGCTCTGGGATGTCTTTAAAGCCGGAAAAAGGAAAGGAAGCGAGGATTCAAAGATAAGGGATGAAGAGGTAAACCAGTTTTCAATACTGAAAGATATAGCCCCAAACCTGAAGCTGGTTATTTTTAACGGCAAAAAATCAGGGGAATATGAGTCGATTTTAAGGGAAATGGGGTATGAAACAAAAGTTCTTCCTTCTTCAAGCGGAGCAAACAGGCGTATTTATAAAAAACAGAAAATCGGAATGGGAAGCTGCTTTCAAACGCTGAAATACTCTTCTTTGCCCGACCAGCTTTTTCCCCATTCTTCTGAAGATTTCGAGTTTTGTTCACAGAATGAACTTTGAAATGTACAATTCCGGCTCTTTCAGGTTATTCGACCTTTATAGCTTCACTGGGGCATACCTTCTTCACAGGCTCCACAGTCTACACATTCTTCCTCGTCTACAACTGCACAACCCTTTTCTTCATCAATGGTGATTGCGTCTAGAGGGGCATTCATCGACACAGGTTCCGCAGCCTGTACATAATTCTTTGTTGACTTTTGCTGGCATTTTTATGGCTCCTTTGTTCTTTTTTCATACCTTTTTCTGTACTTTTCTATACTATTCTATTCAGATCAGTATTTTTAAAGCACAGCCGGGATTTAGAATCTAAATTAGTCTGAAATCTAAGTTAGTCTGAACCCATTTTTATTTATGTCAGTTTATATATATAAATCTGCTCTTACAAATCCACTAACCCATTTTGCCGACAAAGCTTCCTTTTTTGTCCTTTTTTACTCCCTGATTATTCGGTCTTCTCTCAGCCTATCCAGAATTTCAAGCAGCTTTCTTTTGCGCCTGTTGACTTCCCTAATCTCCCTGAGATAAGCCTCCCACTCTTCTTTTTTTCCAATGGATTCCAGCGTCTCCTTTACTTTTCGGATATGCACTGATGCTGCTTCATATGAGCTTACTTTTGTTTCGGAGATCAAATTTTCTGCAAGTTTTTTCCATATCTCAATCGCAATTTCAGGATATTTGTCCTTTACTGTATTTGCAATTTCGTTTTCTGAGACGGAATTCCAATATTTCTCGGCTTCACCTTTGCTTTTTTTAAGTTCTTCATACCAGTGGACTGCTTCTTCAGCATTATTTTCTTGAATAGCTATCTGTATTAACAGGTCAAGGACAGGAGGTTTAATTTTTCTTAACGAGCCAGCTTCGAGCAGCCCTGTTTTCGGGAGAATTTCAGGAAGGATTGAAGATTCTTCCGTAGTTTTGGCTTCGCTTGGCTGGCAGCTTTCCATTTCTCAAGTACTGGAGAGCAGCCTCTCGGATTTCCTGCCATTTCCCGATTTTTCTGGCAGCTTTCTGCATCTTAATATAGCTGGCCAGTTGGGGAAACCTGAAAAACTCTTCTGTTTCAAGGGCAGCTACAAAAAGCCAGTTTCCCTCTTTTTCTTTAATTTCAAGAAGGATTTGCAAGAGCTCGTAGGCGGTGCCAGGTTCATCTTCTCTGGTTTCTTTGATTCCCCTATAAATCCATTCTTCTGCTTTCTCTTTTTGTCCGGAATCAAGGAGTTCCCTGACAGGCCTTACATAATTGCCTGTTCTTTCGGCTTCGAGCTCGGAGATCGGGATAATCTCTTCAGAAAGCCCGGATTTTCTCAGGGCATCGATAAGCCTGTCAACAACATAATCTCGTTCCCAGGATGAGTCGTACAGGACATCTTTCAGTTTTTCAGCTTTCTGCAACCGGACTTTCAGGGCTTCTGCAAATAGCCTCCACTCTTCCTGAGTATAATCTTCTTTCCAGAAAGTATGTTCATTAAGAATGTTGTAATTGTCTTTTAGCTCAATCTCAAGGGCATAAAGCATTTTCTCATGTGCAGGAAGAGAGGATTGAGATAAGGCTCTGAACACCACGTCCATGCAGCTGGAGATTTCTGTTCCTATTTCCCCTTCTTCGTCATATTCCGCAATTTCTTCATACCTGTCCATGAGCTCTTTTCCGATATCCAAGCAGCTCGTTCAGGGTGGCCTGAATCAAGGAGGCTTTCCAGCCGAACCTGCACGTCTGAAAAATCAGGCACATCCTCGTCTTCATAATTCCAGAAATCATAGCCCTCCATTTCTCTCCAGAGCTCGTCCAATTCGGAATAGATGCCCCCAATAACTCCTTCCGGATTTTCTGATGCAAGCTTCTGGCGGTCTTTCAGGTACCTGCCAAGCATGTCATCTTTTTTTGCAAATGTTGTCAATATCTCGATTAATTCCGGTTTTTCCAGTTGTTCCAGATACTCGCGGAGAATCCGTGAAGATTCCTCGGCCTCATAGGCTCCAGAAGTTCCAGTTCCTGCATATCCTCGTCTGGATCTTGCAATAAGCAGGTCTTCTTCAGCAATAACCGGCACTTCTTCTCCCTGCTCTATACGTTCGAGATATTCAAGTACGGCTGCAACTCCGTGTTTGCAGTCATGTCCAACAGGGCAGGTGCAGATCGAACTTAGTTTTCCGTTTTCCAGGGAAACTTCTGTGAAATACTCTATTGTCCCCTCTACCAGGGCTACCAGGCTGCCTTCGGAGGTGCGTTTAATTTCTTTCACCCGTTCCTCTTCCTGGTACTTGATCCCCTTTGCAGTGGCCTTCCCTCCAGCCCAATCCTGGAGATCACTCCATTTAAGTTCCTTGAAAGGTATCGGCATTTTTGCTTTCTGCTGGCATAAGTGATTATTTAGATACAGGTGATATAAAAATAGAATTATAACTCTGTTATATAATTCGGTTATTTTTAAATATTCGGTTGCAAACCAGAATTCAGCAAGGATGAACTCTTATTTTTTGGATGTTAACTGAACTGGCATAGATATTAAAGGAAAAGTGTTAAAGCTGAGCATATGCCTTCAGGAATCTTCTGTTATACCTCATCCCAAAACCAATTCCACTCTCAAATCAGTAAAGTTTCAGAACTAGTTTTCATGATCAGAAACTCAATTGATTATTAAGAATATGAGATTCAGAAAAGCAATTTTGAGTTTTGGGATGAGCTCGATAACAAATATTGTTTTGAATCAGTCAGCTTTATATTAAAGAATACGTTTTAGAGTAGAATCCTTACGCTCTGAACTAATTTAAGATACTTTATTCAGAACGATTGTTATCTAAAAACATATATAATTCATATTATATACCTGATATTTAATTAAAACTTCCTTTTGGATGCATCCTTTTTGATGCATAGAACTCTTTGATTCCAGGGGAACGAGCAATCGGGCGATGATAATTCCCTTGCACAGTGTAGACGCCAGATTTTGTTAAGCTTCTGGCTGCTTTTTTGCTTTAACTTCTGGTTTACTTTTGATTTTGCCTGCGTCTGAGGCAGAAGCAGAATTACTTTCAGCCAGGGGATATAGAAGGGGGCGATTATATCATTTTATGCGAGTGTGGGGAGTTAGTGGAGGACGACACTTTTAAAGACTATATAAAGACGTCGGCAGGTCCTTCTACAAGAACCATAGGTCACCGACAATGCGGGATTATTTTCAATTTTATTGACGGTAAAAGTCCAAAGAAATATTCTTCTCGAAAAGAATTGAAAATACTGGCGGCTAAATTTGCATATAAAAATGAGCTGCTTATGCAAAATACAGAGAAATTTCTGCTTGAGGTAGACCGACTTAAATCCCGCGGCAAATTATCAGATGCCGAAATCCTGATCGGTGCATATAAAAAGATACTGAATACGAAAAGCGCCCTGAAGGTCGATTAAAATTAAATGGAGTCCTGGCCGGCTGATTTAAAATGTCCGTTTCGGTAATGTGAAAGCGTGCATACGGAATCCACATGAAGCCTTATGCTGATAATTTCGAGCATCTTCTTGATGAATTATCCAGAATCGATAGACTGATCCGCAGTTACCTGAAAGTGTTTCAGGCAGAGCTCTCTGAGCCAATGGACGAATTTAGAGGACTTTATATCTCGGAAGCCGAAATCCAGGCCCTTCTAAAGTCCCAGGGTCTTGAAACGGGGCGAAATATTCTGCCGGATTTCGTACTGGAAGAAAGCGAAGCTGCACGCAGGGATATGAATAGCAGAAAAATCGAAAGCCTGAAATGTGGCAGGGAACTGAGGCTTCATACTTTATCCGAACTTTTCAACCTGGATACGTTTGAGATCGACGTGCTTTTAATCGGGCTCGCCCCGGAACTGGATCTGAGATATGAAAAAATTTATTCTTATCTTCAAAACGATGTGAATAAAAAACAGCCTTCAGTCGATCTGATCCTCAACCTGCTCTGCCCGACAATAGAAGCAAAACTTCAGGCAAGAGCGTATTTCTCGTCAGCAGCTCCCTTGCTAAAAAACAATCTGATTTATCTTGCAGGAAAAGAAGCAGGCGAGTCTCCTGAAGGGCAGCACTCCGTCATATCTGCTTTCGTAAAAGTAGATGACAGAATAATTGACTTTTTACTCGGGTTCGATGAGCTGGATTCGAGAATCCGGGATTTTTCAAACCTCATAAAAGCAAAAAACTCCTTTGAAATACTGATCTTGCCCGAAGACCTCAAAAGCAGGTTGCAGGACTCGGTAAACTGGCACATTCAGAATAAAGCTCCTTTGAAATTTATATTCAAAGGACCATATGGTAGCGGGAAGAAAACTGCCGCAAAAGCTGCCTGTGGAGAAGTGGGTACTAATCTGCTTATTATTGATTCAAAAGCCTTTCTTGAGAACCGCTCTCTTGAAATTGCAGGTCTGGTGCTCCGGGAAGCACTCCTGCAGAATTCGGCGCTCTATTTTGAAGAATTTGATACGTTGCTTGCAGATAAGGAAGCCGAACCTTTCCTGAAAAATCTGCTTTATAAACTGAAGACTCTTCCAAACTGTGTGTTTCTGGCTGGAAATGGTTTTTCTGAACAAAAAGAGGGTTTGAAAGAGAACCTTATGGACGGTTTGATAAACCACGGTTTTCTTCCCTTTTCTTTTCCCAATCCTTCTTATCCACTAAGAAAAAAGTTGTGGGAGATATGCCTTGAAGGAAATTATAGCGTTGCAGAGGATACGGACTTTAATGAGGACTTAAATGGGCTTGCGAGCAAATTCAGGTTCACAGGCGGTCAGATAAAGGATGCAATCAAGTACTGCAAAGGAGATTGCAAAAGCAGAGAACCCGAATTTTCCGGCATTGTCAGCTGAAACTCTCTACGAAGGCTGCAAAGCCCGGTCAAACCAGAGGCTCAGCAGCCTCGCGGTTAAAATCAACCCGCACTATAGTTGGGAAGATATCGTTCTTCCAAAAGACACGATGGAACAGTTAAGAGAAGTATGTGGATTTATAAAGTACAGGGGTACGGTATACTCTGACTGGGGTTTTGAGAAAAAGTTATCCCTTGGAAAGGGCTTAAATGTGCTCTAAAATTCTCCATGAAGGCTGCAAGGCCCGGTCAAACCAGAGACTAAGCAACCTCGCCATGAAAATCAATCCTCACTATAGTTGGGAAGATATTGTTCTTCCAAAAGATACGATGGAACAGTTAAGAGAAGTCTGTGGATTTATTAAGTATAAGGGTAAGGTATATTTCGACTGGGGTTTTGAGACGAAGTTATCCCTTGGAAAAGGCTTAAATGTTCTTTTTTCTGGTCCCTCCGGAACCGGGAAAACTATGGCAGCAGAAATTCTTGCGCGGGAAATTAAGCTGGATCTTTATAAAATAGACCTATCAAGTATTGTCAGTAAGTATATAGGAGAAACCGAGAAGAACCTGAACAAAATATTCCACGAAGCTGAAACGAGCAATGCGATCCTTTTCTTTGATGAAGCCGATGCTCTTTTTGGCAAGAGATCCGAAGTAAAAGACGCACATGACCGTTATGCAAATATCGAGACCGCTTATTTGCTCCAGAAAATGGAGGAACATGAGGGAACGGTAATACTTGCGAGTAATTTCCGGAAAAACATGGACGATGCATTTCTTCGCAGGTTGCATTTTACAATTGAATTTCCACTTCCCGACGAAAAATCCAGAGAACTGATCTGGAAACACACCTTCCCCGCCGAAACTCCGCTTGGGGATGAAGTAGACTTTTCCTTTCTTTCAAAATTCAAGCTCACCGGGGGAAACATCAAAAACATAGCTCTTTCAGCCTCCTTTCTGGCTGCAGGTGGTTCAGGTAAGGTTGGTATGGAACATATTATCAGAGCTACAAAAAGGGAATACCAGAAAATTGGAAAACTTTTTACTGAAGCTGATTTTGGAGAGTATTGCAGGTTTTTGAAATAAATACGGACATACGTTATGCTAATAGTACTATCGATTACAAATTTTTCTTGATGGACATTTTTGTCCTTTGAATCAAGCAATTGGGGGATAAAATCATTGTCTGATTACAAGGCTATAGCTGATGTTGGAGAGACATTGATAGAGCTCTTAAGGGGCAAAATGGAGGATTTTGGGGTTGCAAGGGAATCAATAGTGTTATTTTCTCCAGGAGAAATAGATTCCAATGACGATATACGGCTATCCCTTTTTCTATATCAAGTCCTTGAAAATGCTCATCTGAGAAATCAAGAAATGCAAGTTAGAGATCCAAAAACTTTAACATTTCCACCATTAACTCTTGAATTATATTATATGTTGACATCTCATGCATCTTCTGGAGAGCAGGATAAAACTGCCAGGTCACTGGATGAGCACAGAGTACTTGGGAGGGCTATGAGTATTCTCTATGACAACGCTGTTCTGAAAGGGTCGGTTTTGAAGGGAAATCTGGATGAAAACGAGGAACTGCACATAACAATAACTTCTCTGGGCTTTGAAGACCTGACTCAATATCTGGACCACGTTTCCGAATAAACCCTTCAGACCTTCGATTTGCTATGTGGTTACTCCCGTAAGGATCGATTCAGAGAGGGAGATGGGTGTTCAAAGAGTAATATCCAAAGAAACAAACTACGCCTATATAGTGCCAGAAAAAGGGGATAAGTGAAATGGTTTTTACTGAACCCTATATACAAAATAATTATACTGTATATCCCGGAGATGTCCGAACTATTAAACTATCTTTTGCAGTCTGGCTGATAGATGATTTTACGGGAGAACAAGCTATCGGCAATATCAGGGTGGTAATAAAAGAAACAGGTATAGAGGCTATTAAAAACCTGAGCGGATATTATATCTTTACTGATCTTGCAAAAGGTCAATATTTTGTTGATATCTTTTCGAACCTGTATTTTTTAAAAAAGACGTCAATTGATACATCGACGATAAAAACCCTGGATGTACCCCTGGAGTTTGATAATACTGGGCCGACACAAGGGGCAACGAGCATTAAACTTAAAGATGTCTCAAGATTACAGAAGGATGACATCGTCGAGTTCCGTAACCTAAATAGTGAAGTAGAACAGGAGAATATTATAGACATCGATGCCAGCACAGGAACAATTTCATGGGCAGAAGGACTTGAACATGACTTCAGTGCTGCAGGTAGCACCATTCTTGTTCTTCAGAATCCTGTTGTTACAATTCGTCTTAAACCCCTGCCTTCTTATCCTTTTCCCAATAATGCGACCCTTGTCAGAGGGTTAATTAAAGATTCAGGCGGAAACCCAGTAACGAAGGCAAATGTAGAGGTAAATAGCCAGGATATAAAAACTGAATCAGATAAAAATGGGGAATTTGTACTTTATTTTAGCAGCATTGAAAATAACCCGATCCAGATCGATATCGAAAAAAATGGAAATGGTGAAACCTTTATTCAAACTCTGGAAGAAGGGAAGACGAAGTACTTGAAAATTTTACTTGCTTAGAGCTAGTTTCTGCGTCGTGTTGTAACTATTCAGCTTAAATAAAACAACATTAGCCATCTTTATTCAATTCATTGGCAAATTTCAGTGAACTGATTAACTGATTTTTAACTGTTAGCTATAATTATGTTTTTTGTCAGTTAATGATTAAACATTTCTATTACGTCAAAATCAATTTCAGTTAACCGTTTTTTGAAATATGAACAGTTACTGTGAGTAGTTATTAAAATTCAATGTATATCGATTAAGTTAGAAATGGTGAATATGGAGGTACACTGATGAACGAAAAGATAACAGTAACAGCGAATATAGGCATACAGAATGGCCCGAGCATAAACCTGATTCGGGAAGTGAAAGTAGATGCTTATGAAAAAATAAACGTGAATATAAATAATGGGGATAGTGACAAAGTTGTCGAGCTCTGGCCGAGCGATAACGAAGAGGAAGTCGTCCTGCTGGCGATCGTTTCGAGCTGGTATGGGGATACTATAACATATAAAGTGAACGCAGTCCCTAACCCATTCAAACTCGACCAGCCTCATCTTCTTATCGGCAGAAGCTCGGTATCTATGCTGGATTCTAAACCCCAACAACTTAAATTTTCGTACACAAAGCCGGCAGGGGCAGGTACAGAGCTGGACACCGTCAAGATACAGATTCTTGTCGGGCTTGACAATTTTTAAGCAACGCCACCGGCAATGCCACATTCCTGAAAGTGATTAACATGCATACAACTTATCCAGGAGTATATATTCAGGAGGTGCCAAGCGGCGTCCATACGATAGTACAATGAGCTTTGCTGTTCAGCATTATTTTCTCTATGGAAGAACAGACACTACATTGTGCGTGTGGTTAGTGAAATAAGATTAACGGAATAAGAAAACGACAAGAAACGAAGTTCTAGCAAGATATCGGGTCGACAAATGAACTTTTTTACATGTATTTTGGAATGAAGAACTACCCAAATATTAAATTGTGTTGAAAAGACAGAGCGATTTAAAAATGACTTACATTTGCATGGAATACACCTAATGAGGGTAAAAAAACTAAGATTTCAAGAGAAAACTATTGTAAGTGATAAATTTGAACTCGATAATAAACAGAAGGATTGGATAACTGAAAGGGGAACGTAATCAAGGTATTTTATGTAACCAGATATTTTTTAATCAAGAAATTTTAATCGAAATAAATAAAATAGCAGAAATAAATAAAACGGAAGGGGTAGAGGAGGGACTATAATGCCAGAATATTTGGCACCAGGTGTATATATAGAAGAATTTGAGATGGGCGCTAGACCTATTGAAGGGGTAAGTACAAGTACTGCAGGGTTTCTCGGAGAAGCGGAACGGGGACCTACAATTCCTCCGAAATTAGTTACAAGTTTAACCCAGTTTATACGTATCTATGGAGGATATATTGAAAATTCTTATCTGGCCTATGCGGTAGATGGCTTTTTTTCAAATGGCGGTCAGCGCTGCTATATCGGTAGGATTGTCCATGAAAATGCTTCAACCGCCAGTTTGGATATAGGAGACATTACATTCGAAGCAGTCGGTGAAGGGAGCTGGGGGAACATAGTAGGAATCCGAATAGAAAATGCATCAAGCGATCCTAATAACCAAAATCCCGCAGGTAAAAAAACCTTTAAGCTGACTGTTGCATACTGGAGACCCGAAAATCTGCCAACAGATTTTGTGAAACCAAACAACGATAAAGATAAAAATAAAAAGTTTAGAGATATCATGGAAAAAGCAGATCTCATTGAAGTCTTTGATGAACTCTCCGAAGATAGGAACTCACAGGATCATTACATAAAAAAATTTAGCGACCCATTTAAAAATATTTCAAACCTTATCCTTATTGATAAGGACAGTATCGGGAGACCGCCAAATACTGCTGGCAATATTTTCTTTAACCTTCTAGGAGAGGGAGAAGAGGGAATTAATGGGGATGTGGACCTAATTCCCGGTGATATATTGGGTAAGTCTGATGCACCACCTGGACAAAGAAAAGGTCTCACGGCTTTCACTGAAATAGATGATATTTCGATAGTGTACGTCCCTGATATACATAAGGTTAAACCCGAGGACCAGGAAGTAGTAAAAGATGATATTCTTACACACTGTGAAACCATGAAGGATCGGTTTGCTATTATTGATATCGAACATGATTCACCAAATATCGGTAGTATGGTGATAACAAGATCCTCTAAATACGGGGCTTTATATTATCCCTGGATAAAAGTATATGATCCTCTAACTGAGAAACAGGAAGAAAAGCCCCCTGGTGGATATGTAGCTGGGATATACGCGCGAAGTGATATTGAAAGAGGAGTGCACAAAGCTCCGGCTAATGAGCTGGTTAGGGGAGCCGTCGATCTTCAGTTCCAGATCACCAAACAAGATCAGGAGATACTTAATCCAAGAGGGATCAACGTCATCCGATATTTCCCTGGAAGGGGAATTTTGGTATGGGGGGCAAGGACTTGCATTACTGATCCACTTTGGAAATACATCAATGTCCGCCGTCTTTTCATCTTTATCGAAAAGTCAATAGAAAGAGGTACCCAGTATTTCGTCTTTGAACCCAATGATGAGAAGCTCTGGGCAAGGGTAAGGGCAACTATAACACAATTCCTAACAACGGTTTGGAAAGATGGCGCCCTTATGGGAACTAAGGTCGAGGAGGCCTTCTTCGTAAGATGCGATAGGACTACCATGACTCAGGATGATATTGATAATGGAAGGCTGATATGCATTATTGGTATCGCCCCAGTAAAGCCAGCAGAGTTCGTGATATTCCGTATAGCTCAGTGGGCTGGGGGCTCTTCAACTACAGAATAAATGAATTAAGTGGGCAATTCGAAGATGAATTAGTAACTATTTAGCTGAGTAAAACAGCATAATTAGCCGTCTTATTTAATGTTTAATGGGCAAATTTTGGGGAGCTCATTTTCTTTAGCCACTGGCTATTGATTGTGTATTAAAGTTTTCATGAACTGGCAATACACATTTTTTGCGATTTCAGGTAAATCAGTAGACCTGTTCAGGTACGCTGAGTGGCTAGTTATTAATTGATAATTTGGAAAGGGGGATAAAATGGCAACAGGTGATAGAAAAGATCCGTACAGACAGTTCAGGTTCCGAGTTGAGATTGATGGAGTTACCCAGGCAGGATTCAGCGAATGTACGTTAGCTGATACGACTACCGATCCTGCGGAATACAGAGAGGGGAATGAGCCCCCGGTATTTCGTAAGCTCTCAGGATTGACAAAATACGGAAATATTACGCTTAAATGGGGTATTACTGACTCAATGGAACTCTATAACTGGAGACAGCAGGTTATAGACACTGGGGCTGCAGGAGCACGGAAAAATTTGTCAATAATCCTGATTGATGAAGCTGGAAGTGATAAGGCCCGCTGGGATGTTGTCCTGGCATGGCCAACTAAATACCACTCTCCTGATTTCAGTGCGAAGGGGAATGAGGTTGCAATTGAGACTCTAGAAATAGTTCATGAAGGCTTCAAACGGGTTAGTTAAGGGATGTCTATGCCATTTCTGACAGAATTTGAATTCACCCTGCCCAAAGGGTACGTGGATGAAGAAGGAAATCTCCATAAAAAGGGAACCATGCGGCTTGCGACTGCAGCTGATGAAATCTTGCCAATGAAGGACCCCAGAGTTCAGTCAAATCCTGCTTATCTGACAGTGATATTGTTTTCAAGGGTCATTACAAAACTTGGAAGTCTAGAAGCTATTAATCCGAAGGTAATCGAGAATCTTTTTGCTTCAGATCTATCTTATCTGCAGGAGCTATATAGACGCATTAATGAAAACGGTGCCGGGACAATAAGGACAACATGTCCCAAATGTGAATATCAGTTCGATGTGGAGGTAGAACCTCAGGGGGAATAATAGGCTACCCCCTCAATAGAATATATGAGGAGGTAGCTTTCATCGCGTACCACTTCCACTGGTCTTTTGAAGAGATTGTTAACATGGAACATAGAGAAAGGCAGAGGTGGTGTGAAGAAATTTCCAGAATCAACCAGAACCTGAGTGGAGAGAAGCAGAGAAGTATTCTTGAGGTTTAACAAATATGACAACAGGAGTCAAGCCATACCCCTATACATCCTTCAGGTTTCGGATAGAAATTGGAGGAATTACTGTAGCCCAGGTATCTGAAATAAGCGGTCTTCAGTTTGAAACTGAGACCGAACCTATTGAAGAGGGTGGTGTCAATGATTATGTGCATCAGCTACCAAAAAGGACGAAATATCAACATATTACCCTCAAAAGAGGTATTACAGACCTGGATGAACTGTGGTACTGGTATCAGGATGTGGTCAATGGGAACTTTCAACGTAAAAGCGGGTCAATCATATTGATGGATGTTACTGGCGAGGAAAAGTGGCGCTGGAATTTCGAAGAGGCATATCCTGTGAAATGGACAGGACCTGATCTCAAAGCTGATAGTAATACAGTAGCTTTTGAATCCATTGAACTCGTGCATAACGGAATCAAAAAGGGTTAAAGAATTGACAGGTCTGATATGAATGGGCAGGTCTGATATAAAATCTGCAGTTACTCTATCTGGTTCTTTTTACCAAAAGATTATAGAAAAATATCAAACAGACAAAAGGAAAACTTTCAGGTTTCCCATGATGATTTTTTTCGAAAATATGGGGTATTTTCTTCCTAAAAAGATTAGTATGAACATACTATTTCAGCTTCATTTAAATAACCAAAATATTGTACCCTTCATAAATGTAGAATTTATTCAAGCTAGGAAAGGAAGGATCTCATGGTTAAAAACTGAAAACACAACAATTAAACCAGATAAAATTCTAAGGCCATTATTTTTAGCTGTAAACATTGCTCATCAGCAAATAAATCACATAATTTCATCGGGCAGTCAAGCGGTGAATCACCAATTATTAAATTATGGAAACGTACAAATTCTAAACTCTCAAATGTTTGGAGTGAGTAACTATAAATCATTAAACACTGCCAGGAACTTTACTTTTATTCGTAAAGAAAACACATACAAATATCAATCCCCGTTTGAACATAAATCACCTGCAATTTTGTCACGGGATAATTTATCGTTTAATAGCATAATTCTATGCTCAAACAGACCTTTTTTTAAAAAGCTAAATCAGCCTGTAAATAGCCCTCTAATAAAAAACTATTACAGCTACGGGTATGGTACATCCAGTTCCGTCCAGAGAAGATATGCCTATAAAACAGGCAGCGAAAGTCTTCGTTTTCGGGATCCGAGACGCGTAGAGATGGAGATCGAACAAATCAAAAAAATTGTTACCGAAACAAAAGAGTCAGTGTTAGGAAAACCAGTGCCTTCTATTGGAGAAGCGGATATAAAACGATATCTCGATATAAATCGCATTTCTGATCAGGTCTACCAAAATCTCGAGCGGACAATAAGAATGGAAAGAGAGAGAAGGGGAATGTAAATGCTGGAAAAAGCTTATTTGACTCGAAAAGATGACACTTCGGTGCAAGTGAAATGTCTGTTTAACCCTAAAGAATTGAGTGTTGAAAAGGGAAATCAATTTGCAGAGGTAAATATACCTGGCCTTTCATCTCCAATATTTCAATTTGTGAGAGGAAACGCAAGGTCAGTGACTATGGACTTATTTTTTGATACCTATGAACTAGGGGAAGATGTACGTAAATACACCGATCAGATTACAGGATGGGACGCTGGAAGTATGCTCAGCAATCTGTCTCCTAAAGAAGGTTTGATGGATATAGATTCTGATCTACATGCTCCTCCGATTTGCATTTTTATCTGGGGGACTTTTATTTTCCAGTGCATCATTGAAAGAGTCACCAAGAGGTTTACAATGTTCCTTCCGGAAGGGATTCCGGTCAGAGCAACTCTAAATGTTACCCTGAAGGAGTATAGAGAAGTTGATTCACAGGTTAAGGAGATAAATCTACAATCTGCCGACCTGACTAAAAGATGGGTAGTTACTCGAGGTGATAGCCTCTGGTCTATAGCATTCAAGGAATATGGGAGTCCGGATGACTGGAGGCTGATTGCCAATGCGAATAATATTGATAATCCTCGCATTTTGAACCCTGGTCAGGAGCTTGTTATTCCGGTAAAGGAGTGAGTTTACAGTGACCCTGGAAACTTTAGCAAAAGAAAATCTCAATTTTTACGCTCCACGATTTGAGGTTACAATAGGGGAAGAGAAATTGGCTGTGAATGTTTCTAAGGAGATTCTTGATGTAACAGTAACTGAAAAAATCGATGAAGGAGCAAGTTTCAAATTAACGCTTCATGACGATTTTGATATGAATACACAGAAATTTAAATTGCTTGATGACCCCCGTTTCACTGTAGGGAATACAATTGCCATAGATATGGGATATGGAAGTAACCTCCTTCGCATGATAAACGGGAATATAACAAGTCTTGAACCAAGTTTTTTCGCGAATGAGATGCCTACATTTACAATAGGAGGGCAGGATCTTTCATACGATTATATGAAAAGGCCGTCACCTGCAAGAATATTTCATGAAAAGAAATATAGCGATATAGCCCGAATGATTGCTCAGGAAGCCGGATTACTTTCTGTAGTTGATGAGACTGAGGAAATTGGAAAATTCGAACCATCCATTTTTAAGAATAATAATGAGACATACTTTGAATTCCTCAATAACATCAAAGAGAAAGTAGAGTTCAATTTTGATATTAAAGGGCAGACAATGTATTTCCTTAAGCAGAATGACGATGAAAAGGAAATTTTAACACTGGAACTGGGGAAAGATATTGTCAGTTTTCGTCCAATCCTTAATACTACGGGATTACTTGCTAAAGTAGAGGTGAGAGGGCATAATCCGCGTGACCCAAAAAAACCCATTAAAGGAAGAGCGATTGCAGGAAGCGAGACTAGTAAGGAACCTGGAAAGATTACAGGAAGCGAATTACTAGCCAAAAAAAGTTCCAGAACATTGCCGACTAAGGTAATTACAAATGTTGTGGTAAACTCAGAAGAGCATGCTAATGCAATTGCTAAGGCAGAATTGATCAAAGCAAGTGACACTCTTATAGAGGGTGAGGTGGAGTGTATTGGATTACCCCAGATAAGGACAGGTGTGAATGTTGTGCTTGACAAAATGGGGCAGAGATTTAGTGGTAAGTATTATGTCAAGGAAACTACCCACACCATAAACAGCAGTGGTTATAGAACCAAATTTTCAGTGAAAAGCAAATTTATTAAGAAGGCTGCAACATGAGTATTCTGGATGCACTTGGAGATAGAGATAAGGTTGTTGGAAGAACTTATGGAGTTGCTGCTGGCATTGTTACCAACAATAAGGATTCCGACAAATTGGGGAGACTCAAAATAACATTTCCCTGGCTTTCGGATGATAATGAAACCGACTGGGTGCGCATGACCACATTCATGGCAGGGGGAGGGCGCGGGGGTTTTTTCCTTCCAGAAGTTGGAGATGAAGTGTTGGTTGCCTTTGAGCATGGAGATATTAATCGTCCATATGTGATCGGAACCCTCTGGAATGGAGTTAATCAACCTCCTGAGACTAACTCTGACGGACAAAATAATATAAGGAAGATAAAATCCCGAAGCGGCCATGTGATTATCTTTAATGATGATAACACCGCCAAACAGGAGAAAATAGAAATTCATACAAATGCCGGACATAAAATTGTTCTCGATGATTCTGCTGGTCAAGAAAAAATCGAAATCGCTGATAAGACAGGAAATAATAAAATTATTATGGATTCGGTTCAGAACTCCATAAATATTGAAAGTGTCATGCAGTTGAATATAAAATCAAATATAGTGGAAATTGAAGGTACTACTTCTTTAACCCTTAAGTCCAATGCGATTTTAACAATTAAGGGATTACCAGTAAAAATTAATTAAGGGGGTCTCAGGATACCACCAGCAGCTAGGGTAGGAGATATGACGAGTCACGGGACTCCTTTGGGTCTAGGGCCGGGAAGTATTAACGTATTAATCGGGGGAATGCCTGCCTGGAGAGCAGTCGTCAGATACTCCATACATGTCCTCTAGTTACTGGAGTTGTGCCGCATGTCGGAGGGGTCGTTGCCGTAGGAAGCGCTACAGTCCTCATTAACAACCTCTCCGCTGCACGCCAGGGAGATGTGATCGTGGAAGGGGGCCCTCCTAATTCAATTACTATTGGTTGTCCAACTGTTTTAATTGGCTAATTAAGGGGGGAAATACAAAATGGCCAAAGAGTTTCTTGGAATTGGATGGAAATTTCCGACAAGCCCAGACAGTGATGGAAAAATTGCAATGTCGGAATATGAGACTGATATTAAAGAAGCCATTAAGATTATTCTGGGCACAGCTAAAGGTGAGCGCGTAATGCGTCCTGATTTCGGATGCGGGATTCATGACTTTGTCTTTTCCCCTGTCAACAAAGCTACTCTTTCCTTAGTGGAAAACACTGTACGCGAGGGTCTCACCTTCTGGGAACCCAGAATTGAATTAATAAAAGTGGAAGCGATCCCTGAAGTATCTGCTGAGGAAAAATTACTGGTAAGCATTGATTACCGCGTGCGCGTTACAAATAACAGGTTCAATCTTGTCTATCCGTTTTACTTAAAAGAAGGCTGATCCGATGAAAAGCGAGCTACCTAAGATCGAATCTAAAAAGTGCAGTGAAAGGTATAAACTGCTTAAAGAGATGATTCCGCACTATACCCCTGAGTGGGCAGGTTCTGATCCAAAGGATTCAGGTATTGCTCTTTTAAAGATTTTTTCCAATATCAATGAGAATGTAATCAATCGGCTTAATCAAGCGCCAAAAAAGAACTTTGTGGCTTTTCTGGATATGCTGGGGATCAGACTTCTTCCCGCTAAACCTGCCGAAGCACCTCTTACCTTTAATCTTGCAAAAGGTACTGATACCGAGATCTTAATCCCTGAAAGAACGCAGGTTTCTGCTGAAAAAACAACTGAACACGAAGAGCTTCCATTTGAAACAGGACAGGATCTTCTGGCTACTCCTAGCCAGCTAAAAGCAGTCGTAAGCGTAGACCCTTTAATAGATGCCATCTATATCCCTCCTCCCAGTTTCCTGAACGGTGAAATGCAGAAGCAAAATCAGATTATTTACAATATAGTTTCCTCTCCTTCAGCAGGTTCAGATACTTTTCAGCTTGATAATGTTACAGATCTCAAACCTGGGGATTTCCTCAGCATCGGAGATACAGATCATGAGTATGTCATAATCTCCGAAATTAGCGGAATGATCATCCACCTTACGGATCCTCTCTCAAAGGATTATCCCTCAGGTACCCCCGTTGAAAAGGTCACAAAATTCAATCTCTTTGAAGGCAAGAATATGCAGGAACACAGCCTGTATCTTGGTCATAAAGACCTTTTCAATATTAAAAGTAAAGCTCAGTTTACTCTTTTCATAAATCATCGTGCAGGTACCGAAGGAACGCTTGCTCCTTTTAAAATCTCCTGGGAATACTGGGGAGAGATCGAAGGAGAAGAAAGTGTAGACTGGCGCAAATTCAATACAGTTGATGGAACCTTTGGGTTAAGTAAAACTGGCACGGTTATTCTCAATAAAATTACAGAGGGGGAGATTAAGGAAAAAGAGGTTAATGGAGTGAAGAGCAGATGGATCCGATGCATTCTCGTTGAGTCTCTGGGTATCGATGCATCACTGCCAATTTTGGACAATATAGTCTTTAAGATCAATTCATCAGGAGAAAACCTTGCTCTAGACCAGGCTTTTAATAACGACAAACCTATTGATGTCACTAAACCATTTGCACCTTTTGGGAATGAACCCAGGGTATTTGATAATTTCTCAATGGCAAGTAATGAAGTATTTTCCAAAAAAGGTGCAAAAATCAAAATTGATGTTGAAGTTGAAAAAAGGGGGATATGTGGAAGTCCGACTGCGATCCTTTATGATGAAACTAAAATAAAGGTTTTTGCTAGAGGGACATCTGGAAGACTTATAGAAGTAGAAACAGATACGAATAATGGAAAGGAAACATGGACTGATCACGGCTTTCCACCAGATACAAAGATCGCATCCGAATCTATACCCAGTGCGGTTACTCTGGGTAATCTCAGATATGTGTTTGCAAGAGCTGAAAATGGCCATCTTGTCGAGAGATTTTATAATGGGACTCAGTGGCAATGGATAGATTGCGGGATTCCAAAAGAAGGGGTCAATGTCACTTTTGACCCCGGGGCTGCTTTAGCTTTTGTGTTTGTCACAGGATCTGACGGTCAGCTTTACGAATTTATTCCCCACCTGGGAAAATGGATTACGCACAAAGTACTTTCCGATAAAATAGGTTCCTCACCTCACGTATGTTTATATCAGGATAATGTTGCTCATCTTGAAAGCAATGTAAATGCCATTGAAAGCAGAATAATTAGCCTTAGATACAGAGCAAAGATATTTGTAAAGGGAAAGAATGGAAATTTATATGAACTGGATTGTAATGTAATCGATGCCTCTGACGACAAAGGCTGGATTGACTACGGGCTTCCAGATGCTGATTCAAAAGTTGAAGTAGCTTCAAGACCTTTCGCTGTGCTTTACTCAAGTAGTGTGGGCCCAGCAGCTTCCAATTCTGTTTTTGCAAAGGTTTATGTAATAGGGTCTTCAGACGGAAAAGAGTCGTCAGATAGAGCATTATGGGGATTGGATACTAAAAATAGTAATTGGAAGCTTTTTGGAGTACCAGACTCCGCGACAAACACAAGCATTGATTCGGATCCTCACGGTTATAAAGCAAATGATCAAACAAATCATATTTTCATAAAAGGCAGTGATAATTCTTTATGGGAATATATAGATCGATCTACAGGTGGGCTAAATTGGATATCCCACCAACGACCTGCAAATTCCAAACTCATTTTATCTCCTTTTGTTCTTTATGCGGACGACAATATTGTACATATCTTTTCAGCCAGTGATAAAAATTCCATCGTGGAAAGGATAATTATTAGAGATATATGGAATGAGTATAGAGATCCCGATGAGACTGTTCTTTCCCCAGAGCTTTCCTGGGAATACTGGAATGGTAAGGGATGGGTAGTGATCAAGGGGATTAAAGATAGAACGGCTAATTTCCTAAAAAGTGGAGAAATCACTTTTGATCTTCCAGAAGATATTGAAGCAACCGAGGTTGCAGGGCAGAAAAGTTACTGGATAAGAGCAAGGCTCGTAAGCGGTGATTATGGAAAAGAAACATTTATCCTGCTTCAAGATCGCAGCAGCGAGCCAGAGAGACAGCAGTTAATATCTACTAAAAACAGCATAAGGCCGCCGATCGTGGACAGCTTGGAAATCAGTTATGCTCTTGAAACAACTCGCTATCCAGACAAGAATATTACTTATAATAATCTTGAATATATCGACCAGACTGAAGCCAGCAAGATAGAGGACAATTTCTTTTTGCCTTTTGTTAAATTGGAAGATAAAGTCAGGAGTCTTTATCTTGGATTTGAGAACTCCTTTAAAGGTGCTCCGATCAAGATTTTTTTTGCAGCAAAGGAGCTAACTTTTACTGAGGAACTGAAGCCAAAACTGGAGTGGACCTACAGTGCCAAGACTGGATGGAATGCACTCGATAATCAGGATGATACTGAAGGACTTATCAAGGCGGATATACTGGAATTATTAATGGATTTGGATTTTTCTGCTCAATCACGGTTTGGAAGTTACTTTTACTGGATAAAAGGAAGCCTTAATGAAGGAAAATATGAAGAATCTCCTCTTTTAGACGGTATCTTCCCCAATACAGCGTGGGCTTTACAGGCAGGTACTATTAAAGATGAAATACTCGGTTCAAGCGATGGAACAGTTAATCAAAATTTTTCATTTATCAATTTACCAGTTCTCCCAGGCCAGGATGTAAGAGTTAACGAGATTCTTACTGAAGAAGAAAAACAGGCCATAATTGCATTATTGGGTGAAGATGCGATAAAAGAGGTAAAGGATGAAAAGGGAAAGGTTGTTGAGAACTGGGTTCAATGGTTTGAAGTTCCTGACTTTTTTGACTCTAAACGACAGGACAGACATTACACTCTGGACCATGCCACAGGACAGCTTCAATTTGGGGATGGTATCAATGGGATGATACCTCAGGCACTGGATAACAATATAAGGGCTTTCTCATATCAATCAGGCGGTGGAAAAAAGGGAAATGTAGAAGCTGGAGAAATCAAATCACTGAAATCCAATATTGCCGGTGTGGATAGTGTTTTAAATCATGTAGCCGCTGATGGTGGCGCGGATACAGCAGATCTTGATCAGATGCTGGAAATTGGGCCCACAATGATCAGCCATCGGGACCGTGCGGTTACTGCTAAAGACTTTGAATTGCTGGCTAAGCAGGCATCAAGAAAAGTGGTAAAAGTCAAATGCCTTCCTAACACCAATAATAAAAACCAGAAAGAGATCGGTTGGGTAACTCTAATAATTGTTCCAGACTCAAAAGAAGATAAACCTCTTCCCTCGCTTGAGTTGCGAAAAGAAGTTCAGCAGTATCTCGAAGCACGATGTGAAAACACCCTTGCCTGTAAAAAACATATACACATAGATAGCCCTTCATACGTCGAGATTAACGTATCAGTAGACGTATTCGTCACTTCTATTGACGAGGCATTTAAAATTGACCGCGAGGTCAAACGAAAGCTCAATACGTTTTTCCATCCGCTAACAGGGGGACGTGAACAAAAGGGATGGGATTTCGGACGTGATGTCGCTGCCTCTGATATTTATACACTGCTTGAAAATATTGAAGGAGTAGATCATGTGGAAAATCTGAAAGTTACAGCAGCGGGCGGAGAACCTGTAAAGGTCGAAGAAAATTATCTTGTTACAAATGGAACTCACGTTATCAACCTTGGACTGATGGATGGGAGTGATCCCTGTGAGTCTGCTTGATCAATTCCCGAGTTTGGACGACGTAACCTTTGAAGAGTTGGTCAAAGAGGCACGCTTACTGATACCTCAATTCGCCCGTGAGACATGGACAGATCATAATGCTCATGATCCAGGAATTACTTTCATGGAACTTTTTGCCTGGCTGGCTGAGATGCAAATATATCAGCTGAACCGGGTAACTGATAAAAATTACGAGAATTTCCTTAAGCTTCTGGGACTTTCCCCATATGGTGCAAAGCCTGCCAGGGTAGATATCACGTTTAATGAGGTAGAAGAAGAAAAAACAATTGAAAAAGGTACAAAAATCTTTACCGAACTTGCCAGCAAAAAAATAGTTTTTGAGACAGAGAAGGATATCAATCTAGTTCAGGCGAATCTTAAATCTATCATAACTAGATCAAATTCACAGGTCTTCGACAATACTAATGCCAATAAAAAAGATGATATTTATTTTGCTGCCTTTGGCGAAAAAGGTAGTATTGGCTCCACTCTTGAGTTGGAATTTGACAAGCGCCTTCCAAAAAAAGAAATCCAGATCTCTTTCGATCTATTTGACAAGGACCTACCTTCTCCGGGAATTGGTGGACCCAAACCCACGTTTTCCGTAAGCGTATTGTGGGAATATCTGAGCGGTGAACAGTGGAAAAAGCTTACTATCAAAAAAGATACTACACTTGCTTTAAACAGAAGTGGAAGGATTGTTTTTGATTTATCATCCGATATGGATGAGCAGGATGGCCCAGATCGGATACGCTGTCGTTTGAAGGATGGACAATATGAAATAATACCTCTGGTCTCAAAGATTCTCCTTAATACTGTTCCAGCAGTTCAGATCGAAAATATTAAAGAGAATTTTGGAAACGGGAACGGAGTCCCAGAACAGAAGGTCAAACTTAAGAAAAAAACTGTTATTAAAGAAAGTATGATAGTTCTGGTTGGGGGTTGTGAGTGGGAGGAAAAAGATGATTTTGAGTCATCGGGTCCAGAAGATAAACATTATTTATTTGACCCTGATAAAGGAGAGATAACTTTTGGAAATGGTTTGAACGGAAGCATACCTGCTGAGTCGCAGGAGATCGAGGTTTCATATAAAACCACTTTGGGTCAAGGAGGAAATCTCCTAGAAGGACAAAGATGGGTGATCGATAAAGAAGGATTCGAAAATATTTCGGGGATAAATTATAAACAAGCAACCGGGGGCATGGATGCAGAATCAATAGAACATGCGAAATCCAGAGCAAAAAAGGATTTCAGAACCCTTTATCGGGCTATAACTTCAGAGGATTATGAACAACTGGCACTCTCTACACCTGGATTGCGGGTAGCTAGAGCCAAGGCTATTCCAGACTACAATCCCGAATATCCATGTATTGATTCTCCAGGCTCTATAACGGTTGTAATAGTTCCTTATACGAGAGGAGAAGAAACTATCCCAGTGCCTGGAAAAGGCTTCATTCAGACAGTTTCGTCATTTCTGGATACACGTCGGTTAATTACTACGTATTTACATGTTATCAGCCCGGAATACGTAAAGATCTCAGTCATGTGCAAGGTCAGAATAATGAAAAAAAGCAGTTCTACTGAAGTAGTGAACCGAATTAAAGATGCACTGAAAAAATTCCTGGATCCGCTAACAGGTGGGACTGATGGAAAAGGATGGCCTTTTGGGCGGGCAGTGTACCCATCAGAAATCTATCAAATAATAAATAATGTAGAAGGCTTTGACTATGCAACTGATGTATCTCTTAGCGCTGAAAGTGCCAATAGGCAATATACAAAAGTGAGAGATATTATACAAATCTCTCCTGTTGCACTTGTAGTTTCAGGTGAACACCAAGTAGAGATTATATGAATAGAGGGAGTATGGTTCCGGAAGAGTTCAAAACCCAGATTTTCAAGACTCCAGAGCAATGGGGGAGCGGTCTTCTTTATCGACTTGATGCTTTAGAAGAAGGAGGCATTACCCTTTTTTCGACTCCTGCTTCTACTCAGTGGATTCTCCAGGTAAAAAACGGTATCAATAATCCAGCTGGCCTTGCTGTAGATGAATGTGGCCAGGTATATCTATTTGATTCAGATACAGATTCAAAGATATGCAAACTCTATCGTTATGATTGTGAGACTCAAAACCTCGAGCAGTTATCGCATATTATTGATCGCTACTCCGGTCAAGTAAATACACAGTGCCCACAGCGGATTCTTCTTGCTAAATATACCCTGTGGGTCAATGATATCATAAATAATAGGATTCTGGCATATTCAAGGGAAGACTATCAAATCAAACATATTATTGATGAATCAAATGATGGGGAAAAAATTGAGCCTGTGGACATTGGATTGGATGAATACGGACACATTTATATTCTGATTAAAAGATCTAACAATTATCAAATCGTTAATAATTATCAAATAATGAAATATGATAACTGCGGGAATTTTATTAACAGTTTTGAGTTAAATCCTGAGGTTATTACAGAAGCTGTTGGATTGGCTTCTGGCAAAAAAAATGTTTTATATGTAATTGACAAAACAAAAAAACTGATTAAGTACACCGAGAATAATTCACATCTAGATTTGAATTTTATTATAGACTTATCAAAAGATGATGTGTCTGAAATCCAGCGTTCAGGCATAGTGGTTGATAGAAAAGGCAATATATTTTTGAGCGACCGTAAAAAAGAAGCAATCCATCAATTCGATCCTGATGGAAACTCTTTGGGAGCAGTTCAGGGGATTACGGGTACTATCCAGGGGCTTGCTGTCGATCCTAAAGGCGATCTCTACGTAAGCAGTAATAAAGGCATCTCCAAACTGGACGTGCAGAGTACGTTTACGAGAGAAATCGGAACTTATTACTCAAAGACCCTGGATAGTGGAATACTGGGATGCCAGTGGCATAGAATAGTTCTGGAAACAGACATGCCTCCTAAGACCACTATAGAGATAAGCTATGCTTCCTCCGATGATGGCAACTTGAAAAACAAAATTGACAATAAGATAATTGATAGAACAGTATCAAAAAAAGAAAAAGCAAAATATCTGGATAAACCTGAAATACTAAATTGGAGCGAACCTGAACAGAATCCGAAAGACATGCTTTTCAGGGAAAAGATAGGGCGTTACCTCTGGTTAAAAGTGACACTGTCTACTTTTGACGAGAAGGTCAAGCCTACCATAACTCAGATGAAAATTCATTACCCCCGAATTTCATATCTTCGTTACCTTCCGGCTATCTATCAGGAAAATCCGGTCAGCAAGGAATTTCTCGAGAGATTTCTGTCTATCTTCGAGACTGCTTCTGATGATCTTGAAAACAAGATAAGCCACATCTATAAGTATTTCGATCCTGACACTGTCCCACAGAACTTTCTCAATTGGCTGGCTTCATGGCTCAACGTAGCCCTTGAAGAAGACTGGAACGAAGAAAAGAAACGCCAGTTTATTCGGGAAGCTTATTCATTATATAAACAAAAAGGAACCCTATCCGGGTTAAAAAGATTAATAGAAATTTACACAGGAAAAAAACCCGAATTGCTCGAGCATTCACAAATTAAAAAACCCATGATTTTGAGTGAGAATGGGACTTTCAGGCTTGGCATCAACAGTTTACTTGTAGAGACTCCCTTCAGCGGATTCAGGTTGGGAGACGAAGCCATCCTGGGCAGGATTGTACTTCGGGATCCGGTTAGATCGCCTGAAGATCCGTTTTTGCCAATGGCACATCGATTTACTATTACTCTCGATCTTTCTGATGAAGAAAAAAATCGTTTCGAAAAACAATTGGTAAGGATTTTGGACGAGGAGAAACCAGCTCATACGGAGTATAACCTTAGATTTTCCAGCAGTATGAAAGAGATGGGAACTTATGTGGGGAATACAAAACTGGATTATTATAAGCCTCTTCGACTTGGAGCTGAAGCCACAATTGGGTCGGTGATTGTTATCACGGATGGAGAACGAGGAGGTAGAATAGGGCAGAATTCGGTAGTGGGAGTGGATACAGATCTTACTTAATTCAGGACTTGCTCACTTGAGTTAAAAATCAAGTACAGATGAGCTTGCAAAATTATCAAATTTTGAACTATGTTCAAAAGTCTATTGGTGTATTCAAGCGTTCGTGTATTCAAGTAGTCGGTATCACGTGTTCGTGTTTCAATTGTTCGTGTTTCAAGCATATTAGTGTATTCAAGCACACTACTCAGCAGCCCTTTGAAACCACCTATCATCAGCATTCCCATTTAAACAAGGATTATTCTGGATTTTTTGATTGAAATCTGAAAATCTGCAGAATGAATCGTCTCTCAATAGAATTAATAATTGACATCCCTGGGCATAAATTTTAATTTTTTAATATTTTTGTTATTTCAAAAATTCAGTGATTTTTAATTTTATGTTAATGATTAAATTGAAATGAATTGTATTTTGTAAGTTCAAGCATATTAGTGTATTCAAGCACACTACTCAGCAGCCCTTTGAAACCACCTATCATCAGCATTCCCATTTAAACAAGGATTAATTCCAGGATCGTAAACTTGAGATTTCTGGATTTTTTGATTGAAATCTGAAAATCTGCAGAATGAATCGTCTCTCAATAGAATTAATAATTGACATCCCTGGGCATAAATTTTAATTTTTTAATATTTTTGTTATTTCAAAAATTCAGTGATTTTTAATTTTATGTTAATCATTAAATTGAAATGAATTGTATTTTGTAAGTTTTATATTTTTGCTACTGTTTTGTAGTTTAGTCATGTAAATTTTACGAATAATATTCTTTTTAAATTGTAAATAATTGAAGATTTTTTCGAGGAGTTAACGTATGAGGGGACACCATAAGAGAGTTTGTAATATCTGCGATAAAGCCTTTGAGCGGAATAATTACTACTTCGGCAAATTAATGAAAGCTCAGGATTTTGAAATCGAGCAGAGTTACTTCAATAATAAAAGATGGCTCATCAACAGGATGGTCCTTGGCTGGGGAGTAGTGTGCGGGCTGGACGTGAAGCAGAAAAATGGAAATGAGGTTCTGATCGAGCCTGGTCTTGCTATCGACTGCTGCGGCAGGGAAATACTGGTATGCGAGACGCAGTTTGTATCATTAGAACCCGAAGAGGACGAGTGCAACTCTGAAGAAAAGGCGCAGAGGACTGATACAAGCGAGCAATACGCAATCTGCCTTAAATTTAAAGAGTGCAAGACTGAGAGCTTTCCTGCTTTTTACACTGCCTGCGATCAGAGAGAAAAGTGCCAGTTTAATCGCATAAGAGACTGGTTTGAAATAAAAGTGATCCCGTTTTCGAAACCAGATCGAAAACCCTTCTGTCCGAAGATAGATGACTGTGAGGATCAGAAGGAATCACTTCATCAATGCATTTGTGACTGGCTCTGTGAATGTCCGGAATGCTATGAACCTCAATGTGTTGTCCTGGCAACTATTACTCTGGATAACTCCCATAGCATTCAAGAAATTGATAAATGCTCTAATAGGAAGCTGGTATATAACAACCCTCTTCTTTACGACCTAATCAGTTGTTATCATGGGGATCTACCCCATGTATGCCAGATAAATTGGGTACATGACAAAAAATATAGTTGGGATGACTTTCGAGATGGAGTTGTACCAGATGGACTAATAGTGACCTTCAATAAACCTCTGAACAGGGATACAGTCAATAAACATACTTTTCAGGTAGCTGCCATTACGGTGGAAGAAGAAACAGGCTATCGTTTATTTAGATACATTCCTGCTGACGATATAACAGTAAATAATGAAGCAACAGAATTTACTTTCGTCTTTGTGCAAGACTCGGGAGGAGACGAAGAAGGGGAAAGTGATGAACATCCTGGGTCGGTTTCTGGGCTTGCTGAAGGAGCAGAAATTGAGATAATCCTGAGAGGAAGTTCAATTTTTAGCGAGGATGGAAAAGCTCTGGATGGAAGTTTTAGGGGAAATTTGCCTAATAGCGAGGAAGGAGATTTGCCTTCTGGCACAGGCACTCAGGGGAGCGATTTTGTAAGCTGGTTTTCTGTAGAACGACGAAATGACAATGATGAAACTTAATAATAAAAGGGGGAAGAAGATGAATACGGATAACTTAAATGAAAAGCACTGCGACTATAACGATTTTAAAAGAGCGAGATATTTTGACGGCGAACTCTTAAACAAGCAGATCTTCACTGCAGAGCAATTATATCATAATGAGAAGAGAAAGCTGCTTAACAGAATGCTGCACGGATGGGGTGTGGTGTGCGGTCTGAAGGTTAAGCCCACCAATCCCCCAGGTCCGAATATTATAGTAGAACCCGGAATGGCGCTTGACTGCTACGGCAATGAGATCCTTGTATGCGAGGAACAGACGATCGATCTCACTGTAAATCCATGCAGACCAAAGACTGATAAATTTTCATGTACGGAGCCTGATGTTGTTGAAAAAAAGCCCAATGTTCTCTATGTAGTTGTCAAATATCACGAGGTCAATACCGACCCTGTACCTGCTTACGCATCCTCGGGGAACTGTAGCTGTGAGGAGAAAACCTGCGATTACAGCAGAACGCGGGAAGGTTTCTGCATAGAGGTATGGGACAAGCTGCCTCCTACTCCGAAACCATGCATAATTGATACGGCCTGTATCGAGCCTTTCCCATGCCCGCCCTGCTGTCCTGATCCACATTACATTGTCCTGGCAACTATCAGCTGCGGCCCAAGAACTGACAAGCTTTTCTCTAAGTGTACTATAAACTATTCTGGAGATGACAATGTAACTAAACAGGCAGAAATCCGCTACCGGATAAAAAGAAGCCTGCCAAAGGTATGTACCACCAGCTCAAATCAAGATTAGTGATATCACTGATGTCTATGTATTCGAAACTGATCGCGATTTTCAAAATAATAGCAGTTGGGAATGGAATATCAATGCTGATGATCTAGGAACTAAAGGGATCAATGTTAGTTCTCCTAATTCATCTACAGGGAATCCATTTGAAATACAATATAGTTTTACCGCACCAGAGAATGCTAAGGGGCTTATTTACATTGAAATCCCTGTATCCCTCCAATTCTTCAGATGCCGGAAAACCACTTGGTTCGTGCTGTTTAATTCTCAAGAGTCCAATCTATATTGGAACCTTTGAGCCAAAGCTCGGACGCACTATCTCTGCTGCTATGATCCGTAATACAGAAAATAGACAGTACGCTATTACTTTTCCACTTGTTTCCTGGCTTACTTTTCCAGTACTTTCCTCGCTCCTGGATAGCAAAGAAAGAGAGAAAGTGCAGCTTTCATCAGGTGACCTTGTGGGTTCCTTCTGTAGATTAATAGAAATGTCTTTTTTCCCGGAAGATAGGAGTGAGATTGGATCCGGAGTATCGAGGAAATTGGAAGAAAAGCGTATCAAAGAAATTACAGAAAAACAGTTTGAAGATTGGAAAGCTGGGATGGATAAGAAAATAGAAAGTGCGATAGAAGAGATGAAAGCAGAGCTGGCAAAGAAGCAGGATAAGGAGGAAAAGACATAAAGAAGTCCTGCAAGGCAGAAAAAGACTCCAAATATCAAACTTCCTCTCCCTTGATTCAGCCGCATATCCTTCGGCAGTCGATTTTATGTGCCTTCACAGGAATATGCCTCAATCTTGTAGTGAATCTCAAAGAATAATAGCAAATCTCTAAGAATAATAGCAAACTCTAAGAATAATAGCAAATCTCTAAGAATCCAGACCTTTCTGCTGACTTCAAGATTTCTGAGAGGCTGTCTTAAAATCACATACAGAACATAATTAATCCGTGAGTTACTATCAAATAAGTAGCTCCTCAACGCCCGAATGCTCACGAAGTGGGCAGATATCGGGCGGTTACTGACAAAAAAAGAAAAAGCGCAACAATATAAAATGTGTTGCAGGTTGCACGTGTCGGTAGCAACTCAAAAAGTACTTCAGTCTCTATCTACCTGAATTTAGGAAAATTTACTACCTAATTTTGAGTAAACATTTCCAATTATCCAATTGTAGAAATGATTAAAATTTTAAGACAGCCTCTGAGAAAGCCTCCTGGATTCTCGATTATAGACATCGGTGATTAAGATCTTCTTCTATGGGACCTGGAGGGAAAGAAAAGCGGCGGAAAGTAATTCAAATGTTTTTCTCCTCTAATTTTAAGGACAGGGATTTAAATGACCTCATCAGATGAAAACTCAACCGATATACTTTTGAAAATTCATAAAGATCTCTCCTCAGGGCTTCTCTATACCCACAGCCGCATCAATGCCAATACATCAAAAACTCTGGAATCAACTTCTTTTCTCTATGCCCTTATCGAACTTCTCATCGAAAAAGGGATTCTTACAACAGAAGAACTTGATGAACGCAAAAGGCAGGTTGCAGAAAGGCTTGTTAAAAGATTCGTTGACAGCGGACTCGGTCTCATGTATCAGGACCCTGAATACGACAAGTACACTTTTGACCAGGAAGCAGATGTCGATTGCGAGAGCAGGCTGGATGTATGCAAAGCAGTATGCTGTAAATTACCATTCGCTCTGTCAAAACAGGATGTAGAAGAGGGGATCATCCGCTGGGAGTTTGGCCGACCTTATCTGATCGCTCACGGTGATGACGGTTACTGTGTTCATCTGGATCGGAATACCTATAAGTGCACAGTTCGGGAACACAGAACCGTGCCATGCAGGGGTTTTGACTGCAGGAATAATAAAAGATGGCATGTCTGGGATGATTATGAGAAGAAGATTCTCAATCCTGAATTGGAGGAACGGATTGATAGAGATAATATTAAAATCTACTCTTCCTGTGTATCAAGTAAATCCAAGTGATTAATTTAAGTTATTTTTGTCAAAACAGGTATAAGCATTATATTAACTGTGTTTTTTACAGATTTGAGAGTCAGTCTCATGCTTACGTTTTTCAGTAACTAACCATCATGACCGATATTTAATCTAATTTTTTCACTTTGTGTGTAGCACTTTTGAATTTTTGGCACAGTTTTCGATCTTTAGCTGGCATATTTAAGATATAAATTACTAAATATAAATTGGGGACGGGTATATGGCTGAGAAAGCTGGAGTTCATGCCAAAACACAAGAATCAAAGCAGAAATGCTCGAATTCTTGCAAACAAAATACTAGCTACAGTTCTTCAGGATCTCCTGCTGATAGAATACTGCAACTTCAGAGAACTGCGGGCAATCAGGCAGTCCAGAGACTGATCAAATCAAGAGCTTTGCAGGCTAAACTCAGAATCGGACAGCCTAACGATATCTACGAGCAGGAAGCTGACCGGGTTGCTGAGCAGGTAATGAGGATGCCTGACCCATCATCTGTCCCGCAATCTCCGGTCAATTCACGGCCAGAGGGGTTGTCGATTCAAAGTGCAACCCGTTATCCCGAGAAAAATATTCAACGAAAAGAGGACGATGACGAAGAAGAGGGAATTGTCCAGATGAAGCAGGGCTCACCGCCATATGTTGCTGGCAGTCAGCCGGGTGTACCATCCTCCGTGCATGAAGTCCTGTCCTCGCCTGGGTTCCCGCTTGACCCAGCTACACGCGCACATATGGAACCGAGATTTGGGCATGACTTTAGCGGGGTACGGGTGCATTCTGGCGCGGCTGCCGAGAAATCGGCGCGTGACGTGAACGCCAATGCCTACACGGTGGGACATAACATTGTGTTTGGTATGGGTCGGTTTGCGCCGGGAACGCAAGAGGGACGGCGGTTGATTGCCCATGAGCTGGCGCATGTGGTGCAGCAGAGAGGCGAGCAAGCGGGCGGCCAGATGCAACTAGCGGTGAGTACACCCGGCGACGTCGGAGAGCGCGAAGCCGAAGCCGCCGCCGATGCAGTCGTTCGACGAACATGCTCCCATCCCTCTCACATGTGTTTCCAAGCGTCCAGCGCAAGTGCCTTGCCGCCGAGCTTGGAGCTCCCGTACCTGATTGCATACCGAGTCAACAGGGAGTGTCGGCTGGCGACTCTGTTCAAGATCGGCTGCGATGAGCTCTTGCCTGGTGAAGAATCCAAAATCGATAAGCTCAAGACGGGTAGTCAGCTCAGAATCCCCGGCTTCGCCAGCCGCGAGGGCGATCCGGGATTCAACGATGATTTGTCGTGCCACCGCGCAAACAAGGTCGCTCAACTGGTATGGTCTCAAAGGGCCGATTGTTTCATTATGGGCACTTTCAAGCACGGCGCGAACCCTGTTCTGCAGCAGGCGTGATGCCAGATGTCGATCCGCGGGACTTCTGGCGCAGCGTTATCATCGAAGGAAAAACCCGCGCTCGAGTCTGGAGAAAGTAGGCTTGATCCAGCAAGGTTCATCAATACAGGTCGGGCGCTGTACAAACGCGCTTTGCGCAACCCGGATCGTATGAACCTTGATATCATAGCCAAGACTCGTGTTAACCTCATGTTCTGGCTAGAGGAAACGCCGAAGGATTTGGCGCTTTCCGGCACCGAATTGAATCGGGGAAACCTCGACGACTATCGCCGTTTCTATGCATCGGCTGAGAGACTTTTGGACTGATATTGATCATATCTTGGCATTTCAGAATCACCCTGCGGCTGTTAAAGACACGTATGAAGCTTGGGCGTCGATGACGAAGAAATATTGATATTCCAGGTCTCGTCGAGGAGATTGCGCGTATCATTGCTCCTGGTGGGACCATTATCCTAATAAATCCCAAAAGGTTTGAGCAATATCACGATAAGTTAGCCAAGATCACAGGAGGCGCAGTCAAAAATTACAAATTGGGAAGGGTAGTTAACCACTATTGTCGTCCCAGAGCCATAATTATGTCCAGCTGTTTTAACCGCGATGAGCAAGGCCAGCCGAGCAGAGAGTTGACAGGCGAACTAAAGTATTGCCACTAACTAAAGGTAGCCTAACCTTCGCGTGAACCCAAGCTCTACATGGGCGCAAGGCTGGTGATGAACCTCGCCGTTTGAAGTATCAAGAAGTATAGGCACCTGATGTAATCAACTTCAGCAGGCGGCGAGGGCGAGAAGTCATCAAACTGAGGCTATTGGGTCTGCGAACCAGGCTCAGGATTAAAGCCCGGCGATATCCGCGGAAAGAAGCGCAGCTCCAGAGCCGGCTTGACAGGAAACATCAAGGAGTATGAACTGCTTTCCGCGATTCCAATCAACCCTCCTGTTTACGATGACGCGAGTAAAAAGATTTAGGGGTAATACTTCTGTACTAGGATTGCGACAACTGTAAGAGTGCAGCAGCAAGAAATGATTGGGGCTGCAACCAAACTCAAAGTTAATGAGACTAGCGATATTTACGATCAGGAGGCTGATCAGGCAGTCGGTCAGTAAGTGGTATCGCCAGCACATCAAGAGTTCGAATGTACCGTCGCGCATCCAGCGCTTCTCAGGACAACCAGCGGGCAGGCAGAAGCTACACTCGACAACGTTGACCGAACCCTTGTCGGTTTGTGCAGGCTGTTGGAGCCGGCACTACGGCAGGGGTCATCCTATATGGGGTCAATAAGATATCGGTAGAAGGAAAACATTATCTCCCAAAAGTAAAACTTCCTGTGTAAATTTTACATCATAATTTCGTATTATTTTGATGATTTTTATTGTATAGACCTTTTAGTTTCTTTTAAAATTATTTAATTTTCTATATTAGGATTTTCTCTGTTTTAATCTGACTTTGAGCTGCCACAGATCTCAATTCTTTGCGGTCATTTAAATTATAAATTTCTAAATATAAATTGGAGGCAAGTATATGACTGAGAAAGCTGGAGTTCACGCCAAAAAGCAAGAGACAAAGCAGAAATGCTCTCATTTTTGTAACTCAAGGTCTGGCTACAGTTCGTCAGGATCTCCTGCTGACAGAATACTGTACCTACAGAGAACTGCGGGCAATCAGGCAATCCAGAGACTGATCAAATCAAGAGCTTTACAAGCTAAACTCAAAATCGGACAGCCTGATGATATCTACGAACAGGAAGCTGACAGGATTGCAAGCCTGGGCAATCGGCAATGCCGGTCCATCCCTCCCTTGGAAGCGCAGTTCTGCGTATGCAACCTGCTGGTACAGGCGGTGCACCAGCTGCACCGGTAGCAACTACCCCTATCGACCAGTTCACCGAAGCCGCTGCAACAGGGGATGTAGTCACGATGGATTTACTCATTTCCGGGGGGTTGGACATCAATGGAAAAGACAATAGCGGATTAACGGCTCTGATGCGTGCAGCAGATGCGGGAACGATGAGGTCCGTAGAGTTTTTAATTAAGCATCATGTGGACCTGGCCATTGTAGATCGTGATAAGAAAACCGCCCTTTTTCATGCGGCAGAGAATAATCAAACCGTTGTGCTTTCAAGGCTTCTCCAAGAAGGCGCTGATCCAAACATACGTGCCGATTATGACAGAACTCCACTGATGGAGACGGCAATAAAAGGACATTCAATTGCTGCAGACGTTCTCCTTGACGGAGACGCAAATGTAGACGATACAGATCAAATCAACGGTGCGACCGCTCTCATGTGGGCCGCCTCAAATGGACATGCCGACGTAGTATCTGTTCTCGTTTCTCGTGGGGCCGATATAACGAAAACCGATCTTGCCGGCCAAACACCACTAATGATGGCAGCCAGGGCAGGGATAGCGAGTTCCCTCCTCGGGGGCATGTCCGGACAGCGCAAGAAGAGAAGAACTGAATATGTCAACGCACAAGACCCTAAGGGGAAAACTGCCTTGATGTATGCGGCCGAAAAAAGCGACAAACGTGAAGTAGAGCTGCTTCTCCGGTTAGGGGCCGACGTGAACATCCAGGATAATGACAAAAGGAGCACCATTATCAATGTTGCAGCATCACAACAGAAAGATATGTACGTAAAGCAGGCCGTTCTCAGAGCCTTGGTACGCGCCGAAATGCTAATCTTGATTTGCAGGATAATGAAAACCAAACGGCCCTGATGAGAGCAATTGAGATCTGGAGATGTTGAAACGGTAAAGACTCTGATCTATTATGGGGCACGAATTGATGTTGAATCCAAGCCCGGTGAAACGGCATTGACGATGGCAAGAAACTTTTTGCGACATACATCGATGCAAAAAGAATTCATGTTTATCGTCAGATTATTGGAGAGCTGGCCGAAAAGAACCGGACAGGGACATAGGTAATATAGCTGCTCTAAAATAGGAAACCGGAGGGGCAAATGGGCAAGTCTGTTTTGTTGTTTGGCCCCGTTAAGAAATGAAGAGGAGCGCGGAAATCGCAAGAAGACCGATAAGGAACCACCACAGCACAGCCTTCAAACTAAAGGTAGCGCTTGTGGCGATCAAGGGGAGCAATGCTGGCAGAACTGGCTGAGTTGATTTCAGGTACCCAAACGGCCTGTGTCCCAATAATGTTAAGTTTTGTTCTGAAGGGGATACGTAGAAACAGTGATTGACGCCATAAATCTACGTCATTTGCTGCAAGCCAGCAACAACCGAGATTACCCCTACAGGCAGATGGAACCGGTGTTACGGCATGATTGGAACAGCGCTTAGGGCACGACTTTAATGATAAAGGAGTATGCCAATACGAAAGCTTCTGAGTCGACGCGGGCAGTAAATGTGCAGGTATTATACTATTAGCAAAGATTTTGTCTTCGGGAAAATCTTCAGGACTCTTTACTTGAAGAGCTTTTTAGTCGATATTTCAGATTTTCAAATTATTTTGATGGGTTAAAATTTTCTAATTTTTGACCATAATTTTGAGGCGGAAATTTTAAGGCGAGGAGTTAATCTCCTAATATTTTATTTTTTACAGTATTATTTACCTTGGATATTTAAACATAAATTACTAAATATAATTGGGGGCGGGTATATAGCTGAAAAAACTAAAGTTCATGCCAGAACGCAAGAAACAAAGCAGAAATACTCGAATTTTATCAAACAAAAGCCACACTTCAACTACTCAGACTCTCCTGCATACAGGATACTATACCTTCAGCAAACTGCAGGCAATCAGGCTGTTCAGAGGTTGATTAAATCAAGAGCTTTGCAAGCTAAACTCAAAATCGGACAGTCTAACGATATATATGAACAGGAAGCTGACCGGGTGGCCGAACAAGTTATGAAGATGTCTGACCCAGCGTCTGTCCCGCAATCTAGGGTCAATTCACGTTCAGAGGGGTTGTCGATTCAAAGTGCAACCCGTTATCCTGAGAAAGAGATTCAACGAAAAGAGGCCGCTGACGAAGAAGAGGAAATCGTCCAGATGAAGCAGGGCTCACTATCATCTGCTGCTGGCAGTCATCCGGCTGTACCACCAAGCGTGCACGGGGTCCTATCCTCGCCTGGGTTCCCACTTGATCTAGCTACACGCGAATATATGGAACCGAGATTTGGGCACGACTTTTCAAGTGTGCGGGTGCATACGGATGAGAACGCAGCAGAGTCGGCAGGAGAGGTAAACGCGCTGGCGTACACTGTCGGACGCGATATTGTGTTTGGAACGGGGCAGTATTCACCGAGCACAAGTGAGGGAAAAAGGCTGATGGCACACGAGTTGACGCATGTCAGCCAGCAATGGCACCCATTAAGTTTTGCTCGCGCCTCGCTGGAGCAGGGCCTACCAAGTAGTGTTGAAGAGGGTAAGGCAGATGAGGTGACTGAAGTGGGATTAGAAGGACGCAAAATGCCGAATGCTTCCTTATCACCTGCACTTTGTCTACAGCGTAAGGACCCCGAACAAAAGCAAAAAGAAGGCGGCAAAGCTAGCAAAGGGGAAAATATTTGCGAGGCAGGCAAGAAAAAGTGTGTGCCTGCTGCCGTCACTTATGACGAAATAATGAAAATTCCCGGAGTAAAACCAGGTACTTTGGGCCATACCAAAGCAAACACCATCGATTTCGGTCTGGAATCCCAGTTCAAAAATGGCACTTGTAGCGTCAAACTCACTCATGAGCCGGAACTCACCTTTAAACATTTCGTGTACGTAAAACCAGGAACCTATTTCATCGGCAAAACGACGCTTCAAGAAGGTAAATGCACGGGCAATCAGGTGGAACAGTACCTGACCATCACCACCAAAATGGCAGAACGGATCAAACAAGGAGAGATCGAACACTGTGTAGACTTGAACCAGGCATTTGATTTGAGTTATGGCAGATATTTATCTGCTGGAAAAAAACTCGTAACCGGTTTCCCTGCCAAAGATAAAAAAACCTGTTCGAGTGACATTTTGAAACGTCTTGCTCAGGACGTAGGTATCGAGACTGCAAAATGGACAACTGTCGCAGATTGCTTGCTTGAAAAAACACTCGAGCGTGACAAATCCTGGCACGCCGTGGATGTTGGCAAACAATCTGTTTCCAAAGATTGTAAAAAAGTTACTTACACACCCGACCCATCCGCCACCTTGACCGAAGTTTGTAAACATCCATCCAGTGAAGTGATCAAGGGTTGTGGCGAGAAATAGAGCGAATCGTCCATGTCTCCCTGTCAAACTGATTCCATACTTGGGTCGGCAGCACAACACAACTCTTATCAACGAATGTACTCCTACACCTCTGAGGCAACACCGGCCTACTGCTCCTCCCTGACACAAGATATGAGAATTACAGAATCGCAAATAGGATAACAGGCTGTGAACCGGGGCTTGACGCAGAAAGATCCCACTTGCGTGCAACGTAGGTTCAGCTCTCCGAGCGTTCTCGTTCAAATATCCGCCGGGCGACCGAGGCCAAAATGAGCGACGCTGTCGCGCTTATACTTACTTTTTTTCGGTAACTAAATATCACGACCTTTATTAATCTAATTTTTCACTTCGTGCGTGTGATTCTTAATTTTTGGCACAGTTTTCGATCTTTAGATAGCATATTTAACATATAAATTACTAAATATAATTTGGGGACGGGTATATGGTTGAGAAAGCTGGAGTTCATGCCAAAGCACAAGAATCAAAGCAGAAATGCTCTAGTTTTTGCAAACGAAAGTCCGACTATAACTCTTCAGGGTCTCCTGCTGACAGAATTTTGCAGCTTCAGAAGAACTGCAGGCAATCAGGCAGTCCAGAGACTGATCAAATCAAGAGCTTTGCAGGCTAAGCTCAGAATAGGACAGCCTAATGACATCTACGAGCAGGAAGCAGATCGAGTAGCAGCACAAATTATGAGAATGCCGGATCCTATTCTTCAAGCCAAAGATAAAATGTCCAATGAATGGGAATTCTCCGCGTCAGGAGAACGAAGAAGAACCTAAAAACAAAAAACTGATGAAAAAAGAGGCGCAAGCGCCTGTTCATAATTCTCACGCACCTCCTATAGTCCATGAGATACTGCGCTCTCCAGGGCAGTCGCTCGACAGAGAGACAAAAGCCTTTTTCCAGCCAAAATTCGGGCACGACCTTAGCCAGGTGAGAGTTCATACAGATGGCAGAGCTACAGAATCAGCAGATGCAGTGAATGCCCTTGCCTATACGGTAGGTAACGACATAGTATTCGGAGCCGGGAAGTATTCTCCAAAGTCAAGAGAAGGCAAACAGCTTCTAGCTCATGAACTTGTGCATACCATACAGCAATCTGAGGGTTGGCAAAAAAATACAGCTGTGCTCCAGCGACAGGCAGATGTCCGCCGGGTTCCTGCTGGGCTTCCTTGCGTCCTAACCACAGAAAGGGGACCTAAGGAGGATCTCAAGCTGGATTTTGGCCTTTCTAGTACCACGCTCTCCTCAGCTCATGATTCAGAGATAGATAATTTCGTCAGTGATTGGATTTCGAGAGGCTCTGTGGACCAATTGAGAGTAGATGGATATGCAAGCGTTGACGGTCCTCAGGAGCTAAACTGGAAGGTCTCCTGTGACAGAGCAGAAGCAGTCAAAGCAGAACTGATTAAAAAAGGCATTCCCGAGAACAGTATTATTGCACTGGCTCACGGAGAGACTAGCCAGTTTTCCAAATCATCCCCGAGCCCAAATCGACGTGCAACGATCTCACGCAGGGCAGTGCCACCTGCTCCTTCCCTTCTAGGGAGGAAACTCGGTCAGACACCGATCTCTGAATCGAAGGAGCTGCCCGCAAATACGATAAAAGTTTGGAAGGAGCTGGTAGGCAAAGGTGATGCAGAGGGGGCTCTCAGGGCTGTGGTTCATGCCATGGAACAGCGGGGCGAGATCAACCGCCAATTGATGGCTACTAAAGTTTCATCCAGGCTTCAAATCTGTGGATCTGCTAATCCTTTCATTCTTGACTCAACTGCTAATGGAGCATTTACCTCCTCATGCGGTTGTTTTGACCCTTCTGGAAGCCTTCTGCCCAATCCGCGAATTCGAATCCACCCGGACTTAATCAGCCGTACCAGCATCGGCAGCCATTTCCCGTTACAAACGAGGGCTGAGATTTTACACTCAACTCTTCTTCATGAATTTCGACATGTCATGCAGTTCTTCGAAGAATGCAATATGAGTGGGAGCGCTGCCGGTCAATGCACTGACTGCAATGACCCACATGAGATAGATGCCTACCTATCCGAAATTGAAGCTGGTTACCATCCGACAGCGATCAGGCATGCATGGATAAGAGTATTTGTTAACTGGGATTATCTCTCCCAAAACCAGCAAAAATTACTCCAGTTACGCAGGGATACAGCAGAGAAAAAGGTGAATTCTCTTTTCCCTGGAATCATTTGGAATGCGGATCCTGAAGTACTCATCTGGAGAAAGCAATGTACAATACTCTCTGGGAAGGCAGGTTCTTCAGACGAGAAAATTAAGGGAAAGTGCCAGCAGAAGGCCTTCCCCATATAAAATAAAGTTAGACTGCAGAAATTTCCTGTAGAGTATTCAATGCTTGTTGACAGTAGCTATACCTACGGCTCTCCATGTTAGAACTCTGGTATTGGCTTCCTATGTCTCATGAGACATTCAATATCAATACTACAGAGAAAGTTTCAACAATCTCCTATTTAGCTGAAAAACTACAAAATCGGTTAATTCATAAAATGTCCTCCAGCAGCTGTTCAGCAGGACAAATCTACTCCTCTATTCTGAAAAATAAAAGATAAAACTTTGAGAGAAATCGAGCTTTGTTCTCAAAGTTTCCGGATTTTTTTTCTAGCTTTCAATCTTTAGATTGGTTATTTAATATATAATTACCAAATATAAATTAGGGTTGGGTATATGATTGAGAAAGCTGGAGTTCACGCCAGAACTCGAGAAACCAAGCAGAAATACTCTAATTTTATCAAACGAAAGCCGCACTTCAACTATTCAGGCTCTCCTGCAGACAGGATACTATACTTTCAGCAAACTGCGGGCAATCAGGCAGTCCAGAGCCTGATAAAATCGGGAGCTTTGCAGACTAAACTCAAAATCAGCCAGCCCAATGATATCTACGAGCAGGAAGCTGACCGGGTTTCTGAGCAGGTAATGAGGATGCCTGATCCCGTTCTTCAAAGAAAATGTCCAAATTGCGATGAGGATGAAAAAAAGGTTTTGCAGGCCAAAAACTTACCTGGACAAGTACCACTAACCCAAGGCCACGATATGCCACACGCTGTCCACGATTTACTGCGATCGAACGGTCAACCGCTGGATCCAGCTACTCGTGCCTTCATGGAGGAGCGTTTTGGGCACGACTTTTCCAGAGTGCGGGTGCATTCCGGCGAAACTGCAGAGCAATCGGCGCGAGATATGAGCGCTCTTGCTTATACAATGGGTCACGATATCGTGTTCGGTACGGGTCGCTTCGCTCCGGGAACACATGAGGGACGCCGCTTGATTGCGCACGAGCTGATGCATGTTGTGCAACAAAGCTCTTTTGGACAGGTCAAACCAACGTTCCTAGACAGGCCATCGGATCACTTTGAGCGCCAAGCCGACAATGTATCGACGACAATAATGAACCTGCGACTTCCTCAAACCGGGGTGCAACCAGCAATGGTCAAGACACTGGCAAATCCATCGATACCGAGTGGCGTGATTCAGCGAAAGCCAGCTCCGGATGCAAAGCCAGTACGTGAGAACAAGGCAAGGCTTGACAGGTTGGCGAGGGATCCCCGTGAGGCGCATGGCGCATGGAAGAGGCTAAACATACAGGATAGGTTCATTGTTCTAGACAGTATGGCACGACGTTATGGCGCTGCTTTTGCGGATCAGTTCCGAGAGGTTGCACAACGCGGGAAACCGGATTTTAGTGTAACCTACTGGCAGCCTCGCAGTGGGCCAACCCCAGAACAACTCAGGGCTGGAGGATGGCGCTTCCTGGGAATGGAATTCACCGGGAATGTCGCCTTCGATGTAGAGGTCTGGGTGAATCCATCAGGGAAAACTATTCGCCGGGACGTTTCCACTTATCGGCCCGGCCAGCCGGAAAAAGGAGAAGAGACACCAGACAAACTGCCGCCCATTGAGGATTGCACAGAGCTAAAGGAAATGACATTGGCAATTTTGCGTGATACGATCTCCAACGAAAATGCCGCGAAAGTGGACCTGGAGGGTGAGAAAAGCCGGTTGGAAAAGATGAACAAGACCACTGATGATTACTGCCAGCGATACGACGAATATATCCAGTCGCTGCGGGCCATGAAGACACGAGTAGATACTGCGGTAGATGACATCGAAACCATGCGCAAACAACTGGTGGAAGCAAAGTGCTCCGTGGACATCATCGATAGTGAGCTCCAGGAGCTGACGGATCTTCAGATCTGGGTCGATATCGAGTCCAGTCCGATGGGTACACAGTTTCTCGAGTGTATCAGGATCCGACCCCCCATCGATCTACCTGAGGACGAAGAATGAGCGGTCTCCGGCCGATGGGCGGTGACTGCCGGTGCATTATGAAGAGGGTCCTGAAACCACCCTGTGAAGAAAACATCATCTGAAAAGGAGATCACAATGTCAAAAACTCTCAATCGTCGCTTCCTTCGAACCCGAAGAGAATGGCAGGCTCGTTTTTCTAGCCGCGGTACCGATGGCGGCAGACCAGGCGCGATTGAGCCTACTGGCCTTCCGGCTGAGCTTAACTGACAACGGCAGCGAAACCGAAAAATTACTGTGATTCTGCTGCCCTTGCCAGGTCAACCGGGCAATCCTCCGCCGAGGGGTGCCCTGAAGGCACGCAGGCGACACCGGATTTACGGGAACTATATTGGTGAAGGAAATGAGTAATCACTTCCTGAGTAAACGCTTCCGATTGAAATGCATGTTCTAACCACCTGCAAAGATTAGAAAATCAGCACCTAATTAGGCCATTTCGTTGACTCTCTTTCTGCGTAACGATCTAACTGTACAATAGATTGCCATAGAAGCGACAGAATTCCACAAGCAGTTAAAAGATATCTGGATTGTGTCCTCATATTATTGGTCAGATCCGACAAAATGGTCATGTTAACCGTATTTTAGACATTTGAAATCAGTCTTATGCTTACGATTTTTAGTGACTAACATCACAGCCGTTATTTACTCTAATAATTTCACTTCGTGGGTTCGATTTTGAATCTTTTGCATGGTTCTAAATCTTTAGCTCTATATTTAAATATAAATTATCGAATACATATTTGAGGACAGTTATATGGCTGAAAAGGCTGAAAAGTACGCCAGAACGCAAGAATCAAAGCAGAAATACTCTAATTTTTTCAAACGAAAGCCGCGCTTCAACTATTCAGATCTCCAGCAGACAGGATACTATAACTTTCAGCAGAACTGCAGGCAACCAGGCTGTTCAGAGATTGATTAAATCAAGAGCTTTGCAGGCCAAACTTACCATGAGCCAACCCGGAGATATATACGAACAGGAAGCGGACCGGATAGCTGAGCATGTAATGAGGACACCGGATCCTGTTCTTCAGCGAAAGTGTCCAAAGTGCGATGAGGATGAAAAAAAGGTTTTGCAAGCCAAAAATTCTTCTGGAAAAGTGCCTGCAGCTCTGAATCAAAATGTATCTCCTCTCGTCAATGAAGTGCTACACTCGCCCGGCCAGCCGCTAGACTTCCCTACTCGTGCCTTCATGGAACCGCGTTTTGGGCACGACTTTTCCAGAGTGCGGGTGCATTCCGGCGAAACTGCAGAGCAATCGGCGCGAGATATGAACGCTCTTGCCTATACAATGGGTCACGATATCGTGTTCGGTACGGGTCGCTTCGCTCCGGGAACACATGAGGGACGGCGCTTGATTGCGCACGAGCTGACGCATGTGGTGCAGCAAAGGCAAGGAGCGTGCCCGGATCTGCAGAGGTCCGCCTTGCGTGATTTCAAGGACAGAGATGTGATGCATGATCCCGCGAAGTTGACTGACGCCCAGATCGAAGCTACCAGAGAGTTCAAGGCCTACATGGATTCCAAGTTGAAATGGCAATGGCAGTATAAGGTGACGAGAGAGGAGGCGCTTCTTGCCTGCCGCCTTGTCCTTCGTCGCATGCGGGAGGGAGAAGCCGTGATCTGGGAGAGGGATGCCGGGGACTTTTTGAATCGCGCACGCAAACAACTCGGGACATTAAAGGAAACACAAAAATTGGTTGGCAAACTGAAATGGGTGGGAGGAAGTCAGGAACAGTTTGAGTTTCCTGAGACGGCTGAAAGTGATTTCGTCAGGTGGCTTCTGGCTGGCGGACCCGAGCCAACCGATGTCGGCAAAATGAACTGCTGGGAGATGATCCTTTTTGGAGCTACAAGGGGTAAGATCTTGAGTAAGGACCAGGTTCAAAATATATACATAAAGGCAGCAGAACAAGGAACCCCCCCTGCAGAAATAGAAGATCAGCTCTGCGGGGTATCATCAAATGTTACGTTCAAGCCCATCGGACCCCGGATCTCCCGAACCGCTGCCTGGTGACATCATTATTTTCTCGGTAATCGAAAATCATGCGGCCATCGCTTTGGGCACCACAATGATAGGTGGAGATCACCTTGTCATCAGTCTCCATGCGAGCCCCGCTGCCCCCCATCACCAGGTCGAAATAACAACGCTGGAGCAGCTTTTAACGGATACCGGGCTGACCACTGCCAGGTTGTGTCGTGCTCCCTGGCGAGGCATAGGACGGCCATGAAGACTAATTCTAGCCAGTAGAGGTTTAATCGTCGGTGACCTTATCCAAAACAAAGACTTTTGCTGGTATGGGCATCGGAATCAGTCTTCTTGTTGATCTCAGCAACGAATCGTTTGCCACCTGGGGTGGAGACCTTGGCGCGGCGGCTGGTTCAATGACCGCCTGCTGGATGATGACCAATGAAGAGCATGCGAAGAAAACAAAGGATTGTCATCAGGGAAATTCTCCAAAGGGCCTCGTTTATTACTTTACAGAGCTGCACGCGCCATCTCATGACCTTGAAGGAGATCTCGCTCCTTTTGTCATGCGTGCTGCGGAGAAAAAGGCATGTGGCGGCTCGCTGGAAACACAGTTTACTCCCCAGGCTCCGATCTCCAGTGTTTTCAAGGATTTCTTCTACAATATAGGCCCTGCCGGACGTACGAGCAAAGCCCGCTATCAGTGCTTTGCGGAGGCTATCGGTGCGAATGTCGTGAATGGCAAAATAACCAATAGGGCATCACTGCTCGATAAACACGAAGAAAAAATGCTTTCCTTTGCATGGGCGTACTATGTTAACCTCAAGCATGAAATCCCGCGGTCTGACCCGGTTGTCCCGATGCTACTGCGCCATTCGTGGGGAGCCCTGAACCTGTTTTTCGACTGGCTGCAGGCGAGAATGCAGGAGTAAACTTCATAAGTCCGTTTGACTTCAATTTTTCTTCACAGATCTAACTCTTTAGCTGGAATATTTAATATATAAATTACCAAATATAAATCACTGAATATAACCTAGGGGCGGGTATATAGCTGAGAAAGCGGGAGTTCACGCCAGAACACAGGAACCAGAGCAGAAATGCTCGAACTTTTGCAAACAAAAGCCACGTTATAGCAGCGTGCTCGCGCTAAAGGAAAGGGAATCTGGGCAGGAAAGAACCTGAGCTGAAAATATTGTGAATGCATAATTCCCGCCTAAAGTCCGGACCGGCAAGCCTGGCGTTAAATTGTAGCGTATTTCGTAACCTGCCTGATCCGGGCCTGTAAGGATGATTGGCGGCAGCAGACGGGTAAAATGAAAGTGTTTTACCTCATAAAGGATCAAAAGGAGAAATGGTTATGACAATAGAAGGTATGCGCAGTAAGATCGAAGATCTCAGCAGGCAGTTTGAAGTTGCGATTCAAACGCAAGATATAGTAAAAATCGTGCAGTTGTATACAGATAAGCCAAAATTCTTGCCTCGTGGCGGGGATATCCCGCAATTCGGTCCTATTCCGGATGACAGGTGGACAAGGGAATATATAAGCAGATACTGGTACGATGTTTTCCAGGTTCCTGAAAGTGGTTTTAAGTATGTCCAGCGCCTGTACGAAATCGAAGTGCTTGGTGGTGTGGCATATGAACTTGGGACTTATTCTCTTGCAGCAGATACCGGAATAGGCGACGATCTTGAGGAAGGGGCATACTTCATCCTGTGGAAGAAAGAGGACGAGCAATGGAAAATTGCTGTACACATTTTGAACACTGCAAGCAGCCCTAAATGGTTAGGCGTACCTGAACTTTTAAAGAATGTGAAACTTTAAACTGCAATTTAAACTGCTAAAGTAAAGACGCACTACAGTTTTAATATTTTTTCCCAATTATATTTACAGTTTTAATATTTTCCCAATTACATTTCCTTGGTCATTCATGCAGAGAATTACACTTGAACTGAAAGGGTTTATTCAAAGCTATCCCAAAATTTGATTCTTTGACTTGCGTTTTCTAGAGATATCAAATTCACTTCACCACAATAATAGCGTAAAAACGGTCTATTATCGAACTTTCTCCTTCCCAATCACGCCATTTTCTAATGCTAAGCCTGTGAGATCCAGCTTCTGATGCGCGAAACTGGAATACTCGCACGCCTCCTGCACCAATTGCATCTCCAGCTCTCTCGAAACTGTCACCTACAATTTCCAATCCTTCGGCGGTCTCCATATTCCATCGGTAGCCTGTAGTGGGATTTTCATCCAGGCGTACAGTCACGACACTTTGAGCCTCCACTTCTACAGTACGGCCCTGATCCTGATTGTTAAGTATTATCGCAAAATTCCTCCCTGAATTTATTCAGACCTCTACTTCTAAGAAAAGTAGCGGCAAGAAACTTATATCCTCAGCCGCTTCCGCAAAGTTCGCATGTTTCCATCTTATGCATCCCATTATCATCAGCACATCTCATGGATTCATGGATTATACCACCGTTTTTTCCAAATGCAATTATCTCGAGCGCGGTCCAGATGCGTGGTTCTGATCCGGAAACTGTGTGAAGATCGTTTTTATCAGGAGCTCTCTTACGGTCTCCTGAATAAATGAGTTGCTTCGACAGGATAGATCTCTCCAATTGCTCCGGACGATCCAGCCTTTTTATGTTCGATACATAGTCACCGGGTTTTGCAAGCTCAATGGTCTGGAACCTTCAAAGTTCAAGCCCGAAATTCCCTGTGTCAATCCAGTTCATTGAGATAAGAGACCAGAAGTCCACTGCAAATTTGTTCAGGACGTATTCATAGGGCAGCCAGCCATATCCCTGGTCTCCCCAGCCTGTGCCCCACGAGTTGCGGATCAGGAGGGCACCGATGGTTTCCTTGTTGCTGAGTTTATTTTTGATTTTCATGTTATTGTCATATCCGACAGCAACGACTGCGTGTCCCCATATTGCCTTCTCTTTGGGTCCAGGGAAGGGGAATCCGCCTTTGACATCTGAATCGTTGAAGGAGGGAAACCCAAAAAAGCCGAACATTGAGGGTATCCCTGCCGCTAGATACTTTTTCACGCTGAAAAGGACATCTGCGGGTGGGACATTCATGCCCTGCGGGTCGTGGCAGAAATACTTCAGGGCTTCGAAATTGTCGGCAAGCGAATATACAAAGTTTGAGGGTTCTTCATCAAAGGTCGGTTCCCCTGCCTGTCCCGGGGTTTTCCTGTCAGTATAAGGATGATATTTTTCGGGCGGGACACCGCAAAAGGCTATTGCGGCTATGGTATTCCGGAGCCAGGCCCCAGTATCTCCCTTGACTCCCATCAGGTTTCTGGTTGTCTTGTAGACAAAAAGCCTTGACCCATTAATATAATTCCCAAAGGCCCGCCGCTGGAAGTACTCAATTACTCCTACACATGCGTGGGCAGTACAGGAGCCCAGATCCATCTGATTTTCAATCGGTGAACACCAATTCCTGAGATCTACCGACGTGGGCAGTTCCGGGGCTTCAAATTTCTTTGTGAAGGGCTGGATGCCGAGTTTTTCTGCCATATCGGGAATCTTGGCATCTTCTTTTGTAGTTACTTCTGTGTAATCTCTTAAGTCCGGTAATGGAGGGAGCCAACCAGTCCCAAAAGTCTCTCCAGTTTCCGGAATTTTCACCTTTTCATAGGCAGCTGCCATACCAATCATTTCATACCCCACCCTGTTCGATTCATTTTTTGATTTAATTCATTTTTTGATTTTTAGTTTTTTGTACTTTATAACAAAATGTGCCTACTCTCATGTTATTATTTTAAACGAAGAATTCTGGTCTTTACCGTTTTTTGTAGTCTATTAATAATCGGTCGCTAATTTTCCGGGGCATTAACATACTCACAGCTCCTTCTGGTTTTCGACCCTGTGCACTTCCTGGTGCCGTATCATGTAAGCCTGGAATGCTGTCTCCGGTCCAGACCGAAATTTAGGGTATCTGCGAACCATCAACATCAAGAAGTTTCGAAGTAACAGCGAGATTCATCCGAATAATATCCAGTGCGAGTTCGTAGTTGATGTGATCAAGCGTATCATTAGCAGTATGGATATTGGTATTTGAGCTGTCAGTTCCCTCGATCGTGAGAACCGCGGGAATAACCTCATCGATAAATGGTACGTGGTCACTGTTGAATGGGTTCTCTGATGTCTGGATCGTCAGTGACGTATATGTTGCAGCTGCTTCAGCAAGTTCTTTAATCAGACTCCGGGAAACTGGGGCTCCCTCGAGCAGGACAGCTGGCGATGCGGTATTTAAGGTCGCAATCATATCCATGTTGATGACTGCACTAATACGGGCGCGTTCATCTTCTGGCAACCCGCTGACATATTGTCTGCTTCCGTAAAGCCCCTCCTCTTCCCCACCAAAAAGGATGAGCCGCAGGTCGTGTTTTGCAGAATGTTCAGCAAGCACACGTGCGATCTCCAGAACCCCTGCAGCACCGCTTGCATTGTCATCTGCACCTGGAGCGGGTGCATTCTATCCCGCCTCTGATGTTAATCGAATCCAGGTGAGCAGTAACAAGCACCAGTTTACGGGTTCCACTTTCACTACCCGGACGGTCTGCCACGACATTATAGCTACTGCCTTCTCCAACATTGATTGGAAGCAGTTCCACCTGGTAACCAAGGTTTTGTAACTGATCTTCCGCCCACTTCGCTGCACTGGTAAATTGAGAGCTTAAGGAATGGCGAGTCAGGAAATTCACCAGTGAGGTCAGGTAAGAACTGTATGTAGATTGTGATACAGACATCCACATTTGCCTGCACCCTGGAAACGGCCGCCCTGGCTTCAGGTTTTACTATATCCATAATCACGCTGTCCATTGCCAGCGGGCGCACTGTCCACCATTCATCCTTGCTTTCAGCTAGACGGCGTACTTTTTCGGGAAGCAAATCGGCCACTAAATATCTGCCTTTTTCTACGACTATCTTTGCTTCCGGATATGTGTCCTGAAATGCCCTTCCGGTCTGGATGACAAGGTAAAGCTGGCCTTCCAGCTCACGGCTTTCTGCCTGGTCGAGACTTATGCCTGCCTGTCTGGCTTTACTGGTAAAAGCATCCCATTCTTCAGAAATTGTCCATACTACAGTCTTATCCCCCAGACGGGCCCAGTGCGCTCCGAAATTCCTTGCCGATTTCTCAGCACTGCGCTTTTCGCTTGAATCCGAGAGTACTATATACTTCCCCATTATCTTACCCCATGTACAGTTAGGAAGATGCTGGCAGCTCCCGCACCTTCAATATTCCTGCGTCACATCTGAAGAATTTCCAGGACTCGAGGTTCTCGAACATTATCTTCGAAAGATACACGCACACGCCCAGAACCCTCCATCTTCCAGTGTCCATTAATTCCACGAGTGGCATCAGTAGGGCCAATTTCCCAGGCGATAAACACTCCATCTGGCCTGAACTCAATTCCATCCCTGCCTCGAGCTCGAGGAAACTCGTACTCAGTCGGCCTATATACAATTACTCCATTCTGATCCTCCTCAAAGGAGTGCATCCATTTCCGGAAGATCTCATCAGGTAAATCGGTCATAGTTTGTCCTTTATATTTGCCCGTACAAGATTGTCCATGCGAACTGGATTCACTTGCGGCTCCTGTCATTGACACTACAAGGAGAGCTAATGTGAAGATACTTATTGTTTTACTGATAGCTTTTTGCATTATATTTCCTCCATAGCCTCCACCCAACCATAAATTTTTCAAAGATATTTGATATTAAATCCATTTCTCACTGGCAATGAAAATATTATCTTCCCAGAAGTTACCAATTAACCCCCACGTATTCATAATAGATTACTGACCGGCTCCATCTTGAACCATCTCTCTATTTATGTACAGTGCAGAGCCGGTACAGGTAACAAACACGTCAATGCGTTTCACATTGGCTTTTCTTCTATCTTCCCCATAGATATCTTGCCTTCAGACGGTGCTTTTTCCATCTCTGCGCTTTTCGCCGCAGTGAGGAACGATGAGCGTGGTCCTTCAAGGCATGCATTTACTCGAGCTGCCTGGCCTTTCGTGAACATTACCATACATTTGTCGTCTACATCGTCCATGAAATTCATGAACATATCACCATTTGGCCCGTTGTTGCAACTGATATGTGGAAATTTAGGACAGCCCCAGTTATTACCTGCCTGGTTTGGAGTGTCATCAACTTCGTCCGTACCCGTGCATCCAGTCCCGTCATCACCCCATATGTGATACAGGTTCAACCAGTGGCCTAGCTCATGAGTTGTTGCCCTTCCCTTGTCAAATGGCGGTAAGGCAGTTCCAGTGGTACCAAACCCTGTATGAGTAACAACAAGACCATCCGTTTCAGCGGGCCCTCCAGGAAACTGCGCATAAGCCAGTAGACCCCCGCCAAGTTTACAGACCCAAATGTTTAGATAACGGTCTGTTGGCCATGGATCCTCGCCGCCAGTGGCTCCGGACTTCACTCTGTCATCGGTATCAAAAGAGACTGCTGACGTTTGAGTGCGAGTTATTCCTGAAGTCGGATTTCCATCCGGGTCTTTTGTTGCAAGGAAAAACTCAATCTGCATGTCTGCAGTAAGGTCTTTCCAGACATCGGGCACCTGCGATATGTCGGGATTCAACTTGCGGAAATCTTTGCTGAGAACGTCTATCTGGCTCTGGATCTGGGCATCAGAGATATTCTGCTCTTCTTTATTCCATACAACATGAACTACCACAGGAATCCGGACGATTCCGGTCCGAGAAATTGCTCGAAGCCCTCGCTTATATGCGAGAGCCAGATTTTCAATTTGATCACGATTTCGAGCATATGACTCAGATTCCGCCAGTAACCTGCGGTGAACTTCCATTGTTCCACAGATACGTTTAGTTGGCACCTCAGGAAGCTCTTCCATTTTTCTACCAGGCGTTTCACCTTCAGATGATGCTCTTCTCATCTGCTCCATAGGCTTTCACCTTGGCATAGGCGTTCTACGTTTAGATTCTTCCATTTCTGTCTTTTTTACTGTAGTAAGGAACGATGACCTTGGTCCTTCGAGGCATGCATTTACACGAGTTGCCTGGCCTTGCGTGAACATAAACATGCATCTATCATCTGTATAGTCCATGTAATTCATGAACATGTCACCATTTGGCCCGTTGTTGCAAGTGATATGTGGGAATTTAGGACAGCCCCAGTTATTACCTGCCTGGTTTGGAGTGTCATCAACTTCGTCCGTACCCGTGCATCCAGTCCCGTCATCACCCCATATGTGATACAGGTTCAACCAGTGACCAATTTCATGGGTTGCTGTTCGTCCCTTATCAAATGGCTGTAAGGCTGTTCCAATGGTACCAAATCCTGTATGAGTAATAACGACCCCATCCGTTTCAGCGGGACCCCCGGGAAACTGCGCGTAACCCAGTAAACCACCGCCAAGTTTACAGACCCAAATGTTTAGATAACGGTCTGAGGGCCACGCATCCTGGCCGCCAGTGGCTCCGGACTTCACTCTGTCATCGGTATCAAAAGAGTCTTCTGACGTTTGAGTGCGAGTTATTCCTGAAGTCGGATTTCCATCCGGGTCTTCTGTTGCGAGGAAAAACTCAATCTCCAGGTCTGCAGTAAGGCCACTCCAGGGAGAAGGCACCTGTGATATGTCGGGATTTGACTTTCGGAAATCTTTGTTGAGAACATCTATCTGGCTCTGGATCTGGGCATCAGAAATGTTCTGCTCTTCTTTATTCCATACAACATGAACTACCACAGGAATCTGGACTGTTCCGGTCCGAGAGACTGCCTGTAAGCCCATTTTATATGCGAGAGCCAGATTTTCAATTTGATCACGGTTTCGAGCATATGACTCAGACACCGCCAGTAACCTGTGGTGAACTTCCATTGCTCCGCATTTGCGCTTAGTTGGTACCTCGGATGACGTTTCCCCTATCTCCTTATTTTCAGATTTTTTCACCATGTGTATATATCCCCCACTAAGTTATTTGTCCGAAACTCCGGATATTACAATCAGTAAGATACGTTTCGATATCCCAGGCTAATTGCATCTTGATAGACCTGAGTATCAACCCGTATCTTCCCGAATCTGCAAACCCGTGTCTGCCTGGATAAAAAATAGCAAACTTTTTACAGACCAATTACTTATCCAAATATCCAGCGAATAATAATTCCACTCTGACAGCTAATTCTACACTGACAGTTAGAAATAAATTAAGCTCCCGGAGTTCGTATCAATTAAATAATTATATAAATATATTTAATATTAATAGAACTTAAGGTTCTCATTAATGTTCAGGATTAATCAGGGGTTTTATCATTTTCGTTCAGATTCCTCATCCGGAAGAAATAACCAGCTTCGGTAAGACGTAAACAAAATATCAAAGGTTCAATAAAGGTTCAACTGGCTTATTTCGTGCAGCAGTCTTTAACTGTAATAAATAAAAAGGAAATATGCAGCAATAGAAAATTTGGATATTTTATTTGATATTTCATTTCTCTCACCAGTAAAACGGAAAGATTAAATTCAATCAGTTGACGGGATAGATGTCAGAACGATTGCAGCCGAAAAATGAAAGAGCTGAATTCATATTCTTGATAAAAAAGGGTTATTCCGGTTAAGTCCTTCATGGGCTTAGGAGAAAATAACAGTTAAAAAATATATTCAGGCGGCTGGGTGTTACTCAATTTGACAGAAACTCTAAAAAGTCACATTAGGAGGCTTAAGCCACTTATTTGTTTTTTCTAAGCTGCTCCCATGCAAGTTCTTGCAAAAGCTCTAATAATGGTTTCAATTGATCCGGAACTGTGGCATCATTAAATGATAATGATTTTTTCTTGCCGCCTCCGTAAAGTGTGAGCTTATATAAGAACGCATCAGGAGGTCCGGCACTACTGGGAGCGATTTCACTTTGCTGAAGCTCAAATACTCCGGAGCTTTCTATTAGCCCCAAGAGTTTACTCGCAACTTCCGGAGGTAGTTTATCGGTATCTCCACGATATGCTAAATTGATATTGGCATATCCGCCTGAAGTTTCAAACTCAATGTGCATATAACCCGCGATTCCTGTTTCGATATGAAGAGCCCCCTGTACTTTTAAAGCACAGGGAGCGTGAAAATTAAAGCTGTCTTAACTGGGCGGTAGGGCTTCCCTGGATACTGTTTTCATCCTTCGCTGGCAGTCCTACTTCCTTAAATGCTGCTCTCACCTTTTGCGTGGATCCGCTTTTTATTTTTCCATTTTTTATAAGAAGCTGCGTGGCCCTGACGATCTGTGCGACAGCATCATTGAAACTTGCTGTAGGCCAGAGATTCTGTAATGCGGTGTACCAGATTAGTGCTGCTTTCTCGGTTTCGAGTTCCCTTGCTGCAAGGTAAAAAGCTCTGTTCATGACCCCGCTGTTGATATGCACACCGCCGTTATCGTTAGAACCTTTGTAAAGGTCTTTCATGTGATCAGGCTGCGGGTCCTTGCCCATAAGATCATTATCAAATGCAGTCCCCGGAGAAGCCATGCAGCGAAGGGCCTCTCCAAATAACTTCGGTCCCATAATTTCGTCGCCGATTAGCCAATCGGCATCGTCTGCGGTTGATTTTTCAATATGTTGCGTAATCACGGTCCCAAATACATCCGCGAAATGTTCATTCAATGCACCCGACTGATTACGGTATTCAAGATTAGCCGTCCACTGCACAATACCATGCCCCAGCTCGTGAGCTATTACATCAAGAGATTTGTCAAAACTGGAAAATATTGCCTGGTCCCCGTCTCCGATACTGATTTCCTTGCCATCAAAAAAGGCATTGTTGTACTTTGTACCAAAGTGAACATTGCATATTATGTCCATGCCGTTGTTATCAATGGAATCGCGGTCTAGCTTTTCCCTTATGTAGTCACGGAAACTGCCTATGTGGTCGTAGGCATGATTGACGGCATCGTCTATTGAAACCGGCCCTCCTTCACTTAGAGCTAACTTCACTTGATAGTCCATCTGATTCTGCGAATCAAATACGCGCCTGGCCGCCTTTCCTACGGCTGGAGCGACACCCATAAGCGTTTTTATGTCTGGAACTTCAGACGCTCTGTCTTTGCGGCTAGACATGTCCTGATGAAGGGTCAGAGCTGCATCCTCAACCCCGGCTTTTGCCAGGTTTTCGAGAATAAAAGGCGGAATAAACGTACAGAAACATTTATGATTGTTCCCTGGATTTGCAAAATGGTTCAAATTTTTATCCCCCGATAATATTGTTTAATCCCCATACTAGAGCATAATTCAGAGACTCTATAAAATATAAAAATATAGTTGTAATAAAAAGTAAATCAACTATGATTCGAGAACATCTGCGATTAAATATGCTCCACGTACGGTTATACTAACAAAGTAATAAATAATTAACGTTATTATATTTTTAAAAACATAATTCCTGTAATAAAGTTCCAATGAATATGGGCTAGCGAATAATTCTTATCTTTATCTGCAGCCCAAATCAGATTTTCCGCAGGAAAAAAGTTGACACAGAGTGTAAATAATAAGCAAACTGTGGGATAAATCCCTGAAAAAGCTAACGAATCTGAACTTCTGGCCATCCCTATCTGGAAATACGCACTTACAATAGGTACAATTACAATAGGTACAATTACAATAGGTACAATTACAATAAGTACAATTACGATCAAAAAGATTTAAATAATTAAAATTTTACGGGCTCTGATCAGGCAGTTCAAATTCTGCAATTACAGGCGCGTGATCCGATTCAGGGAATTTTCCCTCAGTCGCAAATGCAACCGACTCGTCATGCAGCAGCTCGTTATGCACTTCAGCACCCTTAAAGCATCCAAGCAGGCTTCTTGATGCCAGCAAATGGTCCAGCATCTTTCCTTTTCCCCTGTGGTAAAGTGAAAACCGGGAGGACTCGGGAATGCCCAGTTCACAGGGAAGCATTACACGTTTTGCCAGATTGCTATTGCCTGTGTTTTCTACTTCACCCCCTGATAGCTTCTAAAGGCACTTCTCCGAGGTCGGAATTGAAATCCCCGCAGACCAGTATCCATGCTTCTTCATCTTGATCGAAAAGCTGATCGACCAGTATCCTGGCTTCCAGGGTCTGCCCTACTCTTTTCATGGAAGAGATAAATAATCCTTCTTACTAGGCCGAGGCGGTTTTCCATGTATGGGCGTCCAGTTTTTGGCCCTTTATATCCGTGGATATCCGGGATTTTAAGTGGAGATTGACAACATCCAGTATCCTGTTCCCAATACCAATCCTGGCATGAAGGATCGGCCTCTCCCAGCTAATTTTTTCCGCTTTTTGTTCTTCGCCTTCTGCAACCTCGGCTGTTACGATTTTCTAAAATGGCGCAGGAGCATAGTTGTGTTTATACTGATGAGATTCAAGAATTTCACAGCGGCTTAAGATCACAAGGTTGCGTTCATCAAAAATCCCGGACCCGTCTTCGGCCACTGTGGATACTCTGTGGAAATCTGCGTACCGGGTCTCCTGAAGCGGGGCATCGAGAGCCAGCAGGCGGCGAGGGAATCCTTCCTCTTCCTGCCCGTTAACTTCCTGAAGGCAGAGAATATCGGCATTGAGCCTGAGCAACTGAGGCCGCATCAGGGAGATGCGTTCTTTTAATGTCGGACGCTGGCCGGGCTTGTCATCAAAGTTTTCCAGGTTGAAGGTTGCTATGCGTAATTTGCTCATACTATCTCCCGTAAAAAATTTCAGTTTTGAACCGCAGTAAGCCGAGAACCCGTAAAAAATAATGAGCTTTTTTAAAATTCAGTTTCGTAAACTCAGGCTAATTACCGTAAACATAAAAATAAAAAATTACTACGTTTTATATAATATATCGTAAACGATAACGGTTTTGAAACACTCCTGCGTAATAATATTCTGAAACTCACTTTCTGCAACGAATTTCTCGCGTTTAATATTTTTTACTTTTTTCTCTACTTTCATTTTTCATTTAAAAAATGTTAATAGTCGAGAGCTTGAATAATTGTTAAGGATTATCTTTTGAATTTAGTATTTATATAAACATTCTAACATAAGTTTATTTTTTGAAAAAGTGTTTATAACTATACCCACATGCTAAAAAATACCAGTAAATCGCGACATAATAAATGTAAACGGAATACCTTAAGAATTTCAAATGAGCTAAAAAAGTGAGATTGAAATACTTAGTACAGTCCTGCAGGTTCAAACACTCATCAATCAGAAAGCGATTGAAGCACCCGGAACAAAAAGCCCTAGTGGCGGTTCTGGTGACTTCAGTTTATGTGTATCCCTGTTCCATCTCTACTTTTTCGGTTTTGTTGTCGTAGTATTCTTCTGTGATATATCACAGAAGAAAACTGAGCATATCACAGATGAAAACAAACTCCCCTTAAAGGAGTTCATTTCCATCTGAACATTTTTTATCGTTTTTCCAATTTAAAATGTTCATTTGCTTGTTCAGTAACTGATGTTCAACGGCACTTTTCCTAAAAATGTGGATGCCGAAAAGTCAGCAACCGGGACTTTCATAGAGTTTGCAACACTTATATAGCTATATTTCGTTACCACACTACTTCCAGCCACATTATTTACCGTCAAGGTAACGGTATATTGTCCTGGTTTACTGTATGTGTGCGTTGGATTTTGTTCGGTTGAAGTATTTCCATCTCCGAAATTCCATTTCCATGAATCGGGTAATCCTGTACTTTTGTCAGTAAAACTGATATTCAACGGCGCTTTTCCTGAGGTTGCGGATACCGAAAATGCATCAACAGGAACTTCCAGAGAGTTTGTAACGCTTATATAAGTGTATTTTGTTATCACATTACTGCCAGCCATATTATTTGCTGTCAAGGTAACGGTATATTGTCCTGGTTTACTGTATGTATGCGTCGGATTCTGCTCTGTTGAAATGCTTCCATCTCCAAAACTCCATTTCCATGATGTTGCACCTTCAGATAAGTCCGTGAACTGCACAGAAAGGGGAGCATGGCCCTCAATAATAGCATCATCCGATTTTACAACGGTTATATAGTTGTATTTTGTTACAGTATTACTGCCCGCCGAATTATTTGCCGTCAAGGTGACGGTATAGTTTCCTTCTGTAGAGTAAGTATGCATTGGATTTTGCTCTACTGAGTTAGCTCCATCACCGAAGTTCCAGTTCCATTCTGTTACATTTTCTGATAAGTCTGTAAACTGCACAGACAGAGGAACAGAACCAATGGTTACGCTGGTACTGAAGTTTGCAACAGGAAGTACTGCGACAGGTTGTTCTGAAACATTTATTGTAGCAAGTTTTGAATCTGTACCGTTTCCATTGCTCGTTGTCAGGTTAACAGTATAGTTTCCTGCTGCAGAGTAAGTATGCGTTGGATTTTGCTCCGTTGAATTAACTCCGTTTCCAAAGTCCCAGTTCCACCCAGTTGCGTTTTCGGAACTGTCGTTAAACTGGACTGAGAGAGGGGCGTAACCCTCAGTAATATTGGTACTGAAATTCGCTACAGGAAGTACTGGTTGTTCCTGTTCTAGAACAGTTATTGTAGCTAACCTTGAAGCTTTACCATTTGCATTGCTCGCAGTCAGAGTAACTGTATAGGTTCCTGGAGTTGTGAACTCGTGAATTGGATTTAGTTCTTCAGAGTCAATAATCCCGTCACCATTAAAGTCCCAGTTCACAGAAGTTGCGTTTTTAGAACCGTCGTTAAACTGGACTAAGAGAGGAGCAAAACCCTCAGTCGTGTTGGCGCTGAAATCAGCTACAGGAATCACAGTTCCAGGCTTATCTATTCCCTTAGGTTTAATAGTTATCTCTTTCGTGATACCCCCTACTTTTATCTCAAAATCTCCCGGAGGAACAGCTTTTGTATTATAGGAGTAACTGAAATTTCCGTTCGAATCAGCTTTTATCCCCTGAAAAGCCGTAATCTTCAGATTAACCTCTGAGACTCCTTCTCCAGCATTTCCATCGATTTTTATTTTGTAGGTTCCTGGTGGGACACTTGACTGAGATACGATTGCAGTATCCTCTGAAGCCTCTGAGCTTTTTGTTACCCAGAGAACCATTTTTACCCTCACGTTGAGGTTTTTGGCTCCTATGGCTTCGACCGTAAAGTAGTTGTTAAAACCCTCAGGAATTTTTACGTCTTTAAGATTATATTCAAATTTTCCCTTTGAGACAGGAATGGTTTTCTCAAAGGTCACGAATACATCGACCTTCTCTTTCGGAGAAGCATTTCCATTTATATTTAGGGTCTCCCCGGAAACAGGTTCTTGAGGGGAAAATTCCCAATCGCTAGCAGGTACCGGTTTTTCTGATACAGTTATCGTTGCTAACGTTGAATTTGTACCGTTTTCATTGGTTACTGTCAGATTAACTGTGTAATTTCCTACTGCATAGTAAGTATGAGTTGGATTCTGCTCGGTAGAATTAGCTCCGTCTCCAAAGTCCCAGTTCCATGATGTTGCATTTGTCGAGAGATCTGTAAACTGAACAGTAAGAGGAGCATAACCCTCAGTGACGTTGCTGCTGAAGTTGGCAGTAGGAAGTACTGGTTGTGCTGAAACATAACCTATAAACTGTCCGAAGGCAACAGGATAGTTTCCTACAGGCACCGTGGCTGTAACATTGTTTGTGGAGGTGTCAATTACAGAGACATCGTCGCTGTCGGAGTTCGTCACATATACCTTTGTTCCATCCGGGTTGACTGCAACTCCAGTAGGACCATTTCCTACAGGCACTGTGGCTGTAACATTGTTTGTAGAGGTGTCAATTACAGAGACATCGTCGCTGTCGGAGTTCGTCACATATACCTTTGTCCCCGCCGGGTTGACTGCAATTCCTTCAGGACAAAATCCTACTTTCACAGTGGCTGTAACCTCGTTTGTCGCTGTGTCAATTACCGAAGTAGTGTTGCTGTAAGTGTTAGTCACATATACCTTTGTTCCCTCTGGGTTGACTGCAACTCCTTCAGGACAAGATCCTACATTCACAGTGGTTGTAACAGTGTTTGTTGCGGTGTCAATTACAGAGATGGTGTCGTCGAATTCGTTCGCCACATATACCTTTGTTCCCTCTGGGTTGACTGCAACTCCCATAGGGAATGATCCTACAGGCACCGTGGCTGTAACAGTGTTCGTGGTTGTGTTAATTACAGAGACAGTCTCGATGTTAGAATTAGCCACATATACACTTTTCCCGTCAGGGGTAACTGCAGCTCCCACAGGTCCTGTCCCTACATTCACCGTGGCTGTAACAGTGTTCGTGGTTGTATTAATTACAGAAACATTATCACTGAGCTCGTTCACCACGTATACACTTTTCCCGTCAGGGGTAACTGCAATTCCAACAGGTCTTGTCCCTACGTTCACCGTGGCTGTAACGGTGTTCGTGGTTGTGTTAATTATAGAGATATTGTCATCGCAGTAATTTGTAATATATGCAAATGCCCCCGTGGACGAAGCATTTTGCTCAGTAGTTGCCGAAGCCGTAGACGAAATGAGAATTAAAAATAAAACAAGAGCTGTTGAAGCTAAAGCTATTGAACACAATTTATTCTTAGTTTTCACCAATGTATCCTCCAATCTTCAGTTTTATGACAGCATAAAAATATCAACATTCTAAAAACAAAATACTGTCTCGAATTCTTAATACTAAAAACAGTATTAATAAATTTAAAGACTCCCCTTGGAATTTGGTCTACAAAAATCCTTGCATTTTATCTAAGTTATCTAGCAACGGTTAGCTGATACGGATCTACGTAAAATTGCCAAGGTTTCGCAACATAAAATGTAAAATATAAGCTATCATAATTTTAACCAAGTTACAAATAAAATTGAAAAAATTAGTGCAATCCTGCAGGTAAGAGTAGAAGAATCACAGGCATATAATGAGACTTTGAAGGTAGAACTTGAGAAGGCCAGCCAGGACAAAGAATACGTAAAAGAGACACAAAGAAATTACATGCTGCAGGTTCAAACATTCATAAGTCAGAAGGCAATTGAAGCACCTGGGAGTAAAAAGAGATGGCGGAAGTTTTGGTGAGATCCTATATGCCACATATTAAAATCGTTATTGTGCTCAGTTATCATTCCTACTTGAGGTCATATTACTCTGGGTAACATCTGTTAAAAACATTATCAAACTCAGTTATCATCCTGTTCCATACGGGTATATGACGCACATTCAGTGTTACATCCCCCTATAGCTAGGAGCCCAAAAGTGCACCTGTTAATCTGAATATGCTTAGGTTCTCTGCTTTCGTTATGCACAGGTTCATACCAATATTTATGATAAATACAATCGTCCTTTATGTGACTTTTCCTTATTTTTTGAACCTTTGATTGATTGCAGTCACTAAAGGTGGAAACTAATGATAAATTTTGACAGTTCCAGAAGATATTAAGAAGCTTCTCCTTTATAGTCATTGTATACCCCCTTTTAATCTAATGAATTTAAACATATAAAAAAATTACTATATGTAGGTACGTAGAAATTGTAGGCACGTAGAAATATATGTGTATTCCTCTTCCAACGAAGAATGACATCAAGCCCCGTTTCTTTAAAAAAGCTCTCAAAAGGCTTCTTTCCGTCGAATGTGTATATAGACCTTGACGGACATTTATCACTAAAGTTTTAGATGCTTTTAGCAAATCAACAGGTTAACAACGCCATTTTTATTCATTTTTACATATAAAAGTCATTTGTTTGCATAGCCTTACGTAATATAAGGAATAGAGGACTTCTGACCGACAAATGGAACCTGGTAAATGCAAAAAAATATTGATTTATTACATGACAGTATTTATACAGAACAAACGATGGTTGGTATTTGTAAAAAAACGTAAAGGGAAAAGTCATGAAGATCAAAGAGAAACACAAACTCAGAAAACCCGGCGGCCCTTACATAGTAGGGTGTTCGCACTTTTCTTATGAATACGATCCGGATGAAATAGACGATAAAAAACGCATTATTCCCTGTCTATGCTTTTATCCCGCGAAAGGTATCGGCGAAGGAAAACTGAAAAAGTATGTCAGTGAGAGTATCCTTCCGGGAACCAGCGGTATTGAAACTAATTCATATATCGTTAAAAGTTCTTGACTTTAAACGAAAAAGAGATATACAAAAATGTATGGATTGGCCTAATTACCAGGAGGTCTTGGGAAATGAAAGAAAGTTTATTTCATAGGAGTTCCGACCCGATATATACCACCCTTGACGATTGGATTCTACACGAAGCGATCCCGTTCTCTGTCGATTCGTCCGAAACCTTCAACGCTTCCATCGACAGGGTCATAGCCTCACTTGACGAATCGGTGGAGTTGCTTGGCTTTGGAGAAGCACTCCACGGCGGCGAAGACATTCTTATACTTCGCAACCGGCTCTTCCAGCGCTTAGTGGAAACGCATGGCTACAGCGCCATTGCCATCGAAAGCAGTTTCCCTCGGGCTCGTTTAGTGAATGAGTACATAGCCGGTCACGGCCCTGCATCGTATGAGGCTGTGCAGGATACCGGATTTAGCCATGGCTTCGGCCGGCTCAACGCGAATCGAGAACTCGTGGAGTGGATGCGGCGCTACAATGCCGATCCTTCCCATAGCGTCAAACTCCAGTTCTACGGCTTCGATAGTCCGACAGAGATGATAGGCACCGATAGTCCGAGGCAAGTCCTGCATTTTGTGCTCGATTATCTCTCCTCGATTGATAATGACAGCAGCCAGGAGCATTGCGAACGCATCGACCTGCTTCTCGGCCAGGACGCAGATTGGGATAATCCTGCTGCAGCCCTCGACCCGACGCAGTCAATAGGCCTGTCACCAGCCGCAACTGCGCTGCGAATTGAGACGGAAGATCTTATTTCAGAACTATGCGCACGCCGGCCCGAACTGGTGGCTAAAAGTGACAAAAGCCGCTATCTGGAAGCCATGAATTATGCGTCTGTGGCACGGCAGCTATTAAACTATCATGCTGTGTTGGCGCAAAATTCGGGCGATCGGCTTGTCCGGCTTCTCGGCATCCGTGACGCGTTGATGGCGGATAATCTGGCGTACATGGTGTCCCGTGAGCGTGGCCGGGGTAAAGTGTTGATCTTTGCTCACAACAGCCATCTGAAGCGTGGAAAGGCGCAATGGCAATTGGGCACTGACTTGTTAACATGGTGGCCGGTGGGATCTCACCTTAATGAGATGTTCGGCCCGCGCTATGTCGTTATCGGTTCGGCAGTGAGCGTTTCTGATGCCAATGGCATTGGCCAGCCCGATGCCGGCACGCTTGAGGAGAGACTGACTGCTGTGCCGGGGCCGGTGCGGTTCATTCCAACTCACAGAGGCCAGGGGCTTCCAGCCTCGGAAATTGAAGCTCTTCCGACTCGCTCGGGCAGTATGAAGAACCCGACCTACTTCCCACTAACTCCCCAAAGCTTCACCGATTTCGATTGGCTGGCTGTTCTGGATTCAACGGCATACACCCGCGGTGGGCCGCCGCTGCAATAATGAGACGATAACCCCAGGCAGTAAAACTCTTCGACGTTCTGGCAGCCGTCAGTACGGCGGGGTATGGGTTCTTTTCTCCACAGTGAGACTGCTTAGGCCCTAATCTCCGTCTATCTGATTTTTTCAGAGTATTTTTTAAGAAATGTAGAGTGGGAGTATCATGAACACGCTGCTCCTTGATTTCTTTAATAAATATCTCAAGGGTAAGGATTCTCAAGTAATAAACACAGATGATTTGCCTGATGATGTATTTTGCTCAGAAAATAGTCAAAAGGGGAAAATAAGGAAAATAATCTTTTTATTGTCATAACTAAGGTGATTTCATTAAAAAGAAACTGACGTACACTAACTTGAGCGCATTCCAATGTACTGATAAGGTCTTAATTTTTGAGATAATCGATAAAAAGTTTCTAAATCCGACATTCGATATACTCAACGGAAACTCAATTAAATATACTCAACGGAAACTTAAAACTAAAATTTAAGCAATTTGGAACCTTATACTATTATGTAGTCCCAATCAGCTGTGGTCTTCAATCACGTCTGGACAGATTTAGTTGCTTCATCCTGTCCCCTCAAGCCAGGGCGAGCCTGTTTCACCTACCCATCTACCTCTTGCTTTTCTAAATAAATACACAATAATTAAGGTAGCTTCATTTCGTTTCTTGATTCTTTTTCTTAAGCTTCTCAAGCAAACTCAATACTCTCTTTTGCATCCTCTGTCTCTTTCATATCTTTGTCAATGGTAATATCCAGAATATCCCCTTCTCTGCTTTCAGAAGGCAGTAAAAAAGAGGGATATTAATTTTAATTTTCTCTTCATTTCTCACAAGTAGGACTGCAATACCTTCTTCAATCCTGTCTAGCGTAACTTTAAAACTCTCCATTTTCATCTCTCCATTGTGGAAACAAGTTCTCCGGTATTATCATAAGATATGCCGTATCCCCATCATTGTTCCAGATAGGGTTGCCTAATTTCCAGTATAATTCAGTAGCTGTGCTTGTGCCCTTTTCAGTATAAACAGCTACAATGGATTCTGGATTCAGTGTGTAAGAAGGAAATGTATAGGTGTACTTATTGCCATCATCCTCTATTTTCCAGCCAATCAAGGACACAGGGGAAGAGCCTTTGTTTGAAATCTTGACCCATTCATTCTGCAGGTTCAGGTCGTTCACATAGACAGTTGATTCTTCAGGGCTGAGCATCACCTTTTCTTTTGACTGGGATTCTTCAGTAATGGATGAAGCTTCAGAATTCCCAGTTCCAGTGGAAACAGACCCTGCTTCTTTTCTAGGCTCAGTTTTCTGAGTAGTTACCTTATAAGTAGATCCATCTGTTGTGACTGTAATTGTGCCATTCAGGTCAGTTCTGTAGACCTTGGAGACTTTTTGCAATCTTTCAAGAGTTTCGGCATGAGGATGCCCGTAATCGTTATTTGCCCCCACTTCAATGACACTGATTGAAGGACTTACAGCCGAAATGAAAGAAGCTCTACTGGCGGTTCTACTGCCATGATGCCCCACTTTGAGAACATCGGCATTAACATCGTAACCAGCTTTCATAATATCGTTTTCTGCTTCTAAACCAGCATCACCCATCAGCAGAAATGATACCTTTCCGTCTGTTACTTTGAGGACTACAGAGTTTTGGTTAAGATCATCAGAGTAATATGAGCTTCCTGGGTTTAGAACTTCAACATCAATACCTGATGCGAAATTGTTTAAAGTTGAGAAGTTACAGATTTTCAGATTCATTCCGAGTCTCTGGAAACTGTAATAAGATAATCCTTATAAAGGACTTTTTTACCCTAAAAGTCCAAGAAAATGTATTCCTAGAGGACATATTATATTTCAACGTGAAGGAGGAAGGTAATGGTAATTGATACGAACATATCTATATCATGTCTGTTACTGGCAACTACCCCCCCTTTTGAAAGTTGAAAATAAAAATGCGTATGTCCCTGTCCTAATTATTTCATGCAAAAAGGTAATGTCAGTTACCCTATGGAAAATACATGCAGTTAATAACTGATTTTTCAGCATTATAAAATTCGTTTTAGATCGTAAAAAACTCCTTTTATTATGTATATCTTCTTAATTTCATAGTCACAAAAAATAAAGGCTTTGTAGAAATCTTCTTTATTGTTTCATTATAAGATCAAGATTAAAACCCCAAACTCAATGCTAAATATAAACTAAAGACACTAAGGTGGGAATGAAAGAGTCTCTACAGAGCCGAGGATTATAAAATCCTTTCAAAGAGTCTTCTTACGCTTATTTTTCCATAGTTATAGAAGCAGACTTGAAGAGAGATATTTCTGCATGATCACATGTTCCGAAATCCAAGCCGTTTGCACTTCCTGTGGCAGGTCCCTCTATATAGCTCGAACTTTCACTACTCTTGAACACGTAGTCACCATTTCTTGAGCTGGATGTATAGGACCCGGTTGAAGCGTCGCCCTCACCGATCCAGTCAGCTTGGACAGTTAGAGTTTCAATTTCCCCTGTATCCGGGTTATAGGCATCAATTTGAACCTCGGAAAGGCTTGCAGATTTAAGCTTAGGATCTACTCTGAAAACATTGTCTTTTGTGAATAAGTATCCTGCCTTATGTGACATAGAACCTGAATCGTAGATATCCATATCAAAGTAAATCTCAGTTCCATCGTTGGTCTCAGTTACAGATAAGCCCGTAACAATATCATCTACACCAGCGTTTGTCTCAGACCAAGCTGCAAACGCATGTGCACCGTTCTGCCTTTCTATTGTTTTAGATTCCATCGCCTGTACACTCATAGCAGTTGAAAGCAAGACTATGAGTGCAAACAGCATTACATATGATTTTCTCATTTTATACCTCTTTAAAATAATAACATTTTATTTAATATATGCAGGCATATTTTTCCTAAAATAAAGGTCACATATATTGAATAAGAGCTGGCTCCTAAGAGCCCGATCTAAATTAGCATAGAAGTATAAAAACACTGCGTAATTATATTTAATCCGTAAAAATAAAAATCATTGTAAATATCTACAATTAAAAAATTAAAATAATAATACAACTGATTGCAAAAAATAGGATTGGAAAGTTGATTTATGTAAATTTAAGAAAATATTACACACATTCTTTTGATTCGAGACATACAAAATAATTAGAACAGATAGAACAGATAGAACAGATAGAACATTTTATATTAAGGGGGCATGGATAAAACACAGTGACGGGAGTAAATTTTTATTATATATCTATAAAAATAAAAAAACACCACACCCTGTGTTTACCCCTTTATTACAACTGTTCTATCTGTTCCAAGTGTTCCATAACTCTTTTACAGTAACATAATATTATTGTATCTATAAAAACTGGATGTATCTATTTTTATAATAAAACACTAACTCAACTTACTGTAATCAAACTGGATGCGGTTTTGGTATTACTACCTGCAGCATTCTTTACTGTAAGGGTAACAGTATACTTTCCTGCTGTACTGTATTTATGTACGGGATTCTGGTCAGTTGAAGTGGTTTTATCACCAAAGTTCCAGGTCCAGTAATATGCGTCTGTACTCTTATCGGCAAACTTCACTGTTAAAGGTGCTTTTCCAGAGGTAGGTGATGCAGTAAAAGAAGCCACTGGTAGATAACTGATGGTACCCATGTATATGTCGGGATTTCCGTTGCGAGAATCTGTCCATACGACTTTGTTTCCGTAAATAGCAGGATCTACCTGGTCTGAAGTATTAGTAGTGTGTATTTGCTGACGGGTGACAAGATCATACGCATAAATATCCCAGTTTCCATTGCGGTTATCCTGCCATACTATATTGTTACCGTAGATTACAGGGGCTTGCTGGTCGGATTTGTTTGTGGTTATCTGAGTCTCCTTGTTAGTGGAAAGATCGTACATGTAAATATCCCAATTTCCATTGCGATAATCTTCCCACACTATTCTGTTACCATAGATAGAAGGACTGCCTTGTTCTGATTCATTGGACACGATCATAGTTCCTTTGAAAGTGGAAAGGTCATACACGTAAATAAACCTCCGCAACATATCATAACGTCATAACATGCTAACTTGTTACCGTAGATAGAAGGAGATCCTTGAGCACACATACCGATCTCAGAAAATTTTTTAGTAGAGATATCATACACATCAAGCCATAACAGTCACAGGGGCCATGACTGTTCCACGCTATCTTATTACCATAGATCGAAGGTAAATAATCCTCCATGGGAAAATCCTCATCGTTATTTGCAGTTATTCTAGTTTGCTTTTTAGTGGTAAGATTCTGCAAGTATATATCAGACAATCCGTTGCGATAATCTTCCCAAACCACATTGCTTCGATAAATTGCAGGGTGCGTTTGATCTAATAAATTGGTAGTGTGAATCTGGTTTTTAGTTGAGAGATCCTGTATGTAGATATCCCAGTTTCCATTGCGGTCATCCTGCCACACAATCTTGTTGTCATAAATAACAGGATTTTCTGAATTGGATGTATTGGTTGTAATCCGAGTTTCAGCAATAGATGCCGATGCCATAGACGAAAAGAAAATTAAAACTAAAATCACAGCTGCTGAAGCCAAAGCTGCCGAATATAATTTTTTGTTAGTTTTCATTTATCCTCACTCTGTATCTTTCTTTTATTTTTCATATAAAAAATGTTAATATATTCAACTTGCTCACATCAATAAGTATTTTCTGACTTAATTTATAAAAACAGATTTAAATAAAACCGCAAGACTTTCAACTTAGTTAGTAAAATATAATTAAACTATTAACTGCAGATTTGCAAGAAGCACCGGAATCAATAGAACTTGCACAGCTGCGCGCCAGACATGGAGAATTAGAAGGCGTAACTAGCATTGATAAAAGAACTTGATAAGACAGAAAGGGGCAAAGAAGAACCAAAAACAGCATATTTAAAACAGCATATAACAATTACTTCCTACAGGTTCAAATCTTTATGAATTAGAAGGCTATAGAGGTGCTAGGAAGTAAAAAGCTCTGGTGGAGATTTTGGTAACTAGAAATAATAGAAAGGCAGCATAGATTCCATTAAATAAACATCATTAGTTTATTTTTCTGCATCACTAAACCAGATAGTAAACTTTGTTTCATTATTTCTTTCAATCTCAATACAGCCATCAATTTGTTCAACAAGGATATGTACAAGCTGAAGACCTAAAGAATCTACGCATTCTAAATCAATATATTCGGGAAGGCCCTTTCCATTATCACTTATAACTAATATATATTCTAAATTGGTTTTATTTCTGCATTGCATATCTAACCTTAAGTTTCTGGATTTTTCAAGGTGCTGTTCATAATCTTCTCTTCTACAGAGATTTATAATGATCTTACCGTTAGCTTCTCCCGGAAATGCATGCTTTATGGCATTTGAAACCAGTTCGTTTACAATAATTCCGAGTGGTATTGCTGTATCCATTCCGAGGGTAACTTTTTCAATGTTAAGCTTCAGAATTATATTTTCATTTTTCACGTTATAGGTATTGAGAAGATATTCAGTCAATCTATTGAGATATTCCGAAAAATCAAGGGTATCCATATCTGTGGATCTATAGAGTTCTTCATGAATAAGAGCCATCGAAATTATACGACTTTGACTTTCACTGAAGGCTTCAAGAAATTTTTCATCTTTAAACTTTTCTGCCTGAAGACTAAGGAGAGAAGAAATTATTTGGAGGTTATTTTTTACTCGATGATGGATTTCTTTTAGATGCGCTTTTTCTGCTTTTTCTACATTCTCTTCAAATTTTTTACGTTCATTAATATCACGGATAAAACCTTGAAAACGCCCCTGTGCTTTAGACTTGCCAGGAAGAAAATGGATATAGTTACCAATCCATATTATTTTCCCGTCCTTTCTTTTTATCCGATATTCGATGTCTGCATTGGCACTAGGGTTAGATTTCATTTTTTGAATATTTCTTAAAAACAAGAGCAGATCTTGAGGTATGATTATATCAGTCCATTTTATGCTTCTGGAAAGAAAATTTCCCTTATCGTATCCGGTAATTTCTTCTATAGCTCCTTCTATGAATATCGGAATAAGTTCCTCGTCAAGTGCGAGAGCTAAAACTCCCTTAATGTTCTGCATAAACAATCGGTAGTCTTCCTCTTCATTATGCGACATCTCTTCTGGAATGTATACACCATCCTGGATGTACTTCTCTATACAGAGATTATTTCACGTATTTCGTGATGTGTTATTTAATGTAAGTTTAAGATTTATCTTGGAAGCACATGGGCATAGTACTATTTTTTCATATATGTCAACAGTTTACCATATATATCTTCCTTTTCTTCAAAAAATCTCTAATAAGTCTTTAAAAACGAAACAATAATTATTTATAATTTCTATTATATTAAAAAGGAAAAGACCCATAGGTTAACATTACTACTTTTCTTGAATTTCATGAAAATCGTTTGTTTAGTGGAGTAAAGTAACATATACGAGTACAGAATTTATCACTGACAAACGGCAATGATTACTACTAAGAGCCTATCCGAAAAGTGGTTACCTGCTATAACTTTTACAATAGGCAATATGCAAAACCGGAACGGATACTCTGATATATAGACCGATTGTGACTTTTCGACATGCATTACTGACTTTTCGGATAGTCTCTTATATTGTTTTGATATGTCCTGCCGTCCAAGATGTCTAATCACTTTTGCCCTTCTTCTTATGTTTTACCACAGGTTGGGTGTGTGTCCTTAATAATAAGAATTTACTTAGACAACCCAGACGTACCCCACCTGTGGTAAACAAATTCGGTCATGAGAGTCTATTATAAAAGAGATTGGCACATTTTGGTTTTGCCTCACCCGCCTTTCCTTGAAGATGAACCCAAACCTAATTCTTATTCCCCGAACTCTTCAACCACTTGCAGTGTTTTTTGTGATTTTTCCAGTAGACAGGTAATTACGAAAAGTTATAAAAAAGTAAAGTGTTAGTAATGCCCTTGAAGAATTCTTTTACGATTATTTAATTTGTACAAAGGTCATTACTAAGGATTGTTGGTTTATGTTGCTAATTTAGCGTGTTTTTAAAACCGTTAATTACCACCACACACTTTACATGCTCTGTAACCAGTGGCTTCTGCTTCTTTTTGACTGCTAAATGTAATAAGATGTTCCGGTTTTATTCGTTCGACGAAATAGCATCCTGCTGAATGATATACATCAGATTCCAAACTTGCATATATTAATTTGCTGTCTGTGTCAATTGTGTTTGATGTCGTTGTAGACGTGGACTTCGAATTTTCATAGTTAGATGCACTGCTCGTGTCAGTTGTATCTGATGTTATAGCTTGTGCCTTTGCCGGTTCAGATGTTGATGTTTCTGTCGGTGTTCCTTCATCTGTTTCTGTCGATGTTGGATTAGGACTTACATATGGGGTATCAGATTTCTGAGTAGTTACGGTATAATTAGATCCATCTGTTGTGACCGTAATTGTGCCATCTAGATCTGTTCTGTAGACTTTGGAGACTTTTTGCAGTCTTTCAAGAGTTTCAGCATGAGGATGTCCATACTCGTTTTCTGCTCCAACTTCAATAACACTTACTTCAGGACTTACAGTTGAAATAAAGGTCTCACCACTGCCAGACTGGCTTCCATGATGTCCTACTTTGAGAATGTCAGAATCTATGTCGTAGCCAGCTTCCATTATTTTTTCTTCAGTCTCAAGACCTGCATCGCCCATGAGCAGGAAAGAAGTGTTCCCATAATTTACTTTGAGAACAATAGAGTTTTCATTCAGATCATCTGAATATGTAGTTCTAGGATTCAGAACTTCAATATCAACAGCAGGGTCAAAGCTGATTGTTTGACCAGCCTGAGCCACTTCAAAAGGAATGTCTTCCTGGTCAATAGTTGTCAGCATATTTTCATACGTTTGGATCGTATGAGGATACCCACTGTCAATGAAATGCTCAACCTGGAAGTTATTGAGGACATCGTTCATAGAGCCAATATGATCTGCATGCGGATGGGTTGCAACTACGTAATCCAGCGTGGAAATTCCCTGGTCTTGCAGGTAATCTGAAACAACTTCTCCTTGGTCGCTTTCTCCTGCATCTATCAGCATGGATTTATTGTTATATTCTAGCAGGATTGAATCACCCTGTCCAACATCCAAGAAGTGTACAGTCAGATTCTGGCCTGCTAGAGTACTAGCATTTTGAACAGTTTCCTGTTCCATAGTTTCTTCGGAAGAACTATCTCCATTTAACCTCGCGAGAATACGTTCAATAATGTTTCTCAGTACATTCTCATTTGGTTCGTCTGTAGTTGATATATTCGTTTGTCCGGTTGAATTCTTTACCTCTATACATGAATCAACAACTTTCTGGCTTGTCTCTACACAATTAATATCTTCTGCTGGAGCTTCGCATACTACTTCTTCTTCTGCTGGAGTTTCGCATACTACTTCTTCTTCTGCTGGAGCTTCGCATACTACTTCTTCTTCAGTAGCTTCTTCTGCTGGAGTTTCGCATACTACTTCTTCTTCTGCTGGAGTTTCGCATACTACTTCTTCTTCTGCTGGAGTTTCGCATACTACTTCTTCTTCTTCAGTAGCTTCTTCTGCTGGAGTTTCGCATACTACTTCTTCTTCTGCTGGAGCTTCGCATACTACTTCTTCTTCAGTAGCTTCTTCTGCTGGAGTTTCGCATACTACTTCTTCTTCTGCTGGAGTTTCGCATACTACTTCTTCTTCAGTAGCTTCTTCATCTTCACTTACTTCTTCATCCTCACTTGCCTGATCACCTGTGTCGTCTACAGATGTATCATCTACATTTTCATCTACATTTTCATCTGCATTTTCATCTGCATTTTCATCTGCATTTTCATCTACAGTTGTATCATCTACAGTTGTATCTACATCTGTATTATCCATGGAATTAGAACTGACAGAAGTAACATCACTGGTAAAATTCTCACTGACAGAATTATCGTCACTTGAACCAAATGCAACTGCAGAGCCTATACCAAAACCCGCCATCACCATGAGGAAGGTAACAAACAAAGCTATAAATTTATTTTTTAATCTCCACACAGAAAAACACCTACACGAGATAACTTTTAATGCCTTCATCGAAAAAATAATCAAAGGAAAGAGATTTAAGTTTCCATAAGATTTATTAGTCTCATAACGGCATTAATGGAGTAGTTAGGAACTAATTTTAAAAACTTCAATATAATACCAAGATTTATTATAAAAATAAACGCCCATGAGTATTATTTGGAATAGTTGTTATCTTATTAGTGAGTTTCTATTTGTAACCAAATACTTGAAAATATTACTGCGGATTTTCAGATTCATTCCAAGTATCTGGAAACTGTAAAAAGATAATCCCTATAAAGGACTTATTTATCCTGAAAGCCCAAGAAAATATATTCCTAAAGGACATATTGTATTCAACATAAAAGGAATGTAAAGGTAATTGATATGATTGTATCTTTATCATGCCTGTTACTGGCAAACCTACCCCCTTTTGAAAGTTGAGAATAAAAATGCGTATGTCTCTGTCCTGATTATTTCATGCAAAAAAGGTAATGTCAACAACATAGGTATAAAGGACTATATCTGTTTTTGAGTGGAAGTTATAATATAGTCAACAGTCATTGAGTTTTAATTCTAGTGCAAATAACTCTAATAAAACAAAAAGCCCAATAGGCTTCGTAGAAAACCTATGTTCAATCGTTGAGATCTAACTTTATACCTTGGCTGTAAATATTTGAGAATTCCTAAATCACAGGATTTCCACAAAACCCTATGTATGCCTATGTCATTTCCTTATATGTAGTGAGGATAATTAGCGGCCCACTGTTCAGAATTAATTACAACTGGATAGCCTGCGTTTACCCATGCTGTTAGACCGCCTTGAACGTTATAAACTCTTTTATAACCTGCATCTGCTATCATTTGGCTTGCAATGCCACCCCGTTTCCCGGTATAGCAATAAACAACTATTTTTGTACTTTTGTCTTCTGGCAACTCTTTCATCCTATTGGGTAATAATTTGTCCAATGACAAATTAACAGGATCATGTGCGGGTATATTTTTTAATGGTATCAATTTCGCTCCTTCAACATGAGAATAATTATATTCTGCCGGAGTACGAACATCCAGAAGGAATACATCTTTGCTTTCGAGTATGCTTTTAGCTTGACAAGTCGTAATATTCTTATATACACCTGAAACAGCACAATCAATCTTAGGTGCTGCTCCTGCAATCGGAGCAATTACTAAAAGCGCAATAAAAATTGCAGCAAATCCTGACAAATATTGTTTATTCAAGCCTATTCCTCCACTAATACAATTTTGTACCTTCTTTCAGTTTTGGGAAAATTCAGGGCCTGAGAAATATTCGAAAAATAAAACGTTACATAACATTTTATTTATATAAATATTATAAGGTTTGATTCCCAGTAAAGATACGTTTTATTATTATATAAAATTCAATTATTGTGAAAAATTTGAATATTTAAGTAAAAGAGGTTATAAACGGAAAAATTTCTTAAATATCAAGCAGCTTTGTTTACGATTCAGCAAGCAAACCCTTGTGCAATAAGAAATATGACCTTTTGAAAAATCAGTTTTATAGAAATCCTCTTCTATTATGGCGTCATTCTGAAATTATAGTAAAATTAAGTATAAAAATGTCCTGATTATTTTCTGCAAAAAAAGGTAATGTCAACAACATGGGTGTAAAGGACTATATCTGTTTTTGAGTGGAAGTTATACAGTTATATAGTCAACAGTCACTGGGTTTTAATTCTGGTGTAACTAACTATAAAAAACAAAAACCCGACACACATTGGTTTCAAATTCTCTACGATAAATTAGAAAAGGCAACAATTTATTCATTTTTGTAACAATTCAGATAGCCTTTTTAAGTCTACACAATTTTTCCTCTTTCCGAGGAAAAATTGGATATCAAATGATTCCTTTTTGGCTTTATGAAACGTGAAGAGATTCTTTCACTCTGTGCTTCAAACCCTGAAGTTATTGTAGCTTACATTGAGAGTCTAGAATCTCAAATAAAAGACCAAAGTGAACGATTACGATCTTTGGAATCTCGTTTAAATCAAAACAGTAGTAATAGCAGTAGACCTCCTTCTACTGACTTTTTTGTCAAAGACAAACCTAACCCCAAGAGTCTCCGCAAAAAGAGTGGCAAGAACCCTGGAGGTCAAGAAGGTCATCCTGGATCGACTCTCAACAGGGTTAATTATCCTGATTAGGTAGTAGAGCATTCTTTGAATTTCTGTGAAGAATGTGGACATACTCTTGAGCATACAGAAATTGAAGCTTACGAGAGAAGACAGGTCTTTGATATTCCCCCTGTAAATCTTATTGTTACGGAACATCGGAGTCACATAAAAACCTGTCCTCACTGTGGAAGATTAAATAAAGCTGATTTTCCCGAATCAGTTAAATATCCAGTCCAGTATGGTCCTAATATTTTAGCTTCAGCTGTTTACTGTAAAAACCACCATTTTATTCCGTATGAAAGGATTTCTGAGTTTTTTGATGACATTATGGGGATAAAAATCTGTTCTGCTACGATAATTAAAGCAGAAAGAGAATGTTTCCGTAATTTAGAGGAATTTGAAAACGTGATTAGAGAGATGTTACTAGCTTCCCCTGTTATCCATTTTGATGAAACTGGGATGAAGATTGAAGGAAAAAGACACTGGCTCCATGTAGCTTCTAATGACAAATACACCTGTTATTTTGCCCATCGTAAAAGAGGATCCGAAGCAATAAATGCTATGGGAATTCTTCCGGAGTTTAAGGGAACAGCAATTCATGATGGATGGAAGCCTTACAACGTTTATGATTGTGATCACGCTCTTTGCAATGCTCATCTTCAGAGAGAACTTACTGGAATTGAAGAGAATTATAAACAGAAATGGGCTAAAGAGATGAATGAGCTGTTAACTGAAATGAAAAAGTATACTGATGAGTGTAAAGAGCAAATCAAAGATCTGGATTTTGAGCAAATTAAAGCATTAGAAGAAAGGTTTGATGCTATAGTCATGAAAGGAATTGAAGAAAATCCACAGTCTCTAAACCCTGAAAAGAAAGGAAAACGTGGGAAGAATCCTAAAACAAAACCAAGGAATCTGCTGGATAGGTTTATAGAACACAGAGAAAAGATCCTGAGATTCCTTACAGATTTGAAAGTTCCGTTTGAGAATAACCAGGCAGAAAGAGACATCAGAATGATGAAACTACAGCAGAAAATATCAGGCACTTTCAGAACAACACGAGGAGCGGAAGCTTTCTGCAGAATTAGAGAGTATATTTCCACAATTAGAAAGAATAATTTGCCTGTTATCGAGGGTATTATAGCGGCGCTCAAAGGAGCGCCGTTAACTATACCCTGAGTAGTTACTCATTTTTTTCTGTTACTGTGAACCTTACGGTGTATTCCGTCCCATTATTCCTTTTCAGTTCAAGTTCGCCATCCAACTGATCTACAAGGGAAGTTACCAACTGCATGCCAAGACTATCAAGCTCTTCAATATCAAGATTTTCAGGAATGCCCACACCATTGTCGGAAATGGTCAGAGTGAAACTGATACTGGTACTCTCGGAGTCTTCGCTTTCAAGTTCTGTGGGTTCTTCCCTGTGAAGTTTGATCTGAATCTCTCCTCTGTCTCTGCAGGGAAATGCATGTTTGAGGGAGTTGGAAACAAGTTCGTTAATGATCATCCCCAGCGGGACAGCAGTATCCATGTCAAATGATAGGTTCTCTTCAAGATCCATGTTTAAGCTAATATTGGTATTTCCAAGCCTGTACGTCTGGAAAAGAGTATCAGCGAGTTCCTGAATGTACGGAGAAAAGTTTAGTGTTTCAAACCCTTCACCTTTGTACAATTCTTCATGGATAAGAGCCATTGATGTCACTCTATCCTGGCTTTCCCTGAAGGCTTCGAGAACTTCCGAATCCTTAATATTGTCTCGGTTTCTGAACTGTTCAGCCTGTAGATCCAGCAGAGAGGAAACCACCTGAAGGTTATTCTTAATGCGATGGTGAATTTCTTTTTTACGGGCAGTTTCAATATTTGCCAGAACTTCTTCAGCTTTTTTGCGCTCGGTGATGTCAGTTAACATACTCATAGCGCCCACATACTTGCCTTCCTTATTAAAAAGAGGTTTAGCATTTAGAAATGTCCATACAGATGAGCCATCTCTACATATTAATTTCAATTCATAGCTCCCACTTATTCCCTGTCTCCTCTTTTCCAGATTCCTTTTGACAATAGGTCTACATTCTTCACTGATGAAGCCCCATATAGGTCTGCCAATAGATTCTTCCATAGCGTATCCGAGCATATCTAACATTCTCTTGTTAACGTAAGTGATTACGTCTTCGTTGTCAGTTATGAGTATAAGCTCGTTTGCTGTCTCAACGATGTTTCGGTACTTTTCCTCACTATCCCGAAGTTTTTCTTCTGCTTCTTTTCTCTCTGTTATATCTCTAGCAATGACCGAGATCGCAAGCAGCTTTCCGTAGCTATCAAAAACTGGAGAAAGAGTTATTGAAACGTCTATTATTTTCCCGTCCTTCCTTAACCGTGAAGTCTCATAATGTCGGACTTTTTTACCCTGTTTAATCATTTCATTTAATTCGCTTGTTTCTTTATCTAAATGGGGGGGAGCCAGGATGGATCCATGCTTCCCAATAATTTCTTCCGCTGAATAACCATAAACCTCCTCTGATGCCTTATTCCAGCTGGTAATAATGTTATCAAGGGACATGGTACCAATAGCATCATTTGAAGATTCAACAATATTCGCCAGATTCTTAATTTCCTCTTCTGCCTGCTTGCGCTCGGTTAAGTCTAAATGAATGCCTACAATCCGGACAATCTTCCCATCCGACTCTCGTCTGACTGGATAACCCCGCGACAGGATGTTAAGATAATGGCCATCCTTATGTCGCAAGCGAAACTCTAACTCGTAGTTTCGTTCGCCCCGCATGACTGCATCAACAAGCTGGAGAGATAGCTCTTTATCGTCAGGATGTAGCAGGCGAAGCCAGGCACTCACGTGGTGCTCTATCCCATCCTCCGAATAACCCAGCATTTCTTTGTATCGTGAAGAGTACCAAACCTCGTCGGTCTCCATGTCCCAGTCCCAAACGCCTTCCTGTGCCGCTTTGACTGCAATGTTGAAACGCTCCTCGCTCTGTCGCAAAGCCTCTTCTATCCTCTTTCGCTCTGTTATATCCTGGGTTGTCCCTCTAATCCGGACAGGATTATTTTTTTCATCAAAGACAACTTCAGCTTTCGCATGAGCTATGTGTTCTTCTCCGTTGGCTCGAATTATCCTGAAATTAGTGTCAAGTGGTTTTCCTTTTAATGCCTCTTTAACGGCATTATTCACATAGTTTCGATCATCTGGATGTACACAATTTAAGAAGGTATCGTAATTTACTTTTGATTCTTGAGGCTTAAGTCCAAAAATCCGATACATTTCATCAGACCAACTATATTCATTGCTTGCAAAGTCCCGCTCCCAACTTCCAATATTGGCTATTTCTTGAGCTTCAGCAAGATTTCTTTCACTCTTTTTTGATGAATCATAAGCCTTCTGAAGTTCTGTTGTACGCTCTTTAACTTTTTCTTCTAAAGTTTCATTTCCTTTTTTAAGTGCTTCTTCCATTCGCTTGCGCTTTGAAATATCTTTAAGAATCAGGGCGACCTTTCCTTTCTCAGGAATGAAAGCACGAACATCAAGATATTTATTCGCTACCTGACTAAAAATTTCGAAATTAATTGGCTGGCCTGATACTGCCACTTCATTGCACTTTTCGACAGCTATAGAACTTAATTTGGGGAATGTTTCTCTCATAGTTTTGCCTAATAACTGTTCCCTCTTTACACCTGAATAGAGCTCAAAAGCAGGATTTACCTCAAGGTAACGATAATCATAGGGTCTACCGTAATTGTTATAGATTACTTCTACAAGGCCAAAACCTTCAGTCATATTTGTAAAAAGCATCCGGTATTGCTCCTCACTTCTTCTAAGAGCATCCTCGGCCTGCTTTCTCGCTGTGATGTCACGGATGATTATGACCCCTTTCACGAGACCTTCCTTATCTTTGAATAATGCACTCGAGATCTCGCATGGAAAGATCGTACCATCTTTCCGCCTGTGATTGAGTTCCCCCTTGAACCTGCCTGTCCTAGCCCTTTCCTCTAGGACATACTTAAGCCTTGGATCAGATGTATCTACAGTGCCATTTCTTCCAGCCTGAATAATTTCTTCCTCTGTCATCCCAAACATCTGGCAGGCGGCTGGATTGGCTGCAAGAATAGTTCCATCTGGAATTGTAAGAAAAACGCCATCGAGACTATTATCGAATATTGCCTTGTACCATTCCTCGCTTTCTTGCAGTGCCTTCTCATCTTGTTTGCATTTCATAATATTTCAACCAAGTCGTTTAGTGCTATCTGCAGATCTAAAGCGTCCTCTTCTACGTGCCAGTAAGTATCGGGAACAATTTCGATTTGTCCATTCTCAAAATAAGCATCAATATCGGGAATAGCCACTTTCAAGGCTTTTTTTGCTTCTTCCTCATCTAACTGTTCTGATATGACCCACAAACAAAATTCGTTATTCTCCAATCCTGCCTTGAAGTAGGGAATAAGTATATCCATTAAATCTTCTTTTGTATGGTAAAACTGGCAGAAATGCTTTCCCCATGGTACGTTCCCAATAATATCAATACCAGAAATTCTGTTGCCGCTTCTCATATTATTCTCTGATAGTCAGGTGTAAGATAAAACGAGTCTATTCAAATATATTTGGTTTATATTATACTTTATATAATTTAAAATTACTTTTGCAGGAACTGTTTGTATCGCTTTGTATTTAAGTAAAGATTTTTTGTATAGATGCGATTCAATAAATAAGTATCTAGCTTATATATTTCGTAAAGTCTGTATTTTAAAGTCACTTAGACAATCAGGACAACACTTTTTTGGGATTTGAGAATAAGTGTATATAGTATTGTCCTGATTATTTTATGCAAAAAGGTAATTTCAATGATAAGGGAAATTATTTAATCAAACTTCTATATTTATATATTTATATTCAAATCGGCTTAATATACCTTCTTTCTTAACCTGTAAGCTCCTTATTATTTATAACAAAAAAAGGATTTAAAACCCTTCGATTTGCCTATAGCTAAAATCTGAATCGATTTGTTGCTTCCGTTCAACTTTGAAATATCTACATTTTTATATTTCTCTGAAATACGTTTGTAGTGTCTATCTATGCTTTTTTTACTCTAGTGTCTATCTATGCTTTTTTTACTCTAGTGTCTATCTATGCTTTTTTTACTCATTTGATATTTTCCTTGATCAGAATATATCCGTGATACAAAATTATCTATTAACTGCACTCTAGCTCAATGTTGTTTCTCTTACAAACATACATTATAGCTGCAATATAACACACTCATGAGAAATGTTAAGGTATTCATAAGGATCATAAGCCAGAAATATATCTGCGACTATTTTCTCGGTTTGCTCTATTATACTTGCAGGTAAATCAAGGATATTTGACAATAAACAGATAATATATGCTCTTTCGTTACTCAATTCAATACTCATTTTCATAACCACTTCATTATATAATTAAAAAAAATCTTTGTGGTGGCATTCACCATACATTATAGTTTATTAACTGCTCAGACCATGAACCCGTTTACTAATAGTCCATGAATAATGTCCTGCCCAAAATAAGCTCTTATTTCTTCTTCGGTTGCTTTATCTAAATCAGCAGGAAGAGAGTTTGCAATTCTCTTAAGCGTGAATATCTATTTGAGATCCCTATGCTCGCCGATGCCTTCAGAAAAACAGTAGTTTACAAAATATAATATTAATTTTCTATTAGTTTTAGATAACTCTGTAGTTTTAAAGAATCCAGTCGTTTCTTTGTGTTCAGTTTATAGACCGATAATTCCATTTTCCCACAGTTCCAGAAAATGGGCACTAAACAAAAAATAAACGAGAGCCGCCGGAGGGACTTGAACCCTCGGCCTGCTGATTACGAATCAGCCGCTATACCGCTAAGCCACGACGGCAAATGCACAGGAAAATAAGCAGACTTAAAATAGCGATCAAGAATTTAATGATTTCGCTCGGGCAGGGCAGTCTGCTTTTTTAAGGCTTTAAATAATCCTGACGTCCTTTAAATAACCCTGGCCTCTATGCAGATATTATACTGGTGAGGAGCATACGAACGGACTACCTTTTTCTCCAGAACCTCTACTTTTCTTCCTGCTTTTTCCGCAGCTGCCCTTATTAGTTCGATAGAGCTTTCGAAAAGGTCTTCTTCAGGGGTTATCCCGTAATAATGGATTATTCCGCCGGGCTTTGTCAGGAGAACCGCAGAATCCAGAAATTCAAAGGCGTTGTGAGGGAGGTTCATAATTACATGATCGGCAGTGCCTGCAAACTTCTTTGCTTCCTCCCTGGCATCGCCTTCGATTGCTTCGATATTTTTAGCAGAATTAAGAATTATATTTTCCCTGAGATAACGCACAGCATCCGGGTTTTTATCAATTGCCAGAACTTTTGAAGGCTTTTTGCTCTTTGCGATCTGGATACTGTAGGGGCCGACACCTGCAAACATATCGACAACGGTATCCTCTTCCTTAACCCATGAAAGAATTCTTGAGCGCTCGGTCGAAAGTCGCGGAGTAAAATAAGCCCGCGCAAGGTCAACTTTATAGCGGCAGCCGTATTCCCTGTGGATGGTTTCGGTCCTGGGCTCGCCTGCAATAACCTCAAATTCCCTGACCCTGAATTCCCCGATTACAGGCGTAAGAGGCTTGAGTACGGTTTTTATATTCGACTGGGTTCGGAGAAGGGCATCGGCAATTCTTGAGGCTTTCTGCTTGTCGAGATCGGGGTCTTCCAGAAGGACAACATCCCCTACGACTTCATATGCAGGACTGAAACCAAGCAGGTCTTCAGGAACAGGTTTTTTCTCCTGAAGCTCGAAATCGGAATTAACAAGTTCGGTTTCTTCAGAAAGATTTTTCAGCTCATCAGGGGCAGGCTCTCTGGTCAGGGGAAGATAGAGGAAGGACTCATCTGCACCTATTTTTACGGAATTATCCAGAATGTCAAGTTCAAGGAGTATTCTCCTTACGGGTTCTCCTTTCTTTTTAGGGACTTTTATGCACTGCCGTTTCATGGAAAATCGACCTTTTGGAATCCTAAGGTTATCCTTCTGTTATTAAGCTATCTCATAACTTATCCGGTTATTAATTTCGAGGAAGTCAAAGTGAGTTTTCCAGTAACAGAAGATTTCTCAGAAACTTTGTTTCCAGGGGATCTTTAATCCTGGGTATTATCTCCAAATAAGACGAAAAATGCAATTTGATTACAAGGGGTGCTAAAATTGGTAATGGGACTGGGCATTAACCAGATCAGGAAAATCTCGCTTGGATTGCAGACTTCAACCCTGTTGACTTATATGCTTGGATTTACTGCACTGAAGCTAAGCGGTTCAAAAAAAGAAGGAATCCCCAGGCACGGGAAGATAAACACTTTAGGGTATACCCTGGGAGCTCTATCTTTACTATATATGTTATACTCCGGATTCAGGCTCATAATTGCTAGGGCAGTTCCTGCAGTCCTGTACATTCACGGTCCTTTCGGGCTTGTAACTCTGGCTCTCAGCTCCCTATTCGTAGCTAACAGGTGGAGCTGGAAAACTGTGAAAAATATGAGGATTCTTGTGGTTTTGTTCCTGTCGACTTTCAGCGGAGGAATCTACATGTTTTCAAGGTTTTATAAAGAAGAGGTGGCTTTAAGAAGGCAACAGATTAAAAACAACGGGTTAAAACCAGGGTGTAATTAAGACGGATTATGATTGAAAATATTTATATAAAGAGCCTATCCCAAAACTCAAAACTATTTCTCTTAATCTTGAATTCAGAATAATCAAAGAGTTTTTGATCATGAAAAATAGTTCTGAAATTCTTATCGATTTAAAGATAAAATTGGTTTTGGGATGAGCTCAACACAAAGAGGTTATGCGCTCGTTAGAGCTTTTGGGATAACGGTGCTAGCTTTATACACGGGCTTCTTATTTCCTGGCGTCTCTATAGCCTTTTGATTTAATGAGTTTTTAAACAAAAGTCACGTCTTTAAGAAAAATATCTCTCCTTTCTTTACTGATACAAAACATACTAACATTTCAACACCTGCACATTGCTATATACTTTGGACTTTAAACAATTATTGTTAAAAATGAGGATTTTGTGAGTAGGTGTTAATATAAATAACGGCTACTGTAAGTTTTTTTCATATAAATCCCATATTTCTTATATATATACTTACGTGAAAAATTTGCTTTCTACAAGTTAACTTCAGAATCAGATTCAAATGAGTTGGAGGATTTAAATGTGAAATATCAACAAACTAATATTTCTAAGATGATGTTTTTCTGTTTGATATTATTTCTTGGATTAATGAGCGCTACTGTTACACATGCCGAAACTTACTCTTTTGTTGCAAAGTTTGGTTCTGCCGGCATGGACGACGGAAAATTTCAATATCCAACTGATGTTGCTGTAGATTCTTCGGGCAATGTTTATGTTTCAGATTCGTGGAATAATCGCATTCAGAAGTTTGACAGCAGCGGTGCATTTATTGCCAAATGGGGTTCTTATGGCATCGACGACGGGCAATTTTATAATCCATATAGTGTCGCCGTCGATTCCTCAGGCAATGTATATGTTGCCGATACGAATCATCGCATTCAAAAGTTTGACAGCAATGGTATATTCATAGCCAAATGGGGTTCAGCAGGCAGTGATGATGGGCAATTTAGCTGTCCAATGGGTGTAGCTGTCGATTCTTCAGGCAATGTTTATGTTTCCGATACGGACAATTGTCGCATTCAGAAGTTTGACAGTGGTGGTGCATTTATTACCAAATGGGGTTCAGAGGGCAGTGGCGATGGACAATTTAACGCTCCACAAGGTATCGCTGTAGACTCTTCAGGTAATGTTTATGTTGTTGAATTGTGGAATAATCGCATTCAGAAGTTTGACAGCAATGGTGCATTTATTGCCAAATGGGGTTCTTATGGTAGCGGTGTAGGACAATTTTCTAATCCACGTGGTGTTACTGTCGATTCCTCTGGCAATGTTTATGTTTCCGATACGGCTAATAATCGCATTCAGAAGTTTGACAGCAGCGGTACATACATTACCCAATGGGGCTCTTATAGTCAAGGTGACGGATTATTTGCTAATCCATATGGCGTCGATGTAGATTCTTCTGGCAATGTTTATGTTGCCGATTACTACAATAATTGCATTCAAAAATTTGTTTTAGAAAAGCCAGTAATTCCTGTTGCTGATTTTTCTGCATCACCGACTACAGGAAAAGCACCGTTAACAGTTACATTCGCAGATAAGAGTACAGGATCGCCTACTGCCTGGTCTTGGAACTTTGGCGATAAAAGCATTTCAACAGACAAGGATCCTGTACACACATACAACAAGCAAGGAAAATACACCGTTAGTTTAACGGTAGAAAATGAATTAGGTAGCAACACTAGGAAGATCTCTAAATATATAATAGTGAAAAAGTAAAAGATCTTAATATTGAAAAAAGTAAAAAAGCTAAGTCTAAAGAGGAGTGGGGAATTCCTTAATCAAATCAACAACTCAAAGGTTTTTCAAATTATTAGATCGTTAATAGTTTTTGCTAGAACATAGAAAATTGATCACTCCATGTCTCGTTTCTTTTTTCTTCCTTTTATTATATTCGTCCTAATTATATTAAATTTAAATAGAAGGCGTTTGTTAGCTTTCTCCATTGGAAGTGAGGAACATAGACACACCGAATTCTTCCGATAGCAAGTTGCATTAGAAGTAAATATATCTAAGATCTTTTCACTTTGGTTAAATCGATTTTAACATACATTATCCGGAATTACCAAAATTTCCAAAACGCTTTTTTTCTTTTCTCCAGGCGCTTCTATAACCTTTTGATTTATCAACGTTTGAACCTGAGATAAATAATTAGCATATGTAATTTTGAGGTCCTCTTTATCCCTTTCCACTTTCTCCAGTTCTCCCTTCGATGTTTGATTATTTTTCTAACTCTTCAGTCTGGTCTGCAGGCGGGACATCCCGAGCGGTCAGGAGCAGCTTTTAACTTGTGACCGGATAAGAGATTCCCCTTAGTTTTAAATTTTTGGAAAGGGTTTATAAAGTAGATAGCTTTGCAAGATAAGAGTCCAAAAACAAATTCACGAAATATGAAACTCAGGACAGTTGAATTGAATGATTGTAATTAAGCATGAAATACAACCCAAAAATTACCAGAAATATCCCGCAGGTATAGAGAATATATCTATGCATTTTTTGAGAGAGCAGGGTTTTCCCACGGCTGAATGACCCGGATACGGCAGTAAACCAGCTCAGGTCTGCGGTCCAGTGGCCGATCATGTAAGCCATTGCAAATATAACTCCCAGTTCATATTCCTTAAGTACAAGGGCGCCGCCCGCAGTCAGCCACCAGATCCAGAAATAGGGATTCGAAACCGAAGTAACCAGGCCTATCAGGGCAGGACTGGAGGTCAGCTTCAAGCCTGACGAATCCTGCAAAATCCTTGTTGAAGAAGAGGCGGCTCTGGCATCCTTCAAGGTCAGAAGCCCGAAAACCACAAGTGAAAGCCCTCCCAGGAGGAAAACTGCAGAAATCGTGCCGCTGCCGACAAGCGAAGCCGCACCTAAGAGAATGAGCATATAGAGCACAAGCTCGACGACCATATGCCCGAATACAACCCGTGGACCTGCAAGCCAACCTTTTTTCAGAGAAATCTCTATAGTTGCAAAGAGCATAGGGCCCGGAACAAGTGCGCCTGTAAGCCCTACAGAGAAACCCAAAAGAAGAGCTTTCAAAATTTCTATTGCCAGCATTATTACTCTAAAATTTTAAAGGTTTCTTTTTGAAAATAACGCTTGCGCATAGCTGCGAAGAACCGGATAAATAAAGCAAACGCAAAAGATAGGGTTATCTCTGCAAATACATGGACAGAGCTGAACCCAGATTGGTGAAAGAAAAATGAGGAAGAATTAGAGGATAATTTCGATATCCAATTCTTCTGCAAGCTCTTTATACCTGTTTCGGATGGTAACTTCCGTAACCCCGGCAACATCTGCGACTTCCCTCTGAGTTCTTCGCTCACCACAGAGGATGGATGCAATATAGATTGCAGCCGCAGCAACTCCTGTTGGACCCCTTCCGCTTGTGAGTTCCTTTTCGGAAGCCTGCCTAAGGATCTCAACGCTTTTGGACTGAACCTCTCCTTTCAGATTAAGGCCGGAACAGAACCTTGGGACGTAGTCGATCGGCGAAGTGGGCATGAGCTTTAATGCGAGCTCTCTGGAAATAAAGCGGTAGGTTCTTCCGATTTCTTTCCGGCTGACCCTGGACACTTCTTCGATTTCATCAAGAGTTCTTGGGACGCTGCACTGGCGGCAGGCAGCATAAAGAGCGGCTGCGGCAACACCTTCAATGCTTCTTCCACGTATGAGGTTCTTATCCACAGCTTTTCTATAGACAACGGCTGCCGTTTCCCTGACAGTTCTCGGGAGACCCAGAGCAGAAGCCATTCTGTCAAGTTCTGATAGTGCAAATGCAAGGTTTCTCTCAGTTGCGTTGCTTACACGAATTCTACGCTGCCATTTTCTTAGACGATAAAGTTGAGCACGGTTTTTGGAAGAAATTGATTTTCCATAGGAATCACGGTTCCTCCAGTCAATCATTGTGGAAAGCCCTTTATCATGGATTGTGTATGTCATGGGCGCACCCACACGGGAACGCTTCATACGCTGATCGTGATCGAAAGCTCGCCATTCAGGTCCTTCATCCACAAAGTCGGCATCAATGACAAGTCCGCAGTCCCCACACACGAGCTCGGCTCGCTCATAGTCATGAACAAGGTTTCTGCTACCGCATTCTGGACACACGGCCTTTTCGTTCTCAAAATTTTGCTCCTTTTGCTTTTCTTTGCGAGCTTTGATCATGGCACGTATTTTTTCTCTTTCAAGAGTGTCCGAATAGCGAACTCTTTCGACTTCTACCATATCATATCACCTTACAAATTAAAATGATCATCTGTTTATGATTCCCTGTAACCTTAGCTGCATTACTGAAATCACAGTATATATATAAAATGAGGGATAATAAAACCCACGGCTATAACTAGCAAAAAATATATAAACCAGTTAAAGTTAAACCATAATAAAGAATTCAAACGCACATCCAATGTCAGAGATCTCACCGAATATAGACTCTTTCATTGACGAGAGCCCGAAATTCCGAATCAGGAGTTTGCTTAAAGCCCCTAACTAAAAAATAGGGATGGTCTACAGGTCCGAAGACACTGAGAATTGTACCAATCCGGTTCAGGGCTTTATCCACAACGACTGAATTCAATTTAGGAAGACCACCTGAGACGTCATCGGGTTTTACCTCATCCCCTATAATTATCAGGTTTTTAACGCCTGACCTGTGCAGCACTGTACCGAGTCGTTTCATATCAGCCACGAATAATTAATAGCTATTTCTCCAGCTCAGGGCAAAAATATCCTGGCTTTGAGCATGTTATTCTGTCAGCCTTAAATAAGAACATATATTGTAGACTGAAAAGCATATGTAGTCTATGTTTATTATATATAAAGATATCGCAAGACCTATATTATACATTAGTCTTAACTAAATTAAGATAGTAAAGTATAATATTCAGGAGAGGGAAACCACAACCTTATATATTAAATGGACATTGTTGGCAACAATCAGACCATATTTATGGTCATATACAGTCACTGACTCCGATTAATGATCTCGTTTCAGGGAGGAGACTCATTGTCCAAGTTCGTATATTTTTTTGGAAAGGATGTAACTGATGGCAAAAGTAGTATGAAAGACCTGCTTGGAGGTAAGGGTGCAAACCTCGCCGAGATGGCAAATCTTGGAGTTCCCGTACCACCTGGCTTTACAATAACGGCCGAAGTTTGTGTACTTTATTTACAGAATCACAAATATTCTGAAGAAGTACTCAAACAGGTAGAAGAAGCAATCGACAGGCTCGAGACCTTAAATAACAAAAAACTGGGAGATCCTAATGATCCTCTTCTCGTTTCTGTAAGGTCCGGGGCAAGGGTGTCCATGCCGGGGATGATGGATACCGTCCTTAACCTCGGGCTTACGGATAAATCCGTAATGGGGCTCGCAAATAAGGTCAATGATGAAAGATTCGCTTACGATTGCTACCGAAGATTTATCGCCATGTTTGGGGACGTGGTGCTGGGAATTGAATTCAGAAAGTTCGATTCCCTTATCGAGGATAAAAAGAAGGAACTGGGAGCCAAGTCCGATACCGACCTCAATGCAAAAGCGTTAAAAGATCTGGCTGAAAGGTTCAAGGAAGTAATCAAACTCGAAAAAGGGTTTGAGTTTCCACAGGATCCGAAAGTTCAGCTTCAGATGGCAATTGATGCTGTTTTTGAGTCTTGGAATAACTCTAGAGCCATCACATACAGAAAGCTTAATGAAATTGATGACAGCTGGGGCACAGCCGTCAACGTACAGACCATGGTCTACGGGAACAGAGGAAACACCTCAGGTACAGGGGTTGCTTTCACAAGGAACCCATCCACAGGGGAAAAGAAATTCTTCGGAGAATACCTTATCAACGCCCAGGGCGAAGATGTGGTTGCCGGTATCCGGACTCCGGATTATATTGATACCCTTGGGAGCAAGATCCCTGACGCCTACAAACAGCTTGTTGATATCTGCCAGAGACTTGAAGCCCACTTCAAGGACATGCAGGATATAGAGTTTACTATTCAGGAAGGAAAACTCTACATGCTGCAGACTCGGACAGGGAAACGCACAGCTGCCGCAGCCGTGAAAATAGCAACTGATATGGTAGCAGAAGGGCTGATAGATAAGGAAACAGCAGTCACGAGGGTTAAAGCCGAACACATCGACCTTCTCCTGCACCCGAGGATTGACCCCCAAGCAAAACTTGAGGTAATCACAAAGGGGCTTCCGGCATCTCCCGGAGCCGCTGTAGGAAAAGTCGTATTTACTGCCGAAGCAGCCGAGGAAATGGCCGAAATCGGAGAAAAAACAATTCTCGTCCGTACCGAAACCTCTCCTGAAGATATAGGAGGAATGGCAGCTGCCCAGGGTGTTCTTACAGTGCGCGGTGGGATGACTTCTCATGCAGCAGTTGTTGGAAGAGGCATGGGCAAGCCCTGCGTTGTGGGTTGCGGAGACATCTCTATCGATACGAAAAGCGGCTTTTTCATGGTAAATGGTCACACTATCAAGGAGCACGATTATATTACCATTGACGGAAGTGCAGGCAGTGTTATCATCGGAAAGGTAGAGCTGATTGATGCCGAAATTAATAACGACCTAAAGCGGCTTCTTCTCTGGGCTGACGATATAAGGACTCTCGGAGTAAGAACAAACGCAGATAATCCGGCAGATGCAGGCCTTGCCCGCGAACTTGGTGCAGAAGGGATCGGACTTTGCAGGACTGAACATATGTTCTTCGGAGAAGACAGAATTCCCGCAGTAAGGGAAATGATCATGGCCGAAGACGAAAAGTCCAGGAAAAAAGCCCTCAAGAAACTGCTCCCTATGCAGAAAGAGGATTTCCTTGGCATCTTCCGCAGCATGGAAGGCCTGCCAGTAACTATCAGGCTGCTTGATCCGCCTCTGCATGAGTTCCTTCCTGACAAAGAAGAACTGGATGCAAAGCTCAGGGAGCTTGAAACCTCAGGAGACTGCGGGAAGATCGACGAGGTAAAGAAGGTCATCCAGCGTGTGGTTTCCCTTAAGGAACTCAACCCTATGCTCGGGCACAGGGGATGCAGGCTCGGGATAACCTACCCTGAAATCTATGATATGCAGGTGCGTGCAATCATGGAAGCGGCCTGTGAACTTGCAGCCGAGGGAATGCAGATTGTTCCTGAAATCATGATCCCGCTTGTGGGCCTTGTAAAAGAACTTACCCTCACCAGGGCAGAGGTCTGCAAGATGGCAGAAACGGTCATGGCCGAGAAAGCCATAAAGATCGATTATCATGTAGGAACAATGATCGAACTGCCAAGAGCCGCCATTATCGCAGACAAGATTGCAAAGGAAGCTGACTTTTTCTCCTTCGGGACAAACGACCTGACCCAGACAACTTTCGGGTTCAGCCGTGATGACGTGTCCAAATTCGTGCCTATCTACCAGAAGGCAGGTATTATTGAGCACGATCCTTTTGCAGTCCTGGACCAGGAAGGCGTTGGCGAGTTAATGAGGATCGGAATTGCAAAAGGCCGCTCCGTCAAACCCGATCTCAAGATGGGAATCTGCGGAGAACACGGCGGAGAGCCGAAATCCATTCATTTCGCCTATGAAATAGGTCTTGACTATGTAAGTTGCTCTCCTTACAGAGTTCCGATCGCAAGGCTCGTAGCTGCCCAGAGCACAATTGAGTCCAAGAACGCAAAATAAATAAAATTCTCAAATAAAACGTAAATTCAAAAAAGGCAGGATTTTTATTCTGCCTATTATACTTTCTTTTTTCTGAAATATCTTTAATTAAGGGAGCACTGCATAAGGCCTTAATGCCGAATGTAAGGTTGTCGAGAGCCTGGCTTCCCAGAAGCTCGCCTTTTATGAAAAACCCCGGTCAAAACCCTCATTTCTACAGGTATTGGGGGTAGAGATCCTCTTTATGAATGTAATTTATGGAAACAGCCATGGAAAAAAGAGATTTATAGTAAATAGGGTCTGTTGCGGCTTCAATTAGCCGCAGTTTCCCTGAAATCCCTGCCATTCGGGAATTTCTTGATTAGTATTTCCTTGAAATCATATAATCGGCAATCTGAAGGAGAAGTTCCTTTTCCGGGCAGTCCTGCAGGACGTCCAGCTTTGCCTTGCCTTCATTAATATATGAAATTGCAAGATTCTTTACGTAATCAATTGATCCGCACTCGGTGAGAATCCGGACTGCTTCGTCGGTTTCCTCCTGAGTAGCTTTCCCTTTGCCGAAGATATCCAGTTTCACACCTTTTTCGAAAGCATCAATTACGATAAGGGTATGCTTCCCTTCCATAAGGTCGCTGCCTCTTACTTTTCCGAGCACTTCCTGTGGAGTGACCATGTCCAGGACATCATCATACATCTGGAAGCCAATCCCTATGAGGCGGCCGTACTCGAATAACGCATCTGCGGTATCGTCAGAAGCTCCACCGAGGAGGGCTCCGATCCTGGCTGCGGCTGCGTAAAGGACTGAGGTTTTCTTTTCCACCATTTCGATGTATTCGGATTCAGTAACCTTATCTCTTGTTTCGAAATCCATGTCAAGCCACTGGCCTTCACAGATTTCGGTACAGGTTTTTGAGAGGACGTCCATGCACTTTAAAATCCTCACAGGTTCGTTTTCGACCTTTGACAGGATTTCGAAAGCTTTGGAATAAAGAGTGTCACCTGCAAGAATCGCTCCGGCTTCGCCCCATTTCATATGGACTGCAGGCATTCCCCTTCGGATATCGTCTTTGTCCATTATATCATCATGGATCAAAGTGAAATTATGCACAAGTTCCACGGCTACTGCTGCAGGTAAAACGGATTTGAGATCTGAGCCGACAGCTTCAGCCGCCAGAATTAGGACTGCCGGACGGAGGCGTTTTCCTCCGGCATCCACCAGGTAGCGAGAGGCTTTATAAAGTTCCTCTGGACGGGTTATAGGAAGTAGTTCATCAATTGCGGCATCAACATGGACGCTTCTTTTTTTGATCTCATCAATCAGCATCATAAACATCACGAGATACGGAATCTATTTTCCATTCAATTATTCTTCTATATATAACACTTCACCGTTTCTGAGAAGGTGTACTGTGTCCCCGAGTACATACCCGGCATCTTCCGCCATCTCGATGTAGTGCCCGTGCATTTCCAAATCCCCGTGGGCAGGAATTACATGTTCAGGGTTCACCATACGCAGGAGTTCCCAGTGGTCTTCCCGATATGCGTGCCCTGATACATGCACATTGTCATAGATCCTGGCACCCCGCATCCTAAGTTTGGTCTCAACGGCGTAGCGGTTGGCCTGTGTCATGGGACTTGGGATGACATTCGCAGAGAAAATGACCCTGTCTCCAGGCTCGATTGAGTAAGGAGTTTCTCCATTTGCGACACGCACAAGGATGGAACCTGGCTCTCCCTGGTGTCCGGTGACGATTGGGAGGTACTTGTTCTTGCCTTCCTGCATGATCCGTTTGAAGGCACGGTCTACATCTTTCCTGATGCCGTAAATTTCGACATTCGAAGGCAGCTCCAGATAACCAACATCTCTGGCAGCCCCTACATAGCGGTCCATTGAACGGCCCATAAGTACAGGAATTCTGCCCATTTCCTCAGCCGCTTCAATAATCGCCTTTAGCCTAGCAATATGGGAGGCAAAGGTTGTAATTATCATCCCGACATCTGACTCTTCAGTTCCGAGCAGGACGTCCCTTACCATATCCTTTGCAATCTGTTCCGAAGGAGTCTTTCCTGAGCGTCCGGCGTTCGTACTCTCTACGATCATTGCGATAACCCCTTCCTTTCCGAGGGCTTTGAGACGTTCAAAGTCCGGAGCGTCTCCCATTGTCGGAGTTCTGTCCAGCTTAAAATCGCAGGCGTAAAGGACCGCTCCAACTGGAGTATGGACAGCTGCAAGAACACAGTCAATGATACTGTGCTGGACGCGGATGAATTCTATGGAAATGTCTTCTGTGACCTGGTAAGTGCCACCTGCATTCAGAGGAATAACCCTGTTGCAAACCTCAAACTTGCGCTCGGCTTCTATCTGCTGTTTGACAAGAGCCGCTGTATATGGGGTAGCAATAATTGGGGCGTTATACCTGTGGGCAAGTTTCGGAATTGCACCTATATGGTCAAGGTGCCCGTGAGTACAGACTATTGCCCGGACAGTCCCATTGATTTCCTTCATAATGGTATCATCAGGAATTGCTCCCATCTCGATTAGTTCGAGAGAATGCATTTTGTCAATTTCAACATCTTCGTGGATCTGAACCCTATCGAGCCGAAGCCCCATGTCCAGAATGATAATATCCTCACCTATAATAACCGCAGTCATGTTGCGGCCCATCTCATTGTAACCGCCAACTGCAACAATTCCTATTTCAGTCATATTTTTACCTCTTATTTTAATTTTTTTCCTTGTGAAACCGGACCCTCAAAAAACGGATCAGGTAGGTAATAGCCTTAAAGTAATAACCATGATGTGAACACTATAGCGCATAACATAGAGAATCTAATAAATAATCAGCCTTAGAACAGTTACTATTCAGACCCTTATTTCTGGAATAAAGCCACTCCCGAATGAAATAAATCAGGCTACAGTTCCTTGCAGAAGAATACGACTTCAAATATATATTTGTTTCTGTATACAAATCTTCCAATGTCTGTTAGGAACTATGGGGGAGCCTCCAATCCTGTTTTCTTTTGATGCGTTCTTTCAGAGGATTTTCCCCACCGGATCAGATGAATCCTGGCTGCTAATTAAATTAACAGGAGGCTTTTGCGTACCCTTCTTGGTATTATTTCTTGAGAACCGATTCTCAATCTGCCTTTAATATTTCTGCCTTTAAAGTGCTTTGAAAACGTATAGTCTTCTATTCAAGCCGATTTTTCGGGAATTTGTTTAGTAACCTACTCTTCGTAGTGATTCTTTACCGTCATCGATTTTTTATTACTGCTGGCTCTCACTTGCCCATTCTTATTTAGATTATCCTTATCCTGATGACTCTCACCAGGTAGTTCCTGATTTAATGGCTTTACAAATTATTCTTGCTTCAATGCTGGAATAACTTCATATTAAATGATTTCAGCCTGAGTAACTGTGAAATTAATTCCTCAATTTAACTTAAATAATAACCCTGGTAATTGTAATTATACTTAAGCAGATTCCAATATAATTGCACACCGACCTTCCAGATAATTCTGGTCGGACCGCGATATTATCAGTATTCTGGCAATGAACTCTTTTCTACTTGTCAGGTATCCCTAAAGGACAATAAGCTAATTAATTTTTCCTTAATTCAGGGACATAAAATGCTCATCTTAGATTTTTTCCTGATTTGAGTGTATGGATTGTTTAACTATCAGTTTTTCCCTTATCTGGGAACATTAATTTCCAGTCCTTAATAGATTTTTTTCCCTTATCTGGGAACATTAATTTCCTGTCCTTAGTAGATTTTTCCCTTCTCTGGAACATAAACCCTTGTTCATATATTAACGATTTCTTCTCGAACATTACTTTCATATTATGTATAAATATTGTTATGGAACGAACCTTTTATTGAACGTACCTGCTATTAGACCTACCGGTATAATGTAAATTTTAATACAGATTACAGGTAAAAGTAGCAGAAATCAATTCTGTACCTTAAAATGCGTCTCCTGATGCGGCATAGTCCTTTACGTTAAAGCCGCGTTGACTCAGGTATTCTAGAGTCCAGCCAGTAATGACCACAGGCGCGCTGCGAAGGTCCTGTATATTTGCACAGCCGCAGAGAAACATCGCAACTCTCAATTCCTCCAGCATGCGAGAAAGGACACTGATAACTGGCTTTTTCCCTTCCAGGGCAGGACCCACGAAAGGAAGAGCTGCACTTGCCGCACTGGCTCCAAGAGCAATGGACTTAGCTATATCGAGCCCTGTCCTCACCCCACCAGTTGCGATAATTGGGAGGGAAACCCTTGATTCTATAATGCTGGCAACCGTGGGAATTCCAAAGTCCCAGAAAAGTTCTCCAAGGTGTTCGGAGGCAGAATCTCTGCTTTCCCTTGCCCTGTAGACCTCAACTCCTGCCCAGCTTGTGCCTCCTGCACCTCCTACATCAATTGCAGACACGCCTGCCTTCTGGAGGAAAAGGGCATCTTCCCTTGAGATGCCGGCTCCTGTTTCTTTAATGATTACTGGCGTTCCCAGCACGGAACAGATTTCTCCAATCATGTCAAGACAGCCAGTGGCATCCCTGTCTCCTTCTGGCTGGATGGCTTCCTGTAAAAAATTAAGGTGGATGGCAAGAGCATCTGCGTCGATCATTTCAACCAGTTTTTCAACTCCGTCAATCCCATACTCGCGGATCTGGGCAGCGCCAACATTTCCATAAACAAAAGCATTCGGAGCTTCTTCCCTGACAACCCTGAATGATTCTTCCTGGGCAGGGTCATCAATTGCAGCTCTCTGGCTGCCAACGCCTATTCCCACTCCCAGTTCTTCAGCCGCAGCTGCAAGGGCAGCGTTTACCGGAATGGTATCAGGATGCCCTCCTGTAATAGAGGCAATCAAAAAAGGAGCCCTCAGGCGCTTTCCGAGAAAATCCACAGACAGGTCCAGCTTATCCATATCGAGTTCAGGGAGAGCCCTGTGGATCAGGGTCACATCCTCAAATCCCGCACTGACGTTTCGGGATTCAACCTGGCTTTCAGCGCATAGTTTCAGGTGTTCTATCTTTCGCCTTGACGTAATGTTAATCATAATTCATACCCTTTTATCCGGACTAATCCTGGTACCTACGGATTCCCCATTTAAGAACCTGTATACATTCTCCTTTTTTCCTGCATTGAATATATATGATGTGATACAAGACGTTTTGCTGAGTTCAAGAAGTTCCTGTACCTTCCCGAGCATGCCGCCCGTAACATCGGTACTTTCTGAACCTCTTATATAATGCTTAAAGTTTTCAAATTTTTCCGGGGTTATTTCAGGTACGGTTTTTCCATCTTTATCAAGCACTCCATTCTCTGCCGATCCCATCCCGAGTCTGGTGATCCCGAGTTCCTTTGCAAGGTAGGGGACTATCTGGTCTCCTGAAAGAACACACGCTCCGAGTTCGAGATCCATAACAACATCTCCGTGCAGTACAGGAATAAAGCCTTTCTCGAGCATGAGCTTTATGTTGTCAAGGTACATGCTTTCGATCCGTCCATTTCTGCAAACCGTACAGCACATAGGATGTACAGCCACAGCCCGGATTCCGAAATGGTTCAGGGCACCTACCACAGTGGAGGCAAGTTTCTTGACGGATTCATGGGTTATAATCGCCCCTTCGGGATCAAAACCCCTGTCAAGCCCGTATTTTTTGGCGTAGGTATGCCCAAAGGAACCTGCACCGTGCACAATAATCATTTTTCCCCGGAATTCGGAAACTTCCTTTGCAATCCTCAGGAGATCAGCCTCTCTTACGACCCCTTGATCTGCGCCTTTGTCAGTAATAACGCTGCCTCCAAGTTTCAGGATAACAGGTTCAGTTGAGACCTTCATGCCATATCACTTGATACCTTTTTAAATAACTTCCAGATTCCTTTATGAATAACCACGAGATAAAGCTTCATCGAGATAAAGGTTTGAGTTGTTCAGTCTAACTTTAAGCCCTGCTCTGTGGGTTTTGTGATGGTCACTTTACCTCCCGCCTCTGAGATGGCTGTGGCAACCTGCATACACTTATCAGGCGCAGTAAGGGCAACCATGCATCCTCCACCGCCGGCACCTGTAATCTTGGCTCCAAAAGCCCCGGCTCCCCGGGCTGAGTAAATTAACCTGGAAAGTTCGAGAATATTTACTCCAAGGGCATCCAGAAGTCCCTGGTTTACATTCATGAGCCTGCCGATAGAAGGATAATCCCCTGCCAGGACGAGGGACTCTCCGATTTTAGAGATCCTGCCAATGGAAACCATAAGAGGTTCAATGAGTTCTGGATAACTTTCACGGAGACTTCTGACATTTGCCACAAGCTCTTTTGTAGAAGAAAAAACTCCAGTGTCCCCGATTACAATTCCACAGTCTGGCGTCCTCAATTTCCTCCGTTCAGGAATGGTAACAACCCCTCCAAAGGTAGAGACATAGGTATCAGCAGGGCTTGCCGCTCCCTGGACGCTGATTTCGATTTGATGGCCCAGTTTTGCAATCTCTTTAAGGGAAAGGCCGCAGCCAAACAGCTCGTTGAGAGCACCTATACTCGCAATCGTAACAGCGGCAGATGACCCGAGCCCGGAACCGACTGGAATCTCGGAATCAATCTCCAGGAAGACGCCTTTTATCGGTGAGATTTCTCTCATCTTTTCAATAACCAGGGAGATATAAGGGTGCTTTTCAAAATCAATTTCTGTCCTGCCGATCTGCGACCGGATAACTATGGAATCATTAATTTCTGCCCTCACACGGGTCCTTAACTCTACAGCACATACTATTGCAGTTTCTCCGTAAACAACTGCATGCTCTCCGAAGAGATAGATTTTCCCGGGTGCAGAACATGAAACCATATTACTCCTCTGATATTCACAGGTTTGATTGAAGCATGTAAAGCAGTGAACTTATGTCTGGATTTGTAGCGTGAATTTACATTTGACCGTATAACCTGAATTTCTGTTTAAAGTATGACTGGGTTTACAGGCTGATGCGTGAGTGATAAAAGTAAAAATTCATAAAAAACTTATCCGGGCATGAATAATTATCCCGGTATTTTTGAATCAAAAACGAATGGACTTCATTTTTTCCGCAGAATTCCTCTTACTCCACGACAATCGCGGCATATCCCACAACTGCGTTCATATCTCCGGAAACATCCCCACTGTTTGAATAGTTAAGCAGTTCAGCCCGGTTTGCACCTAGTTTTTTTGAGGCTGTTAGCATCGCAGCAATAGGTCCGTATCCACACACGGATGCATTTCTCCTGTAGAGCCTTTCATATATCCCCGAAACATCCAGATTAAGGATAGCCTCTATGATTTCATCGTCCGTTTCCCTTGCAAGCTCTGCAGGCTGGTAATGTGTAAAATCACTGGATGCTATGAAGACTGCTTTTTTCCCGCTTTTGGAAACGAGGCTGGCAACAAGATTTCCTACCTCAACTGCGGTCTCCTCATCCTGCATGCCCATGCAGATCGGAAGGATTTTGAAATCCCGTTCGAAACGGTATTGAAGGAAAGGAAGCTGGACTTCGATGGAGTGCTCGTACCTGTGCCCAAGCTCGTCCTCATCAACTATGCTCCCTAATAAACCATCTGCAAGTTCGAGATCAACCTCTATAGTTCCCAGGGGAGTTTTCCACGTGTCCCTGGATACTGATATAGGTGAGCCGTATCCCGTATGGTTGGGTCCGAATAATACATAGGTATCGGCTTTAGGGAGAACTGCATAGGCATGTGCAGCGACTTTCCCGGAATAAACGTATCCTGCATGAGGGCAAACAGCCCCAAGGATATTTTGTTCCTGGGCCTCCAGACCTTCAAAACATCGCTTAAGCTCTTTCTCCAGATATTCAGGACGCAGCGGATAAAACTGCCCTGCAACTGCTGGCTGTCTCATTTATAATCACCCATATAGAATATGGGTTATTTTTATATATTCTTGCAGTATGCAGGACTGCCTTTCGGGATCAGAGAGGTGTTTCGAAGTCTGTCAACTCATAATTGAAGGGGGTATCATTAAGCCGGGATACTTCCTTTGCAAGCAGCCAGTAGATAAGGGAAAGAGCTTTCCTTCCTTTGTTGTTTGTGGGGATTACAAGATCCACATTTGAAATCAGGTTGTTTGTATCACAAAGTGCTACAACAGGTACTCCGATGCTTGAAGCTTCCTTCAGAACCTGGGCATCGCCTGCAGGATCGGTTACAATTACAACATCAGGCTCAACGAAACCGTGAATCTGAGGGTTTGTCAGAGAGCCGGGAATGAATCTTCCGAGCATTGCTCTTGTGCCGAGTGCCCTGGAAAACATCCTTGCAGGGTGCTGACCGTACTGCCTCGAAGAAACCACAAGGATCCTTGAAACATCGTAATGAGACAGTAATTTTGATGCAACTCTTATTCTTTCGTCTGTTGACTGGATGTCAAGCACATACAATCCGTCAGTTCTGACCCTGTATACGAAACGCATCATATCCTGAGTCTTTTGCTGGGTACCTATGTGAACGCCTGCTGCCAGGTATTCGTCAATGGACACAAGGGATGTGGCCCCTTCTTTGGCAGAAGCTGCTTCATCCTCTGTTTCTACAGGCATAGATCCGGTTTTTGCTGTGGCTTCCTTCTCAGGTGCAATTTCTGCTTCAGCCACGACATTTTCTTCAGGCAAAGGCTGTGCTTCGTTTTCCTCCTGCCCTGTCTGCTCAATTTCCTCCATAAAGTCACCTCATAATATAGAATCAACAATAAAACATATTCGATATCTGAAAATGTATCCCATCGCGTTTTCAATTCGTTTTACGTTTGACCGTGATAGGAATAACTCCGGCCTTCAACTCTTCAATAGCGATATAGAGCGGATCCAGCCGCCCGTCATCTTCAACAAGGACAGGAGCTCCCATTGCAATCTGCAATGCTCTTGCACCTACAATCCGTGCACGCTCGAACCGGGTATACTTTTCCTTGACCAACTGATCACCCTTAAACTTAAAAACGCTCCGATGAATTCCGATAATTGAGAATCATGATAAGTTTGATATTTTATAGTACATGCCTGAAAACCAGCACCCTGGAAATAGGGAAATGGGACCGCTGAGATTCGAACTCAGGTTCCGGCGTCCCGAACGCCGAAGGATGGACCAGGCTACCCTACGGTCCCTTACTGGTACGGCGAAAGCACATCAACGAGTTCAACATGGCTTAGAATCATTCTGCGACAGCAGTAACGGGTGATCCCAAGATCATCCAGCACTGCGGCAGCGTCTTCGCCATCATTGACGCGTTTTTTGTACTCATCCCAATAGTTTGAGATTACTTTTCCACATGAGAAACATCGGACTGGGATCATAGTCTTACCTGTAAGATTTCTGGTATTTGGCTCTTGCTCCAGGCCCACCAAAGTTCTTTGATTCTTTCTGCCTTGAATCGCTTACAAGTAAATTGCGGTCATAGCTTGCAAAGTTGTCTCTGATAATTGTGTCATTTGTCCATTCCACAATACCTCTGGCAACTGCGGTCCTTACCGCGTCAGCCTGCCCGACAATTCCACCGCCCCGGACATCTACATTGATGTCAAGCCCGGAAACTACTTCCTTTCCTGCGATCAGCAGAGGTTCTGAGATCTTCATCATTGCAAGCTCTGGGGTGTATAACTCGAGCGGAATTTTGTTGATCCTGACCTTACCGGTTCCTTTCGTGACTGTTGCACGTGCAGTTGCAGTCTTGTGCTTTCCAGATGAATTAATTACTTTGACCATAAGGACTCACCCTTTAGAACTTTGAACCCATTTTCTGGCTCACTTCACCAAGCTCTATGTACTTATTGGAGCTCAGAAGCCTCATATCGGCATCTGCGATGGTGATCATTTCAGCGTCCTTGAGTTCATAGGGGACACCTACATAGACTTTGAGCCTGGACATTGCGTCTCTGCCTCTTGCTCTCTTATAGGGCAGCATGCCACGAATGGTCCTCTTCAGGATGCGGTCCGGACGCTTCGGGAAATATGGCCCGAATTCCGTAGCACCCCTTTCCCGGGTTTCCCGGTATTCTGTGAGGGTGGTTGCCCTTGAGCCAGAAATTACGGCTTTTTCGGCATTTACAATATGAATCTTTTCGTCTCCTGAAAGCAATTGTTTTGCAACTTTACTTGCAAGACGCCCCAGAATAAGCCCATTTGCATCGATAACCGTCATCTTCGACACCTCAGCGGAAAATCCGGATACCGGACCCTTTAGGATTTGCTTCCATGATCTCTTCGAGACTCAGACACTTTCCACCTGCTTCAGTGATCTTTTCAAATGCGGATTCACTGAAGGTTACAGCTGCAACAGTTACAGGGTGATCAAGGAGACCTGCGCCCAGAACTTTTCCCGGAATAAGCAGGACATCATCTTCTGCAGTGTGCCTGTTGATCTTACTTATATTCACAGCCGCATAGTTTCTAGACGGCATCTCAAGACGTTTCGCGATATCCTTCCAGATTGGGGCGGCATCTCCGTTAGCCCTCTCTTTCAGGGTAAGAATCAGGGAAACGATTCTTGGATTTGTTTTTCTTGTTAGTTTTACCAGTGATTTTTTACCCAATGTATGTTCCTCCGCAAGATCTGTATGAATCTCACTCACGCGGAAAAAAATTCCCTATCGCGTTCGAACATCGCTGTAATTTCGTCTCCGGAACCTTAAGCCCGAAAATATCATTTAAAGAACAAGCGATTAGTCGGAATTGGTATGATCTGAATAACATTTCTAGTACATAAAGATTATGTGCATCAGCAGTTTCGATTTACTAAATTCCGAAGGCAAAAATTGGTTATTTCTTCTCTATCTACTCGTATATCCCATAGTGTTCCAAAATAAAGTCACACTGGCGCGCCCCGTAACAGAGGCGGTATGCGGCATGTCAGATCGACGGCATACTCGCAGCTTATTCCTTCGGAATACACTTGACGACGACAAGATAGACCCGCTTTCTATAATAGTAACAGCTTTAATAAACACACACAGATATAATAACAAAAATGAAAAATCGAAACACAACAAAAATGAAAGATCAGAACACAACTCAAAATAAATCAGAAACCACCGCCGGATTTCCAGGAATACTACTCGCATTTTTAGCAAACGCAATTATCACAATTAAAACCGAAACCAACTACAAGGCACCCAATGGTATAGAATATATGTTTGGTTTAGCAATATTTTGTCTTCTGATAAACATAATACTCGAATTTGCAATAACACATTACACACCTCTCCCAAAACACATAATGAAAATATCAAACTTCGGTTTTATATGTGGATTAATAGCAACAGCAGCCATCACTATTGCAATACTAACCGGAACTCTATATGCAACACTAATATTTGTAGTTTTATTAGTCATCGCATTCAAAATTATAACTAAACCAAAAACAAATCAACCACCACCAACATCAGAAGGATGACAAACATAAGGCAATAAGTGAGAATCAACAGTCCTGATCAGATGAGAAACCCCCCAGAGAAACAGAAATCTAGGCAGCCTTATTATTCTCTTTTTAGGTAAAGCCATAATCTTAGAAAGCTTCCTAGGCGCGATTCGGGAAGGAAAGTATGTAACTTTGGAATTTAGTCCTCTTGAGCGGAGCGAAAAGGACACCGTGCTGCCGAAGCGGAACTCGGCTTTCGAAGCTAATTTGAGTGAGCCGGGAATCCGTTAGAAAGAAGCCCAAATTTTTATAATATTACATAGATTATACTACTAGAGGGACTATCAATATCGGGGGAGCGATCAATCTTGTGTCGAGTTAAGTCTCCTATCTATGAGCAGGCGCCTGACCAACATTTTATTTTTTTATAGATATGTGAGTTAAGGCGGACGGCTTGTAGAGCCGCAAGGCGAAGACGGTTGCACGATTTGTCCGAAATTCCCCCTTGAACGCGAAAAAGTCGGGAGCACATTGTGGCCCAGTTCACGGAACGCTACATTGGCGCGCTGGCTGCAAAGGCTCCTGAATAGCCGATAACAAAATGGCGATTGATCTATACAATAACCAAATTTTGGATATAATATCCAAATCTTGAATATAACAACTAAATCTTGGCTAGGTTGTGAATTCCGGACCTGGCCCAAAATTATGAAACAAGCAAACATTACTTGGCGGTACTATTATGCCTGAGACAGTTATCCAATATCTTCTGAATCGATTAAAACAGCTTGGAATCAGGGATATTTTCGGCGTGCCAGGGGACTATGCGTTTCCTATCAACGATGCCATCTGTGATGATGAGGAGCTACGCTGGATCGGCTGCTGCAATGAGCTGAACGCCGCTTATGCTGCCAACGGTTATGCTCGTATCAATGGCATGTCAGCACTGTCTACTACTTTTGGGGTAGGTGAACTGTCTGCGCTATGCGGCATAGCAGGGTCTTACGCAGAGCACAATCTGGTATTTCATATCATCGGGATGCCAAAAATGCCTCTCCAGGAAAAACATGCCATAGTACATCACACGCTGGGTAACGGAGAGTTCGGCCTATTCATGGAAATGGCTAGTCCAGTCGTATGTGCAAAGACGATGCTTACCCCGGAAAACTGCATTCATGAAGTCGAGCGTGTCATTGCTGCAGCCCTGGAGTGCCGCCGTCCAGTATATATTGCAATACCCCACGATTATGTGAATGAAAATATATCGCCATCTCCGGCAACGACAAAAGTGCCTGTAAAAAGTGATCCTGAGGCGCTGGAAGAAGTGATTTCGACCATTACAAACAAGCTATTGAATGCAAAGAAAGCCTGTATTATGCCAGGCATCTTTGTTGACCGTTTTGGGCTCAGGGACTTGACTACGGCTGTTGTTAATGTTTCGGGCTTGCCTTATGTGACCATGGCGCTAGATAAGTCAGTGTTAGACGAGACTAATCCTTCTTACCTGGGACTATACAGTGGACAGCTTGTGAATCCTGAAATTAGGGAGTTCGTGGAATCCTGCGACTGGCATACTTTCCATAGGCGCTATCCAGTCTAATATTAATATGGGTATGTTCACGGCAAAACTGGACAAATCCCGCATAATCAATATCATGCCTTACGATGTACATATAGGATATGCTGATTACGCCAATGTAAAAATGTCCGATGTGCTGAGGGAACTCGCCAAAAGGCTGCATAAGCGTACCGACGTTAGGGGACCTGTGGCTAAGCGTCTCACAATGCCAGAGGTAAATGCTGGTGACCCGATAACGGCTGATTATTTATACGCGAGCTACGAGAAATTTTTTAAGCCAGACGACATCATCATAGTGGATTCAGGCACATCTTTCTATGGCTTACTGCCAATATTTTTACCTGAAGGGGCCAGGTTATATAGCCAGACCCTCTGGGGGGCAATAGGTTGGGCTACCCCTGCTTCCTTTGGAGCCGCACTGGCTGCACCGGATAAGCGAGTAATTCTTATAACAGGCGAAGGATCGCACCAGATGACCGCCCAGGAAGTCAGCCAGTTTTACCGCTATGGTCTAAAGCCTATCATTTTCGTGCTGAATAATCACGGCTACCTTATAGAAAAAATGCTATCTCAAAAGCCAGATCACTGTTACAATGACCTGGCACAGTGGCAATATCATAAGTTACCAGAGATACTTGGCTGCAATGACTGGATAATGAAGAAGGTCACCACCTGTGGCGACCTGGATAAGATCCTGGAAGATCTGGGTAATACTAAAACAGGCGCATATGTAGAGATAGTTACTCCGGAAATGTCGGCTCCCCAGCTTATGGAGGCAATTCATAATAATTTGTAGGCTCTATAATTTGTAGGCGCTATAAGTGAAACCTGTTAAATAAGTGTCCTCACAACACACTTTTTATCTAAACGGCTTGAGAAAGCTGCGACCTCGGCTGCTTATCCCCATTTGGACGCTGCGGAAATCTATTAAGAGGGGATGCCGAGTACAGACCTCGAAACTTTCCCGAAGACCGGTTCAATATCGCACCCGAACGTTTTTGCCACAATAAGTGCCACGATTCGGATATCCACAAGGTAGGAAAGCCGGTCCTGCATGGAATTGATTTCGGAAACAAGCTTCTGCCTGTTTACTCCGGTATCTGCGGAAATAAACTCCAGGATTTGATCAAAGGAAATTTCTTCTCTGAGAGAAAATGGCTTTTCCCTGGAATTTACCTGATTTTCAAGAAAGTTCTCAGACGGCTTAAAAGCGTGGGGAAGCCTTACACTTTCCACATCAAAGTCAGGTACAAGAACTCCGTCTTTAAGGATTAACAGGCCTGTTTCAAGGGCTCGTTCCTTTACTTTTGAGGCGTTTTTCGGGGAAAACCATTTCAGGTCAAAAGCCAGCGAAAATTCAAAATCCTTTTCCGAGAGGGAAACTGCAAGATTTTTTTTAAAAGGAATTGAAACTACACGTTTTAGTTCTTCCATTCACTACCCTCTTAAAAAGCTAACACGGGAAGGAGAGTACAATATAACACTTTTCATATAAGGTTTCATATAAGGTTTCAGTATAGGGTTTCGGTATAAGGTTCCGGATAGGGTTCATATAATGCTTATGTATTATGTTTCATACCAATTTTTGGTATAAAGCTTCATACAAAGTTTCGGCGTAAAAGGCTTCCTGGGTTCGCTTTCAAAAAAGGGTAAAAGGCTCCGGCACAGGATTTTCATCCGGAACTTATGCCGAAGCAAAAGGTTTCTCGAAATTTACTGAAATTTGTTTATTCTTATTGACTGCAATTTATTAACTTTTATTTATTTACTTTTATATTGCAATCCTTTTGAATCGTTTCGATTAACGCTGTTTACTGCAATTTTTGAAGCCTGTTTTACCGGGCAGGGAAAATTCAGAGTGTGACAAGTTTGGCACTCAGTATTCCCGGAACCTGCCTGACTTCTTCAAGAATAGGGTCAGATACTCCGGAGTCTACGTTAAGAACCATCAGGGTCACGCCTCCGATTTCTGCCCTGCCGACCTGCATGCCTGAAATATTAATATTGTTTTTGCCAAGGACAAGGCAGCACGGCCCTATTACATTAGGTCTGTTGATGTGCT
>CAVZFI010000010.1:0-74614 GCA_963774465.1 uncultured Methanosarcinaceae archaeon | reverse complement strand
TTCTGTGCAGGAGTTAAAAACACCGAGATGTCGTATTTAAAGACAAAATACGATAGCATTCAATTTCACCAAGTTCCAATTTGAGTCTCTTTATTTGAAGATATTTTAAAAACGCTAGCGGGAACAATATTGATTTTCGAAAAAAAATACTGCGGAATGTAGGCTAAAAATTAGGTGCAATAAATATATCACTTTTCTGGAAATAAAAAGCGGTTTACATCCATTGCACCAAAGAATCGACAGCTCAGCTAATTAAAATGTTTTTACTGCTTCTTTTCTAAATTATGTGCCGCATTCCCAACCGCTCATGTAGCATTCCTGTGTTGACGTGAGTTCGTCAATACTTATGCCCATTTTCTTCTGACCATATCTATGAAACTATAAGAGTAATGAACGTCCCTGAGAGAACCCTTATTCCTTCTCTGTTATTGCGAACTTTATAACAAATTCAGTTCCAGAGTCTCTTTTTAATTCAAGCTTGCCTTCTAGCTGGTCTACCAGGATAACTATTAATTGAAGCCCAAGAGTGTCGGAATCTTCTAAATTAATGTTTTCCGGGATGCCCACTCCGTTATCTGAAACCGTTAGGATAAAATTAGTGACCTTATTTTTATTCCCTTTTTTGCTTCCTGATGTGTTATTTACAGATTCTACATTTTCTTCCTTACAGAGCTTTATTTGAATTATTCCTTTATTTCTACCTGAAAATGCATACTTAAGGGAATTTGAAACAATTTCGTTGACGATTAGCCCGAGAGGAACTGCAACATCAATATCAAAGAAGATATTCTCTTCAAGATCCATATTTAAACTGAGATCTACATTCCCAACTCTATAGGTCTCGAAAAGGTTCTCAACAAGCTTCTCCAGATAAGGACAAAAGTTCAATTTATCTGTTCCTTTGCCTTCATGCAGTTCTTCATGAATCAGGGCAATAGATAATACTCTGTCCTGGCTTTCCTTGAAGGCAGCGAGAACATCCGAATCTTCAGTGTGTTTTCTGTCTTTGAATTTTTCAGCTTGAAGGTCAAGCAAAGATGAAATTACCTGAAGGTTATTTTTAATGCGATGATGGATTTCCTTTTTGCGCGCAGTCTCGATATTTGCAAGGGCCTTTTCTGCCTGTTTTCTTTCAGTAATATTCTTAGTTGCACCCAGAATTCTTTCTACCTTACCTTTTTCGTCTTTCAGGCAGACCCCGTTATCTTCAACATAAATATATTCTCCATTTTCTTTCCTGAAACGGTATTCCGTCCTGTAAATGCCTCCATTGCTCAGAAATCTTTCGTAACTTTCCAGGAACATTTTCCGGTCTTCTGGATGAATACGGGAGATCCAGAACTGTAGGCTCATATTTCTAAACTTATCCGGAGTATATCCAGTAATTTCTTCTATATTGCCTGCCCAGTCCGAAGTGTTTCCCTTAATATTATAATCGTATACAAGCTGCCCTGTCTGTTCGGCTATTATACGATATCTTTCTTCACTTAACTCAAGCGCTTTTTCAGTTCTTTTAAGTTCGGTAATATCCTGGATTGTTCCTCTCATTCTAACAGGAATATTTCCCTCGTTAAAAATAACTTCACCCTGTCCGTGGACTACGCGCTCTTCCCCCTCAGCTGAGACTATTCTATAATCAGTACTGACAAGTTTTTTTCCGTTTAATACATCCTTAAAGGCTGTATTTATATAGTCTCGATCGGCTGGATGTACATAATTTAGAAATGTCTCGTAAGTTGCATCGAATTCTTGAGAGTTAAGTCCAAAAATTCGACAAATTTCATTAGATGCGTGAAGTTCGTTAGTTACAAGATTCCAATCCCAATTTCCGATATGAGCCATCTTCTGAGCTTCAGCAAGACTTTTTTCGTTTTCCTTTAAAGAATTATAAGCCTTCTCAAGCTCTGCTGTACGCTCTTTAACTTTTTCTTCTAAAGTTTCATTTGCTTTTTTAAGAGCTTCTTCCATTCTCTTTCGCTCAGTGATGTCGATTCCAATACCGCCCACATACTTCTTATCAGATGCATCCTGGAAGGGAAACTTGAAGCTCCACCAAAAGGTAGAATCACCCTCTGGACTGGGTGTCTCCTCTATGACCTCGATAGTCTGACCCCCCTTAAGGACAGCACGATCGTTCTCCCAGAACTGATTTGCGAATTTTGAAGGCCACAGTTCAAAGTCCGTCTTACCCCTCCAATCTTCGAGTCGAACATTGAAATGGTTCTCATAGGATTTGTTCAGGTATATATGGCGTCCCTGTTCATCCTTCATCCAGGCAATAGCGGGGCTGTTATCCATGAAGGCTGTGAACCGTTCCTCATTCTCCCGCAGAGCTTCTTCCATTCGCTTACGCTCAGTAATATCAACAAATGCACCAACACTGCCGCGCACATGACCGTCTGCGTCGTGTAAGGGGCTAGCTGATCCCAGAAGTGCTCGCCACTCTCCGCTCGGCAGCAGCACATCAAACTCTGCGTTGCGCACGTCGATATCTTTAAAAGCAGCTTTTTGCATGGGCAATTCGTCTGCAGTCAATTCGCGATCCTTGTAGAAGAAACGCCGTACAGGTGTGACATTCGCCGAGACATTCTCTTCTAATTGAGCCTCATAGAATTCATTAGCCATCCGGTTGCCAGTTATATTATGGCATTGTGGGTCGTGGCCAATCCAGATGGCAACAGGCGCAACTTCCATTATCATCTCTATTTCTTCGGCTCGCTGGTGAGTTTGCTCTTCCAGTTGCTTGCGCTCGGTGATGTCTTGGACAATGCCCGCCATCCGGCGCATGTTTCCGGTGGCATCCACGCGGTGCCTCCCGGCCGCCCAGATCCAACGAATCTCACCGTCCACGCGCCGGATGCGACACTCGAAACTCCAGTCGCTACGCGTGGTCGTTGCCTCGCGAAACTTAGCGTCTACCATCTCGCGATCCTCTGGAAGCACGTGATCGAGGAACATCTCGTAAGTCCATTCAGGGAGCAGTTGCTCGTAGCCGAAAATGCGGTCGTGCTCGAGCGAGCGATGAGCAGTATGATCCACAAGATCGAGATCCCACGCGCCAGTGTGGCTGGTTTCGAGCGCGAAACGCAATAGCTCCTTACCCTCACGGAGTGCCTTTTCGGCCCGCTTACGTTTGGTAATATCACGGGCTACATGAATACATCCAGTGAGTTTTCCTTCGGAATCGTGCAATGGTGAGACGCTTACTATGAAATCGCCACCCAGACTATCTTCATGAACTTCTCTGGTATGCTCAAGCCCGTCCTTAAGCATCTGACTGTGAGGGCAAAAAGAGGGTGGTTCGTCCGTCTCGTGGATAACACGATAACATGTCAATCCTACACACTCTTCCGGTGTTGTCCCCAATCTTGCCGCCATGGCTTTATTTGCGCGAACAATTCGATATTCTGTATCGAGTATGGATATCAGGTCTGGCACAGCATCAAAGGTATATTCCCAGTTTTTTGTAGCTTGAAGAGCTGCTTCTTCTGCCTGCTTGCGTTTGGGGCTTTCTATACACTTCCATTTCCCTTCTCTTTTGATCAAAGCGAACTGGTGATTTACAACTACATCGATTATCTCGGCTGCGTTGTGCCTATCAAGAAAATAGGTGCACAGATTTACCATCTTGTAAGTATCCATGGCTTTGTCTGTCTGTTCCTTAAATTCGATGAAGCTACTCCAGTTTTCTTTTTCCAGCCAGGTAGTGTTCCCGCTAAGCCTCATACCATCGTAACCACTGTACAGAGCATGATTCAGTTTCTCAAACCGGCTGTTTGATACTCTCTTTGAATCGAAAACTCCGTTGGTGATAAACCAGTCAGTATAAGGAATAATTTCGATTTGTCCTCTCTCCAGATAAGTATTAAAATCAGGTATAGCCCTGCTCAGGGCTTCCTTTGCATCTTTTACTTCCACGGGTTGGGATGTGACCCAGAGGCAGAACTCATTGTTTTCCAACCCTGCTTTAAAGTATGTAATCAAAATTTCCATTAAATCTTCTTTTGTTTGATAGAATTGGCAGATGTGAGTTCCCCACGATATATCCCCAATAACATCAATACCAGATTTTCTTAGTTGCTCTCTCATTCCACGCCTCTAGGGATTATTCCGATATTGTCCTTAAAACAGGTTCTGCGGTGATTTATGGTCAGGCTTAAAGTGTACACAAGTTTCTTAAGTTTATGATTTTACGTAAGTTTCTTTCAGTAAAAATGATTTTAGAGATCTTTAAAAAAGTACAGCAGATATATCTTTACTAAATATTTTCTATAAGAAACCAGATTGCAATTTTTCTCCTTAATACGAATTGCTAATTTATGGAATGTCTATTAAAAGTATTAATAATTAGTTATTCTTTTATCTTATTTTATAATTTAGGAGCAGTAAATACTATCACTTTTCCAGAGATGGAAATATATGCGTATTCACTGCACTGAAAGTATCAGGTATTTAGAAAATTGATTAAAGTGTTCTTTTCTGCTTTCTTCAGGATTATGTCCCGCATTCCCAGCCGCTCATGTAGCTTAAACTAATGTTGATTTTAAGGGCAGTTTAATAAGGCATGTTGCACGCAGAGACTATGATAAATTGAGCTCACTTATTGTTTCCTTTTTCAATTTTTGAACGTATCCCTTTAGCACGATTAGATATTCTTGTAGCTTCCCGGTTCCTTTTCATATTATTCAATGAAGAAGCATAACGTTCTAAGAGGCTAGCAAGCTCAAGACTATTTTCCCCTTTGGTTTTTTCCATAACTTTAATTGCTCGCTCATAATAAGGTCTGGCCTTGAGATACTTATGTTGCTGTGTAATAAAAATATTGCTAAATTTTCAAGGCAAGTACCTACATCTGGATGTTCAGGGCCAAGCGCTTTTTCTGTGATTTCCAAGGCACGATTATACAGAGGTTCGGCTTCAGAATACCTGCCTAAATCGCTATAAACTCCCGCTAGATTGTTAAGGCGATTACCTACATCTGGATGTTCAGGGCCAAGTGCTTTTTCAGTGATTTCCAAGGCACGAATATACAGAGGTTCGGCTTCAGAATACCTGCCCAAATCGCTATAAACTGTCGCTAGATTGTTAAGGCGATTACCTACATCTGGATGTTCAGGGCCAAGTGCTTTTTCTGTGATTTCCAAGGCACGAGTATACAGAGGTTCGGCTTCAGAATACCTGCCTAAATCGCTATAAACTGTCGCTAGATTTAGCTAAGCCTACATCTGGATGTTCAGGCCTAGTGCTTCTGTGATTTCCAAGGCACGATTACGAGGTTCGGCTTCAGAATACCTCTAATCCTATAAATTCGCTAGATTGAAGACGAGTGCCTACTCTGGATGTCAGCCTAGGCTTTCTGTGATTTCCAAGGCACGATACAGAGGTTCGGCTTCAAATCTCTATAAACTGTCGCTAGATTGTTAAGGCGATTACCTACATCTGGATGTTCAGGACCAAGTGCTTTTTCTGTGATTTCCAAGGCACGAATATACAGAGGTTCGGCTTCAGAATACCTACCTAAATCTCTATAAACTCCAGCTAGACTGTTAAGGCGATTACCTACATCTGGATGTTCAGGGCCAAGTGCTTTTTCTGTGATTTCCAAGGCACGATTATACAGAGGTTCGGCTTCAGAATACCTACCTAAATCGCTATAAACTCCAGCTAAGTTGTCGAGACTCTCTGCTATAGCCGGATCATCTGACTTTAAGACAGTTTCTCGGATTTCTAATGCACGCGCATGTAGTGGTTCAGCTTCAGAATACCTACCCAAAATCCTATAAAGTTCCGCTAAATTGTTAAGACTCTCTGCTATAGCTGGATCATCTGAATTTAATGTATTTTCTCGAATCTCTAATGCACGCAAGTATAATGGTTCGGCTTCGGAGTACCTGCCTAAATCGCTATAAAGCTCCCCTAAATTATTGAAACTCTCAGAGATATCAAAATGCTCGGGTTCCAGAACTTTCTTTCGAATCTCCAATGAACTTTTCAAGAGTGACTCGCTTTCCTTAAAACGTGCACGTTTATGCAGGTAGCTGCCAGTTGCGTTTAGCAATTTTGCAGATTCTTCAGTCTCTATGTCCCACAATCCAATATATTCTGCACAGGTCTGAGCATGTGGAAGAAGCTTATCGCAAAGTTCCCAATTTTCATACTCAACTTCAGGAAATGCACGGTTTACAGCTTTAACAACACGTTCAGCCCAGAGTTTCTGTTCACTCTTTTCCATTCCGTCTCTAAGAACAGCCTGTACAAGGCGGTGAATATCGTAAGTATGGCAACCAGTTTCACGATTGATTAAAGAGTACTGCCAGAGTGGTTTGAGAACTTCATCAAAAACAAGGGGATCTGTATCAACCTCATCAAATGCGGCAGAAATTAATGGTCCTAACTCGTCCGCACCTTTGTAAAAAATTTCTGCAGGGATCTCATGGGGATTGAGAAAAGCACTTGCAAATAAAACATCTGCTGAAACTTCTGATTTTTTCTTCACCTCCTCGAAGTTCATCAACCAGGTGGTAGATATCGATTCTGGATACTTGCTCTTATCAATAGGAGATTTTTCTAATAACTTCAGGCCACGTTTATTATAGCTAACCAGATAATCTTTAAAACTGGAGTTGTTTGCATAAATGTAGGCTCCTGCTTGTTCTAAAGCCAATGGAAGATAACCAAGTTCATGTACAAGCTTTTCAAGAGCTTCAAGTTCAGATTGGTGTAGATCAGCACGCCCTGTACGCTTCAGAAGGAAACTCTTAGCTTCGTCAGGAGACATCTCCTCCATTTCAACCAGCCTTGTAATCTCAAGTGCATCAAAAACTTGTGCTCTTGAAGTCAGGAGGATATGCCCTTTGGGATCTGGAGGAAGATAATTCTTTACAAAAGAAGTGTCATCTGCATTGTCGAGAACAAGTAACCAGTTCTCATGGGTTCTAAACCAGTTTAATACAGCTGAAACAATATTGTTCTGGTCTGAGTCGTTTTTAACCGGTAAATTCAATAATTTTGCAATATCGACGTAACCGGAAACTATCGAATCTTCAGAATCAGCTTTTACCCAGAATATAAATTCATATTCAGCACAATAACGATAGGTATATTCAACCGCAGTTTGTGTTTTCCCAATACCTCCGAGTCCGCACACTGCAATGGGTTGAGATACAGCAACTGTATTCTCTGAAAGAAGAGCTTCATGGATTTGTTTTAACTTATCTTCACGCCCTGTGAAACGAGGGTTCCTTGAGTAGGGAACGTTTGATATTGTGGCTTTTGATTCCTGCTCAGGCTGAGGAGGCAAAATTTGTACAGGCCTGGAACCAGAATCTTTACTGGTAGGCGGAATTTTAGAATTAGAAGATAAGCCATTTTCCTGCATCTTTTCATCCAGAACAGCAGTTATCTCAGGAGGGAACTTCTCAACACGTGTATGTGCCACAATATCCGAATTATTATCGATTAGAATAGGAATTTTTTGTTCAACCAGGACATCTAAAACAGACTTGTTCTTATTTCTAAAATTAGCAATATAGTCTTCAAGAATAAAGGAACCATATAATTCAAAGTCTTCAGGATGCAAATTAACTTTAAGAAGGACTTTGTTAGAACCAACGAAGTCAATTTTTGTATAATTATGTAGCCACCAGTAAACACTGTTTTCTGGGTTTATAGAAAAAATTTTCACAGTTTCAATATTAACACGTGTGCTACTTATATCAAGCTCATCGGCAAAACGCAGAATGGAAGCGACCATTTTTTTGCGAATGTCAGGATAATCCTTGGAAAAATCAGAACAGTGGTTAATTGGCAGCTTGGAATGGAATTTGCACACATCCATTAAGTCATCCACAAGGTCATAAGGTATACTTTTGATCTTAGGAGATAAAACCGGATCGTTTCCACGGTGAAGGCAGTCAATCCAGGCTGCAGAAAGGAAATGATGATTTTTGCGAATTTCGTTCTGCTCTTCCAGAGAATATCCATCTGTTGTCTTCTTAGTAAATGCTTCATCAAACTTTGCTCCAAGTTCTTCAGCTTTCTCCTTTACTTCAGGATATTTGACAATATTACACTGCATTCCGATGTCGTGCAGATAAACGCCTGCAAGAAGTAGATAGATCTCCTGTTCAGAGAATTTCATATCAGGATTTACCTGAAGTAGTTTTTCTACAAAATAAGCAATTCTTTCGCTATGTTTTTCACCGTGATCTGTATAGTCCTGTACTATTCGAGGAGCGTCATCTGCCCAGACACTTTCCATTACCCCTCGAATCAAAGCAAGGCTGTCTAGACAATTGAGGATCCGAAATATATTTAGTTAAAATATGTTTCTCGACTTCTATAAATCCGGGCATATTGTTCTCATCTCTAAGTTGTTCTTAATTTCGAAGACGGTGACTTCCTATAAACTCACATCACAAAATTATATAAACATTGTTAATTTGTCAATAGTGGATAAAAAACACATAGAAAAGAAAATTATTCCACACATTTCGGGCAGGCGCGCTGCGCGCGGACAAGAACGACAGAAGGATAGTATTAATGTAGTCTCGGAAAAATCAAAGTGGCCATTTGAGCCCGATTTCACGAAAAAAAAGCTATACTTCTTGCGTCAAAATAATTAAAAAGAACTTAAAATTATCAAAAAATAGGTGCAGTAAATTCTATCACTTTCCGAAGCTGGAAAGAGCCGATATTCACTGCACTTTTGAAAAATTAAAATTTAAGAATTGCTGAACACATTCTCTGCTTCTTCTTTCTCAAATTATGTCCCGCATTCCCAGCCGCTCATGTAGCATTCCTGTGTTGACGTGAGTTCGTCAATACTTATGCCCATTGATTCGAGTTTTATCTTTGCCACATATATATCAAGTTCCTGGGGTACTTTATGGACGCCATTAGAAAGCTTGTTTTCGGCAATATGGCGCACACAGAGCGCCTGATTTGCAAAGCTCATATCCATGACCTCGGCAGGGTGCCCGTCGCCCGCAGCAAGGTTAACCAGCCTGCCCTCGGCTATGACGTTGATGCGCCTGCCGCCGATATCGTATTCTTTTATATTGTGCCTGACAGTTTTGACTGATTTTGCAAGGGAGGCAAGGGCTTCCATATCGATTTCCACATTGAAGTGCCCGGAGTTTGCAAGGATTGCCCCGTCCTGCATTACCTTGAAATGTTCGGCAGTAAGGATATCGCGGTTTCCGGTAGTAGTCACAAAGATATCCCCTAACTTTGCAGCATCTGCCATTTTCATGACCCTGTACCCGTCCATCCTGGCTTCAAGGGCCCGGATCGGGTCTATCTCAGTAACGATCACATTTGCCCCGAGGCCCGCAGCCCGCATTGCAACCCCGCGCCCGCACCAGCCATAGCCTGCAATAACAACGTTTTTGCCTGCAACAAGGAGATTTGTGGTCCTGTTAATCCCATCCCATGCCGACTGTCCTGTCCCGTAGCGGTTGTCAAAAAGGTATTTGGTCATGGCATCGTTCACTGCGATTACCGGCATTTTCAGGGCTCCTTCCTTTTCCATAGCGTGAAGCCTGTGAACGCCTGTGGTTGTTTCCTCGCAGCCTCCCAGGATATTCGGAAGCAGGTCTGTCCTTTCTTTGTGCAATTTAAATATAAGGTCTGCCCCATCGTCTATGGTGATATCGGGCTTGAAATCCAGGACCCTGTCGATTGCCTCATAATATTCCTGGCTTCCTATTCCGTATCTTGCAAAACAGTGTATATTATCGCGAGTATCGAGTGCCAGAGCCACATCATCCTGGGTACTCAGCGGGTTGCAGCCGGTAATGGATACCTTTGCGCCGCCTGCCGCCAGAGTTTCTACAAGGACTGCGGTTTTTGCTTCCACATGCAGTGCCATTCCTACTTTCAGTCCTTTAAGGGGTTTTTCTTCCTCAAACTTCTCTCTTACGATGGTAAGCACAGGCATATGATTTCTTGCCCATTCCATCTTCATGTTTCCGGATTCTATGAGTTCTTTTTCTGTCATGGTGATCCCGTCATATCAGATAAGCGGTTTTATTTGATTTTTAGAGGTAAAATAAAGTTAATCTGTACTATTCCTGGATTTCAGGTACTCATTTTTCCTTATAACTTAAATTATTTCCCCGAATATGGATTTTTCAGGTGTTTACCTTTGCTGTAAGCTCTTCTGCGGCTTTTTGAGCTTCTGCCATCACTTTCTGCTCATCCAGCACCAGAACCCTGTAATCGTCCATCAGGACTTTCCCGTTTACAATCGTTGTCCTGACATCGCTTCCTTTTGCCGAATACACAAGATGGGACCGGACATCGAAACAGGGGGTAAGGTGCGGCTTTTTCATATCTACTATTATCAGGTCTGCCTTTTTCCCGACTTTTAACATGCCGGTTTCCGTGTCAAGGGCTTTTGCACCGTTTACCGTGCCCATCTCAAGTACCTGCCTTGCAGGAAGGGCAGTCGGGCTGAAAGTGTTCACTTTATGCAAAAGGGCAGCGGTTTTCATCTCTTCAAAGAGGTCAAGGTTATTGTTTGAGGCGCAGCCGTCAGTGCCAAGGCTGACATTTATGCCTTTTTCAAGCATCTTATGCACAGGCGCAATCCCGGAAGCCAGTTTCATATTGCTTATTGCGTTATGGGAAACATTAACTCCCCTTTTCTTCAAAATCTCGATATCCCCGTCCGAAAGCCAGACACAGTGAGCTGCAAGTACATCAGGGCCGAAAAATCCTATGTCATCCAGAAGGTGCACGGAACATTTCCCGTATCTTTTTTTCATCTCTAACAGTTCGGCCTCCGTTTCAAGGACATGGATATGAATTCCGGCTCCATCCCTGCTTGCTTCTTCCCTTACTTTTGCAAGAAACTCTTCTGAGCACGTATTCGGGGCATGGGGGCCGTACATCGTTTTTATCCTGCCGTCTGCTGCACCCTGCCAGGCCCTGACAAAGCGCCTTCCTTCTTTGAGGTCTGCCTCTCCCTTTTCTTCATTCCATAGTTCTATCAGTCCATGGGAAAGCGACGCCCGAAGCCCTGATACCTCAACAGCCTTTGCAGTTTCATCCATATGGAAGTACATATCTGCAAAAGAAGTAGTTCCCGACCTTATCATCTCCAGGCAGGCAAGCAGACTGCCTTTATAAACGTATTCTGCAGTGAGCCGGGCTTCGGCAGGCCAGATATGCCCCTCAAGCCAATCTGCAAGCTGCAGGTCGTCGGCATACCCCCTGAATAGGGTCATTGCTGCGTGAGTATGCGTATTCACAAGCCCTGGCATTACTACCGAATGTTTCGCATCGATTACGGTCTCTGCACTTCCATTCGTCCTTTCCCCGATTTCCGTAATCTTCCCGTCTTCAATGACAACCGTTCCGTTCTTGAGGTCCCCTGCATCCGGGTCCATCGTTAAAACGTAAGCATTTTTTATGATTATGTCAGCCATATGATCAAATCCGTCAGGTAATGAACTGGAACCTGTTAAACTGAAACTTGTTATATCAAATTGAATTTAAAAAGTACTGGAATTATGAAGTAACTGGATTAAGAGGTTATCATAAAAAAAGTTGTCCTGAGGATTGCGCCAGAACCCTGTGGAAAAATAAGATTCGTTAGTTTTGCGAGAATAAAACTCCGTTTACGTTTGGAGTTTTTCTATACATTTGGAATTTTTTATGATAACTCTCAAAAATCAGCTCACAACTTAGAGCTTCTGTTCACTGGTTGCGGTCTCAAGGTTCAGGGCTTCAAGGTAAAGGCGCATGATTTTCAGTCTTTCTTCGGCAATTCTTTTTGAAGCATCGGTATTCAATTTCTCAGGAATTGTGAATGGTTTGTAATGCATATATTCATTAAAGCCTTCAATAGGGTCTTCAATATAAACAGTCTTTTTTGAATTCCCTTTATCTATCCCTGTTACGTATTTGAGCATCCTGAGAGCTCCCATGGAAAATACAGCCCTGAAAATCCCTACTGCTCCGAGGGCATCAAGCCGATCAGCATCCTGCAAAATCCGGGCCTCTATAGTTTCAGGCATTTTTTCTCCACTGAAACGGTGGGTCAGGATACAGCTTGTGACGGCCTCAATAACCTCTTTTCCGAGCCCTGCTTTCCCGAGAAATTCGGAGGCTATTTCCGCGCTGTAAAGGGCATGGTCCCCGCCTTCTTCGTGTTCCTTAATTACGCCCACATCATGGAGCAGGGCTGCGAGCTGGAGTATGAGAAGATCTCCTCCTTCTTCTTTCTGGATTTCCAGGCAGAGGGTTTCTACCCGGTTGATATGGGACATATCGTGGGAACTGGGCTCTCCTTCAAGAAAAGAAGCTACAAATTCCCTCGTTTTTTCTATCAGGTCCATATTCAGTATTCCGCTTCTGCAACCATGGTCTTCAGGTGTTCCTGAATTTCAGAAATCGCCTCAGAGAGGGTTTTCTTATTATCGTAAGTCGTAATCAATTTCACAAGTTCTTCTTTCCTCTCCTTTCGGATTTCCAGTGCAAGCCTGATCATATTTTCCAGAGCCCGGGTAAGATTGTCAACTATAGATATTGTGGCCATCCTGGAGGTACGGGAGAGAGGGTTAAGGTCAATAGTTATAACAGTCTTTCCCATCTCTACCAGTTTTTCACACCTGTCGCCGTCTTCCAGGGGAACGAGCACCACGTCTGCGGTATAGATCCCTTTGCTCTCTACAAGCCGCCTGTCATGAGATAGTTCAAGGCTTGCATCCGGATTTTTCCCGAGCACCTCGGAAGCCCCGTTGGCTTTTAGCTGTTCTATTATAAGGTGCACCCTGGTTTCGGTCCTGTGAAAGAGATTAACTTCAATCTTGGCCCCTGTAACGTCTGCGAGGGCAACAACTTTTTCAGGCGATAAGGCTGCGACGTTGCCGTTTACTGAAATTACCGGATTCTTTGCCAGAAGAAGAGCAGCAACTGCAGCCCTTTCAGCATACAGGGCAGACTCTGTGCTTCGCTCGCCTATAAGGTAATCAAAGCTTTCGCCTCTTCCCTGGGCAATCAGCCCCTGTACGCTTGTAATTCCCATTTTTACCCCGGCTGTGACTTTTTCACGGGCGAGCAGGGATTCATACCTTGGGTGGTCTTTGGGTATCTCGGTCATGTCTGTCGCTCACCTTTTGCTTGTTGACTTATTTTTTAATATTTCTTAATATTTTTTAGTTATTTTTTATCTAGTACTGCAGCCTGTACTGATTTACTTCATGCTGGAAAAGATTTTCAATATATTTACCTGCTTACACTTATTCGGAGTATTTGGATGATTCCCTGAACTGCATGCCTTCTGTTTGGCCTCAACTTTTCGATTTCTATCCTATTTAAGTTATAGGGGTTTTCTTATGTAGAAAATCTCTGCAAAATTTATATCTCCTGCCTGATGTTCAAAAACACAAATAATGCTTTGCCCTGAAGCTCATTCATACATTAACCTTGGCACACAGGTGCTTATGCCGTACTCCAGCACCTCACCGAATTCCTGCAGGGCTTCATAAAGAGGGAATTCCTGGCAGTCGGGGGCAATTGCAAAGACCGTATCCCCGAGCATTGCCTGGGAAGCAAGTCCTCCGCTTGCGTTTGCAGCTTCAATAACATCTTTTGCCCTGCTGCTCATAAGACCGGTTTTACTGGAAAACTCTTTTGCCTGATACATGAAATTCTCAAGAGTGGGTTTTTTAAGCAGTTCGGACATGGCTGCTTTTCCTGCAGTATTAATTCTCCCGGCTGCAGCTTCGTCCCCCAGGACAGAATCTGTGGAAATCTCACCAAGCACAATGCAGAAAACCCTGGCTTCGGGAGCCGGGATCCTGTCCACAAGTCCGAATTCGGGCCCTCCCGGCTGCAGCCTGATAACTACTCCGCCGTTTGACTGGGCGGCAATATCCCCAAGTCCGCTGTGGTTGACAACCTCTGCAACATGTGCAAATTCGGTCAGGCTTTTTACGGTATGGTTCAGGGAAAGTGCCCTGTTCAGGGCATAGGCTGTCCCTAAAGCTCCTGCACCCGAGGCTCCAAACCCGCATCCGGTTGGGATTTCTGCCCAGCTCTTAATCCTTACAGGCACATCGGTCATCATATCTGCGACTGTCCTGGTAGTCCTGCCTTCAACCCTTTTTCCATTAAGGAATATTTCGGTTTTTTCTACGGATTTCCCAACCTTTACTTCGGTGGTAACTCCCCCGTTCAGGACGATTCCGCAGCCTGTGGAACCCTTACGATGAGGGTCTTGATGCTCATGAATCTGGAAAAAACCTGTGATGTGTCCCGGAGCATAGGCTTTTGCCAGAATGTCTGCTCTTTCACTCTCATATGTGTACATAGAAAACGCCTTTTTATAGAAAACGCCTTTTTACGATTTCAATCATTTTTTTCAAAGTTCGTTCCTGTTTTGCAGAATACTTTGCAGAATGCTTCCGGATATTTTATGGAATATTTTGGAATACCTTGCACGATATTTACAGACATATTCAGTATTCACAGACATATTCAGCATTCAAATAGCTCAGGGCATATTCAGCATTAAACACAGCTTAACATAAATTATATGGATTTATATAACGTCAACTTCAAGATAGGAATTGTAACTTCACGCTATTTTTGTTATTTTAAAAGCCAGGTCACTTCTTCAAGGATAAAGGCTGCAAGTTTGCGTTTATTCCCACTTACGTGCCTGGGTTCACCTTTTTTCCGTCCGAGCAGGTAGAGTTCATTTTCCTCTGTGCCCATTCCGCCTTTTGCGACATCGTTTGCTGCAACAAGATCCAGTCTTGCCCCTTCAAGGGTCGAAGCCGCCCTTTTTAGGAGTTCATCTTTTCCAACGCCTGTTTCAGCCTTGAAACCTATGATCACAAGGTCAGGATACTTTTCACGGCATTCTTTTATCAGTTTGCGGGTAGGTTTCAGTTTCAACACAAGTTCCCCTCCGGATTTGATCTTTTCGGGAGAGGGCTCTGCTGTATAATCTGCGATCGCTGCCGCGCTGATCAGGACATCATACCCTTTCTCAAGTTCCGAGAGCACAGCATCGGTCATTTCGGCGGCGCTTTCTGCAAAAATTTCCCTGATTCCTGCAAGCCCCAGACGATCTCTGTGCACCAGGGTTACATTGGCTCCATTGCGGTAAGCTTCTAGGGCAAGTTCCCTCCCGGTTTTACCTGAAGCCCGGTTCGTGAGGATACGGATAGGGTCAAGGCTTTCGGCAGTGGAACCGCTTGTAATAATTACCTTTCGTTTTTCAAGGCTTCTTTTTCCGAGAGCTCTTTCTACCTCAAGCACTATTTCTTCGTTTGCTGCAATCTTTGCGATGCCTTCTTCCAGTCTGGGGCCCACAACAGAAATACCCCAGCTTTTCAATTTTACTATATTCTCAGCTACAGCCGGGTGCCTGTACATTGACTCGTGCATCGCAGGTACAACCATTAAAGGTACGCCTGAGCCAAGGGCAGTTGTTGCAAAAGAAGTGACAGTAGTGTCATCTATCCCATATGCGATTTTTCCTATAGTGTTTGCTGTTGCAGGGGCTATAAGGAGAAGGTCTGCCCTGCCCTTAAGCCCGCAGAACTCCACATGCTCAACCCTGCCTCCAAGCTCGGTAATTACAGGGTTTCCTGTAGCATAGTGAAGGGCATCAGGGTGCAGGATATGCGTGGCAGCCTCTGTCATAACCGCATGGACATCAGCCCCGTTTCTTATCAGCTCTCTTGCAAGTTCGACTACCCTGACCGCTCCAATGCTTCCCGTAACGCCAAGAGCGATGGTTTTTCCGGCAAGGGAAGAGCTCCTCTGTTCCTGGATCCAGAGCGTGGGATGGAATTTCTCAGCTTTTGACCTGGCGGCATTTTGACTGGCTTCGTTATCAGTCTTATTTGCTCTATCCGGCTCCTTTTGACCGGGATTTTCCTGTTTCGGGCCTTTCTGGTCCGTCTGGCTTTGAAAGTCTTTCAATGGGGTTTTCATTCAGGCACCGGAGTAAATCTATAAGAACTAAATAAATATGGAAATCGACTTTCTTAATTCAGCGTGCTTTCCAGGAAAAACTCCCGAAAGCAAAGTGACATTCAATAACGATATTCTTAAAACTTTCGAAATACTAAAGATTAAAACTGATAGAGAAGCTTTATTTTATTAATAAGTCTGTGTATATAAGCCATAATAAGCTATAACCTGAGCCATAATAAGCTACATCATAAACCATGAAAGCTACATCATAAACCATGAAAGCTACAACCCCAATTAGCCTGAGGTTGACAGGGATCGGGAAAGGGAGCCAGATGAACGACAAAAAAGACTCAAAAAGAGAAGCCACTGAAGATGCGAAAAAGGGCTTAAGCACTTTCATTGGAAAAATTTCAGGAAGAGGACAGCTCGAGTTTGAGATTGACCGGCTCAACTCTCAGATCGTGAGACTGGAACTCGACCTGCGGAGTGCAAAAAATCAGCTTGAAAAGAAAGAGACTCTTGCAAGGCAGGCAGTTGCGGATAGGCAGGAGGCTGAAGCCCGCTTTAATCAGGAGCGTATCCGAACCCAGACTCTCTCTCACGAGCTCGAAATGCTCAGGGTCGAGTCCCAGGGAAAGCTGGAATTTCGCGGGATTGAAACCCTGAGCCCGTCTGCTGTTCAGGCTTACCTTTCCAAACTCAGGTCTTTCCATGCTCCTGCAGATCATTTACTGACTGCTTACCTGCCTCCGGGTACCCGTCTCTCAGGTGTGCTGAGTGAGAAAGTCCTTGATTTGATAGAAGAAGAGACCCTTACTCTCCTTGACAGGCTTGATCAGGAAACCGGCTTTGTATTTTTCTATGATCTCCACCGCATGGTTTGCGAAGCTATAGTCCCTCCTGTTCCGGTAACCTCTTCATCCTGGCATCTTGGGCACAGTTTTGAAACCTCTCTCCTTGAAGAAAGCCTGAGTAAGGACTATCGTATGCTCGTCCTTGTCCTGCACGCAGGCGAGTCTTTCATAGGGTTTGCTGCCGATGCCAGGTTCTTCGATGCCAGGGAGCTTGTCCGGAGCAGCGTTAAGGAAAAGCACAGTAAAGGAGGTTTTAGCCAGCGCCGGTTCGAACGCCTGAGAGAAGAGGATATCGCACATCACATGGACAAAGTCTTTGAAGCCCTGGATAAAGTTCTCGAAGAAAATTCCCCTATTGATTGCGTTATTATGAGCGGGGATTCCCAGCTCATAAGAGAAACCCAGAAACGCCTTCCTCTCAACCTTGAAATAATTGAAAGGCCGTCTGACATCAAGGTCGAAAAAGCAGGCGGCGAAGAGGTTCTCAGGACGGTTTTAAGCTCAAGAAGGTATCTGCTGTGAAATGTTAAAGGGCATCTACTGGAAGCATTGAAGAAACTTTCTAGATTTCTATGAGGAATACCTGGCTTCTATGAGGGATACTGGCTTTGAATTCGCTTCTAAATACAGATCGCAAAAATCAGGAAAGCTGATATTCATGCCTTCCTGTAATTTTTAAAAATTTTTCTAACTTAAAAATAACCGAGATTATATATTTAATAAAATAATAATATCGGGTTTAATTATTATCTTATAAACTGAGCTATAATCCCCTGAAGCTGGCAAAAAACGTTTGCGTAATCTATATCAGCTTTCAGTGCAGGGAAGGTAAGCAATGGCAAGAGACAGAAGAGACTATTATTATCATCAGGCAAAAGAGGAAGGATACCGATCCAGGGCTTCCTTCAAGCTCAAGCAGATTAATGAAAAACATCATATTATCAATCGGGGAGACTCGGTTGTGGATTTAGGTGCAGCGCCTGGCGGGTGGCTGCAGGTTGCAAAAGAACTGTCTGGGGGAAAAATTCTTGGTGTGGATTTGCAGAGAATCGAGCCTATCGAGGGAGTCGAGACCATTCAGGGCGACATTAACGCAGATTCTACAATAAAAAAGATTATTCAGAGCGTAGGGGCAAAAGGAGCCGATGTTGTACTCTGTGATGCAGCCCCCAACATGTCCGGAAACTGGTCTTACGATCATGCAAGGTCAATTGAGCTTGCGACCTCAGCCCTGGAATGTGCGAAAAAGATCCTTAAGCCTAAAGGGAATTTCGTTGTGAAGGTCTTCCAGGGTGACATGTTTAACGACTACCTGCAACAGGTCAGGGGAAACTTTGTCAAAACAGCCGCATATTCTCCGAAAGCATCGCGGTCTCAGAGCGCAGAGATCTATGTTATCGGAAAGAAATTCCTTACAGCTCCGCTCCGCAAAGGAGACGAATTTGTTGTAGACATCGAGAAGCTTGGTTCAAGTGGGGACGGCGCAGTACTGATCGAAGGATTTGTTGTCTTCGTAAAGGAAGTCGAGATAGGAGAAAAGGTCAGGATCAGCATAACAGATGTCAAGCCGAACTTCGCTTTCGCAGATGTTGCAGAAAGGCTTGGAAAATCCGGGAAGTCGGAATAATTTTATTAGAGATTTCAGCTGATAAAGTAAACTATTTAACAAAATTAATTACTTGATAAAACGAATTATTTGATACAGTGAACTATCTATTTAGCGATGAAAAATATAATTCAGAAATGAAAAACCAAATGGCAAAAAATTAAAGCGAGTCCAAACACGGTGATCCGGTTGATTGATCTTCATACTCATACAATTTTCAGTGACGGGGAACTGATCCCCAGCGAACTTGTCCGGCGGGCAGTTGTTCACGGTTATACGGCTATTGCAATTACCGATCATGCTGATTACACCAATCTCGAACATGTTCTGGAAGCTGCAAAGAAGGCTAAGTACCTGGAAAACGAATGGGATATCCGCGTTTTGCCTGGAGTTGAACTGACGCATGTACCTCCAAGAAAGATTGCTCCTCTTGCAAAAAAAGCAAAAGATCTGGGTGCTGAAATTGTTGTCGTGCACGGGGAAACCATATACGAACCAGTTGCAGCCGGGACAAATGCAGCGTCTGTTGCCTGCGAATATGTGGACATCCTGGCGCACCCTGGTCTCATTTCAGAGGAAGATGTTCAGACGGCGGCAGAGAACGATTCTTGCCTTGAAATCACCGCCAGGAACGGGCACAACAGGACAAACGGCCATGTCGCCAGGCTTGCTCTCGAAATCGGTGCAACGCTTCTGTTGAACACCGACACGCATGCCCCTGAAGACCTGATCACCGATGAAACTGCCCTGAAAATTGCAATGGGAGCCGGGCTTGCCGAAGCAAGGGCAAAAGAAGCGTTTAAAGCGTCCGCAAGAAAGATAGCAGAGATTGTTTAATATCCAGCACTGTATGAAAGTGAAATAATTGAGGGCAGGAATTATGGTGATGTACTAATCAACTTCAAAAAGATTGCAAAAAATAATCGGAATTGTGAGGTTACAGAGCCAGTTTAGAAGTCCTGTAACCATACATTAAAAGCATCCAGTTCTACTTCATCTGCTTCATCAGAGATAACTCTTGAAAGCTTTTCCAGAAACTCTGGTTCAGGATGACCACCTTTTATGGCAGTTTTCACGTTTTCTCCAAGATTCCAGCCAGGAGATCTGGCTTCAGATCTGAGCAAATCCTTTATTTTGCCAAGGCTCTGGTTTCTGCATTTTTCGTTTTTTGTATGAGCATAACAATAGAACCAGCATTCTAGTGTTGGGTCAATCCTCAAATGTCGGATAAAGACGTGATAACTTTATCCTTGCATCATCTGTTGTGAATTGCCAATTAACCTTTGAATTTTTGTTGTTTCTGTAATTTTGCCATGCCAAAACTTCTTTTCTAACGAACTCGATGTTATCCATTCTCCTTTTTAAACATTGACCTGCAAGTACGTTCAATTCGATCTCTGCTATGTTCAACCAGCTTCCATGTTTTGGTGTATACACAAACTCAAACCTATCCCACAGTGCCTTCGCCTTAGGTGGTGGAAATGTTTCATAAAGAGATCCGGGAACATGTGTGTTTAGATTGTCCATTACGAGTGTAATTTTATCTGCATTTTCACTTTGTAGTGCGATTTCCTCCAGAAAATAAGCCCAGTCTTGCTTAGTTTTTCTTTCAGTAATTTTCACCATTCTTTTTCCTGTCAATGGTTCGCAGGCGAGGAATATGTTGCACATTCCATTACGCTTGTATTCATAATCGAATCTGGCTGGCTTCCCTGGTGAGCATGGGATAGGAATCCGGGTTTCTTCAATAAGTTGTTTTAGGGATTCGTCCATACATACAACAGGATTTCGTGGATCTAATGGACGCTTATAAATATCCAGAACCTTTTCCATATTTGCAACAAAGCTACTGTTTTGTTCCGGGGGAATTACCCATCCTTTCCTTTGCCAGGGTTTGATTTCGTTTTTTTAAAGTACGGCGTACTGTTTCGTGAGAAATATCCTCGAAATAGCCAAGTTCTACAGCCTTATCGGCTAATAATCTCAAAGACCATCTTGCAAAACCTTCGGGAGGTTCACTGCAACTAAGGGCGACTAAATGGGCTTCAGCGTCACCATCAACTTTTTTAGTATAAATGCGATCGCTTTCTCTCCCGTTGAGGGCAACCTCAAGGTCTTCTTCAACAAATCGCTTCTTAACACGGTCAATTTTTTTCATACTAATATTCAGGACACGTGAGATTTCTTCATTGGTTGAATGGTTAACATTCCATTCACTTATATCGCAATTAAGCAAGATCAGAGCATTGAGAATTTGTTGAGAGTTATGTTTTCCCTTTGAAGCAAGTTCAAGGAGAGATTTACGTTCGTCTTCGGTAAGTATCACTGTGTATCTATTCATAAGTGATACTTATGAATGTCATTCAATATAACTTCTACGACGTTTCATCGTTGACTCGACACTAGTAATAAATTCTGTTTATCAGCGAATGAGATTGCCCTTCTTAATAGATAAAAGCCATTTTCTTCATTTCCTCTAGCTAGCAGAAGTCCAGCATAGTTTCCAAGGCAATCAGCATCATCTGGCCTCAATTTCCAGAGCTTTTCTGCACATATCTTCTGCTTTTTCGTAGTCCTTATGAATTTCCTTCAGGAAAATCGCATAGTTTCCAAGGTTATCAGCATTCTCTGGCTCAATTTCCAGAGCTTTCCTGTACATCTCTTCTGCTTTATCGTAGTCCTTACGAATTTCCTTCAGGAAAATTGCATAGTTTTCAAGGTTATTAGCATTCTCTGGCTCAATTTCCAGAGCTTTCCTGTACAATTCTTCTGCTTTATCGTAATCTTTAAGAACGTTCTTCAGAAAATTTGCATAGCGTCCAAGGTTACTAGCATTATTTGGTTCAATTTTCATAGCTTTCTTGTACATTTCTTCTGCTTTATCGTAGTCCTTACGGATGTTCTGCCAAGAAATTTGCATAGCTTCCAACGAGTTGATGACTATCTGAAAATTGATTAATACCATCCTGGTAAATCTGTTCAGTTTTGTCGGAATCTGTATCCGTATATTTAGCTGCTTCTAATTCGACTGACCACCAAGATTTGAATTCTTGTGATGCTTTTTCAATGGCTTTTTCAAGAGTCTTCTTTTCTCCAGAATCCGGCTTTGCATTAATTTTAGCGTTCAGTTTTTGGAATGTATCAAAATAAACTTTAAATAAATTGTCAAACCTCTCGTTTGAAGGAGGTTTAAGTCCTAATTCTGCCTTAATGAGAAGCATCAACTCATCAAAATCCTTGTGATTTACCCATACCGCATTTCGATCTTCCAAGAACTTTTCCATCTCGTTGTTTGGTATTCTTTGTCCTATCCAGTAAATTCCCCATTGGAAAGAGCCTTCATCTTCGGGGACTTCCTTTAGAATGTCAGTTATACTTTTGTCGTTGCCCCCATATCCGATAAATATCAGGCCAGTTTCAGATAGCAGGTTTTTAATCACTTTTTTAACTTTATCATCTAATTCCGTGGTTTCTTCCCTTGTATTGAGGGGAGAAAGTTTTGAATCTCCATGCAGTTTTATTACCAGAGGACGTTTATCGCTGATTTTCACAAAACCAGCTAATGATTCGTGGAAAACGACAATAGGTTTTTTGTTTGTATAAAGATAAAGAGCATCTGCAACCATGTCATCAAAGTTGGTAGTAAGAATTATATTGCAGTGTTCTCCGCATTTTTCTGCCATTAACTGGGCTAAAACGGTATACCCGAATCCAGGATCTTTTTTTGCAACAAGCCTTTCAATTTCCTGTTGTCTTTCTTTAGGAGTCGGAAAAAGGTTTTCTATTATTTCCCCGTAAAATTGGGCTGCATTTTCTTTATTATATTTTGGAAATTTTTCTTTTAACCATTCATTGAAGTTTTCCTGATTTCCGGTTTCCAGTTCTTTAAGCTTTGGGAGCCATACATTATCTACAAGGTTTGCTGCCGTTGGAATACCCGAGGAAACAGAGCATCCTGCCCCCAAAAAGAAACAGAATTTGGCGTCGTTAGATTCGATTAATCTTTTAAATCTGCGAGCAAATTCCTCAACTCCCATGTATCTGATACTCATATTTTGTTCTCACCACACACTAAACGTATTTATCCAGCTTTTGTTTGCTTGAGAACTCATAAATACATTTCCAATTTTATCAGATTTTTATAAAAATAGATTAAGGTGCTACGAGATTTGAAAAAACAAATTTTGATTATTGGGATGGCTCTTAAAAAGAGTAATTACTTCGTGAGTTCATATTCACTCTCTTACATACAAAACCTCTATAATAAATTACAGGCAAGGCCGTATTTCAACTTTGTTTAGTTTTCTTTTCATTTCTTTTATTAGAAAAACAGCCATGTTACCTGGCTTGCCCTTGAGGTCGGTGCAAAACTTCTGGTAAATACCGACACGCATGCCCCTGAAGACCTGATCACCGATGAAACTGCCCTGAAAATTGCAATGGGAGCCGGGATTGCCGAAGCAAGGGCAAAAAAAGCGTTTAAAGCATCTGCAAGAAAGATAGCAGAGATTGTTTAATGTCCAATACTTTATGAAGGCAAAATATCTGAGGGCAGGAGTTATGGTTATGCAATTACCTGCACTCGGCGTTTTTTAATTATTCGTCAATTCACCTTATTCTTTCCAAATACGTAGCTGAAAGGTATGGCTATCAGATCCCCGATGAGATAGGTAAGAAATATCGCAGCAAAGAGATACCCATGAGTCGGAAACTGCCCTTTTACTACAAGAGGCAAAGCGACTCCTAAAAACCAGACTATTTTATAAGTTAGCTGCAAAAGCAAGACTGGAACAAATTTCAGAGGAGCTCTCAAGCCCAGTACGGATACGAGACCAGAAGCTACATAGAGACTGCCAAAAATTCCAAAAACAATAGGGTCGTACGAAGGCCAGTTCAGCATGGATATTACAAGGTCAGGAGCAATAACTACTCCCAATCTATCTGCTCACAGGGCAATCCGCTTTCGTGTGATATCGATTGCGTGTTTTACTAATGCATTGTCAACAAAGTCATTTATGAATACTAGCAAGCTGTTGGGTGAAAACTTCTTTGGCACATTATTGGCAAGCCAGGGATAGGTAGAGTTATCAAAAATTGCTTTAGTTGACATCAAAGGTGACATCGCATCACTACTCCCCAGGCTTGTTGCATCAAGTATTGATGTTGAGAACGCCATTAAATCTGCAGTTGAAGTACCCTGGAGTTGCAGTACTGTGTAAGCTTTACCTTTTGGTGGATGCGACTGCATCCGGTTCAATGCAGCAAGAATGTTTTTCACATCAATAGTCGCATAAATCTGTTTGTCGTAGGAATCGTATTTCTGTGCATCAGACGCCGCATCAACCTGGTTCAGGAAAATTAAACGCTTATTTTCATTTAACAGGAGCCTAATTTTCACATTTAAGTAGTCCTTGCTTCCAATCGCTAGATCACAAGTATTTGTATTTAACTGCGCAGCTAAGACCAGAACCATAAGGTCATCAATACCGGGTTTCATGGAAGCTTCTTTAAAGCCCTGGAAGTTGAGATTCACGACAACGATTTCCGAGCGATGCACTGCAAGCCATTTAAGAACATCACACAGGAATTTATAGAAAGAATAGCCTGGAATAAACTCATGCTGGTGGAAAATCTTATTCTTAAACCTGGGAAGGTTCTTAAAATCCCCATAACAATATCCAGGACGAAAATCAAAATACCGAATACCCAGATCAAGCATTGTAGAAATATTATCTTTTTGCGTGCAAGCCAGGTTGATTACTATACGCTCAAGTGAATTAGAGATAGTATAATTAGTAATAGTATTCTTTGGTTTTTTATCAAGAGAGCTTTTAAGGTCTGAACGGACCTTTCTTGAGAATTCATCATTTTGAAGCAGTTGCTTGAAGTTAGAGGTTTCAAACGTTCCTGCATTATGAGCTCCAGGCAATGCCAATACATTTAATGGCCTGTCCAGGAATTCAGGACATTCCTTTGCCAGGTCTTTCATCCAATGCGAGTAATTGGCAGTCAGGTACACATAGGACTGATCCTGATTGGTCAAATAACGTCCATCTGTTCTCATTCCGCAGTCATAAAACCCATATGACAATACATAGTCAGGCATGACAACTGATTGAGTAGACATCATATCATTCAAATTTGAACGCAATAGATTGCCTGCTAAATAATTAATCTCGGCAAAACCCTTGTTAAGGACCTGATTTCCTTTGCCGACTCTCCATTTGAATTTTCCTCTGGCAAGCTGGAAATTGCCCTTACTCATCGGGGAGTGAGAACTGTAAGAAACGGGAGCTAAACCTGAAGCAGAAAACGTGACTCCAAAATTGTCTATGTCCAGAAAAGCGTAGTAATCAATCCCTTTTGTTAACATATTGCCTCTTTGACGTTAATCTTTTTACATCTTATTTCTGTATTTTGATAATGCTTGGGAGTTATTTATGATGACTCTTCGCTGTTTTGTATAGGTTGAAAATAATTGCTTAGTTAGAAAGTAACCCGGTAAAAAAGAAAAACACCAGGCTTGAATATGATTTTCAACAACAAATGTTTCTGAATTTTAGATATGCTGCTTTAACGTTTAGAGATGAACGGAAGTTACCCACTCGAAACAGCGAAGAGTCATTTTAATTATTCCACTACAACGAGACTATCATTGTTGAAATATTTTTGCCTTCCTTAATTTTTTCGCAGAATTAACAAATACATCGAAAGAGCTTTCTTCAAGATAAAATATTGGTGCTCTAATGAAAAGACTGTTTTAAATAATATTAATAACGCCATTATTATAAAAAGAAGTTAAGAATTGTAAAAAATGCCCCCTTAAATAGAAGAAGATAATTACTCATTGTAAAAATTATCTTTATAGAGAGAGGTATTATGTATTGATATGCTTTAATTCTTTTATTATAAGCTTATCCCAAAACCAATTCTATTTTCACTACAAAAATTTCAGGACTATTTTTCATTATCAGGAACTCGGTTATTTGTTTCAGAAAAGAGATTTAGAGCTAATTTGGAGTTTTGGAATCGGCTGTATAAATCTACAAATCATAATCGGGATCTAAAATGAAAGAAATAATATGTGATAAAATACACAGAAAGCACGTCCTTATAATCAATTTAGGGATCACAGTGCTGGTGCTTGTAATGCTGGCGGGTATCGCAGGTGCGGTGGTGTCAGACGTACAAATACTATTACAACGGCACTGTTTATGTAATTGACACTGGAACAAATGAGGTTACAGCCACGGTGGAAGTAGGAATTCAGCCTTTTGGAATTGCAGTCAGTCCGGATGGAACAAAAGTATATGTGGTGAATGAATGGTGGGGTGACACTCTCTATATAATTGACACAGCCACAAACGCGGTTACAGCCAATATGAGCGGAGGAGTCCATCCTCTTGGAGTTGCAGTCAACCCATCAGGAACAAAGGCATATGTGACTAATAATTTGGGCGTCTTTGTAATTGACACAGCAACAAATAGTATTCTAGCCGCAGTGAAAGTAGGAACTTGGCCTTATGGAGTTGCAGTCAGTCCGGATGGAGCAGAGGTATATGTGGCGGACCCTTACAGCAATAAAGTCTCTGTGATTGACACCACAACAAACAGTGCTATAGTCACGGTGCCTGTAGGAACACGGCCTACTGGAGTTGCAATTAACGCGGCGGGGACAAAGGTATATGTGGTTAACCAAGATAGTGCAACTGTCTCTGTAATTGATACAGCGACAAATACTGTTACTGCGACGGTAAGCGTAGGAAGTTGTCCTGAAGGAGTTGCAGTCAGTCCGGATGGATCAAAGGTATATGTGGCAAATTCCGAGGACAACACTACGTCTGTAATTGATACCGCTACAAATACAGTTTCATCCACGGTGCCTATCGGAGACTATCCTAAGGGAGTTGCAATCAACGCGGCGGGGACAAAGGTGTATGTGGCGAATCAGGGCAATCTCGATGAAGAAAATGATGGCACAGTCTCTGTAATTGACACAGCTACTGATACTGTTATAGATATGGTGAACGTAGGAGGCAGTCCTTCCGGAGTTGCATTCAGTCCAGATGGAACAAAGGTATATGTAGCGAGTAGGGCCATCAGTCTTGAACAGGAAACGCTTCCTGATCACATTGGATATGGTGTGACTTGTCTGATAGAAAAAATTATTTTTATCATAGGCGTGGTTATTGTAATAATTGGTATTGGAAATTTTTTTATGTCCCGGAGAAAATAATTATTTTTTTAATAGTTGTTTGCCTCGATCTTCTTACTTTTTCTGATATTGAAATATTTTAGTTGTTCGTTACTTTTTGCCATGTATAGTGGCAAAAGAGGACCTCAAATTTTGGGTTATGTGAAGTCAGTTACTGAAAAACGTAAGCAAAAGAACAGTTTTCAAATCTATCTGTAATATGTGAATTCTCTATTTCTGGGAGGTTTCAAGAAGCATGAGATGGTTTAAGGTGATACTAGATTTAAATAAAAATGTTTTGAGTTTTGTGATCGGCTTTTTAAAAGAGTAATCAATTCTTGAGTTTACTTTAGCTAAATTTCATACCAGCCTTCGGAAGACATTTCTCGAAGCTGCGGTAGAGATTACAAAGATTAAAATTGAACGGGGTAGCATACAGATGAGGTCGAATTTCAACTTTATTGGTCTTCTTTTCATTCCTCTTATTCGAAAACGGTCATGTTGCCGGGCTTGCCCTCAAAATCGGTGCAACGTTTCTAGTGAACATTGACACCTATGACCCTGAAAACCTTATCACCAATGAGACTGCCCCGAAAAGAATGTCCTGATTGTAAAACGAACGTGGGGGAAGAGCTTGCCGACTTACGAACAGAAGTTGGGGGAATGAAGCAAGAAGCTACCAGGTCTTTAGCCTAGTGGTAGTTCACAAGAAAACCGATGCATACCTTTGTATAAAAATCAAGGGAATTCAAAAGTTTCCTGCTTTGCAGGCAACCACGTAAGTCCTATAGTGTATAAAAGCGTATAATATAAAATCAAGATTTCATATTTTTCGAGGTGTATTTCACATGAGCGCTTATGTAATGCACTTTAATGAAGTCGACAGGACAAATTTGCTTGAGGTTGGGGGAAAAGGCGCTAATCTGGGAGAAATGAGCAAGGCGGGATTTCCTGTCCCTTCTGGATTTTGCATTACAACATCGGGTTACCGTGACTTTATTGCAACAAGCCATGAGATGGATAGATTATTGGATTTGCTTGACCAGTTAAAACCGGATCAACCGGATGAAATTAGCAAGCTGGGAAAGCTGATCAGGGATCACTTACTAACTATCCCCATACCCCAAACAATTAAATCATCTATCATTGATGCATGGAAAATAGTGGGGGAAGAACAGGCTTATGCCGTTCGGTCCAGCGCCACAGCCGAAGATTTGCCGACTGCCTCTTTTGCCGGCCAGCAGGAAACCTATTTGAACGTAAAGGGAGCAGATCAACTGCTACAGGCTGTGCGGAAATGCTGGAGTTCGCTATTTACCGACAGGGCAATTATCTACCGTATCATAAACGGATTTGATCACCATTCGGTATATTTGTCCGTAGTGGTGCAGCAAATGGTATTTCCGGATGTTTCCGGGCTTATGTTTACTATGGATCCTGTCACCGGGCACAGGAATATCATTTCCATTGATGCCGGCTTCGGATTGGGTGAAGCTCTGGTCTCAGGAATTGTTTCCGCCGATTCTTATCAGGTCCTCAAGGGTCAGATTGTCAAAAAGCAAATCGCGGAAAAGAAGAAAGCTATTTATCCGGTTGCAGAAGGGGGAACAGTAATTCAGGAACTTGCTCCTGAACTTCAAAACAAACAGGCTCTTTCTGATGACAAAATTTTGGAGCTGGCCCAACTCGGTCAAAGGATAGAAAAGCACTATTGTTCGGAACAGGACATCGAGTGGTGTCTGGCAGGTAATAGGTTCTATATCTTACAAAGCCGTCCTATTACCTCTCTTTATCCCGTTCCTAAAGTACATGGAAATAAACTTCACGTATTTTTTTCTTTTGCCCACCTGGAAATGATGACAGATGCCATGAAACCTATGGGAATTTCTATTTTTCGGGGAATATTTCCCTTTGGGAAAGCTTCCATATCCTTTCCCGATTCAGTGATAGTGGAAGCGGGAGGCAGGCTTTTTTTCGACGTCACCCTTCTTTTGTACAGTAAGCCTCTTCGTCGATATTTTACCTGGAAAATCACTATTCTGGACGAATTAATGGGAGATGCCCTGGCAAAAATAGTAGCAAGCGAGACCTTTCAACACGAAGCTAAAGCAAACAAAGGCACAACGAAGCAGGTGTTTAAATTATTCAAACCAATGCTTCCACTCTATCTAAAGGGTATCCCGGTCATTATTAACAATTTATTCTTCCTGGATCCCTCAGGCATTATTGAGCGGGCTACAACTCCTCTGGAACCGATCATCAATAATTACAGGCACAGCATCATGCAGGTATCAGGGACGGAGCGGATTAAAAGGGTCCAGGAAAGTATGGGGAAGTTACTACAGGAACTGAATGGCAGCATGATGTACGTACCGTTATCATTCATTGTTCTGCCCATGGCCAGCCGCTTGACCAGAATATGGTTGGGTGAGGACCTTGACGTTGACACGCTGAGTAAATCACCGCCTGGAAACGTGACCGGTGAGATGGGGTTAATGATTGGGGATCTGGCCGATACAGCACGAAAATACCCTGAAGTGGCAGATTATCTGGAAATAGCGGAAGACAGCACTTTCTATCAGGGGCTCAGTAAAGTAAAGGGTGGAGATGTATTCAGGACCGATCTGGACAGGTTCATGGAGCTGTATGGCATGCGCTGCCCGGGTGAAATCGATATTTCAAACATTCGATGGTGGGAAGCACCTACCCTGCTGGTTCCATCCATCATAAACCACATGAAAAGCAATGCTCCGGGTGAACACCGGAGACCGGTTCAGACAGGGCCGGAAGGAAGCTCAGGAAACTGTACAAAAACTTCTGGAGCGCATCAGCAATACCCCCGCCGGAAGCCTCAAAGCAAGACTTATGTCCAGACTTCTTTCCATTTACCGAAATTCTACAGGTTTACGCGAATTTCCCAAGTATGTCATTGTTCGATTTTTTGACATATATCGGCAGGCTATCCTGGCAGAGGCACGAGTTTTACATCAAAGAGGGATTCTGGAGAGAGAAGAAGATGTGTTCTATTTATATCTCGATGAGCTGATTGCATTGTTAGAAAATCGTTTTAATGAAGACCTGAGGCGTCTTATAGACTCCCGTAAAAGAGCCTACGAACAGTACAAAAAGATGACTCCTCCCCGGGTTATGACCAGTGAAGGGGAAATTATTACGGGTGTGAGGAGCGATATTGAGGCCCCGAAAGGCGCTCTAATCGGTACTCCTGTTTCTGCCGGTGTTGCAGAGGGGTACGTAAAGGTTGTCCTCAAACCCGAAGACGCAAAGCTGAACAAAGGGGATATTTTAGTGGCGCCTTTTACTGATCCGGGCTGGACTCCCCTGTTTTATTCCGTTCAAGCCCTGGTGGTGGAGATTGGTGGTATGATGACACACGGCTCTGTCATTGCTCGGGAATACGGTATTCCTGCTGTTGTCGGCATAGAAAATGCTACCAAAATATTAAAAGACGGCCAGTATGTCCGTGTTGACGGTACCAGGGGCTTTGTACAGGTTCTGAAGTGAGAAGAAAGATTAACTTGAGCTTTCATTGAATCCTCAGGAAGGTGAATGGGCGAGTGTAATATTGCACAGATATTGCACAGATATTGCACAGATATTGCACAGATATTGCACAGATATTGCACAGATATTGCACAGATAATCCCCCATCTTTTAATGAAGTAAAAGGAAAAAATCCGAAAAATCATTTGTAAGAAGCCATATTATTCAACAATTGCATATGCAATGTGCCCATGTTCAGGAGCGTGATGTCCGTCCTCACGTCCCTGGAAGTAACGTTTTTCGATGTCTTCCGGGCTCAAGTTTTCATGAAGACTTAACCCTAAACTTGCAATGTCTTCTTCCAGAGTTGAGGGATTGAAACCCGTTATCATCTTTTCGCCTAGCTTCTGAAAAATCTCCTGCTTCTTTTGCATTTTTGGAGAAGATTTTTCGGGGATAAATGCATCCGAATCTAAGTAATCGAAAATAACTACACTGCCCTCAGGGGCGATATCGGTGATGGAACGAAGCGTCGCAAATATCTCTTCTTGAGTCAAATACATGGTAACTCCAAGCCAGCTAAAGAAGCTTTTAACATTCGGGTCATAAGCTGATGAGCGCAGTGAGTGCTGTTGCTAAGTTCTCCTTTGTGAAATCTACAGGAATAAAATGTAAGTGTGATGGATGTTCCCATCCCAGTTCGGCAAGGCGAAGAAGCTTGAAATTTTGTGTGGCCGGGTGGTCGACCTCAAACACTTCCAGACAATCCATCATCTCTGGTCGCCGAAATGCAAAAGTGTCCATCCCCGCTCCAAGGATGACATATTGCTTTACTCCCTGCCTGACAGCTTCCTCCAGGGCGTCTTCCGTATATCGTGCACGGCTGAGAACATTGGTTGCTTTCGTTAAAGATGCAAGGGTAGTTGTCTGGTAGGAGGGCACGACAGTATTCTCAGGATCTTTAACTACAGTATGCTCAGGATCGTTAAACTGTTTATCTCTCCTCAAACCCTGTTCAATCAATGCCAGTACTTCCTCCGGTATCAAACGATAGGCCAGAAAATCATCAAAGATTTTGGGAGTATCATGCATTGAATGATAAGCACGAATATATGCAGTCGTCATTGCAGAAAGGCTAGCCTGGTCCTCTTTCATCTGATTATCTTCCTTTTTACGGTAGTTCTCATAACTCGAAATCTGGCATTTTAAGAAGAATTATATCAATATTTAAACGGTCAAGGTTAAAAGGTGATTAGGTCAGGATCTAACAAACTACCTTTTTGGCTTTATTTAACTATCTTTTTAGCTTTACTTATACAGATTTCAATTCTCTTAGAGCCTATCCGAAAAGTGTTGTGGACCTACTATATCAATAGGAAATATGCAGAACCGGAACGAATACTCGATATTATAGACCTGCTGTGAAATTTACAACATACCATGATTGGCTTTTCGTGCAGGCTCTTAATCGATTTTGTCCGTGGGTTGTCTACCAAATACGACAAATTGGTTAAAAGTGATAAGTCAGTTTAAAAACAGTGGCATGTTTTAGATTCTAGCTGAAATTATTCTGATGGCAAATATCCATTGACTATTACTGATTTTGTGATCGTAGAGTTCTCTCTGAAGGGTGCAATCTTCAGGTATTCCGCCGAATTAAAGCAATTTCTTAACTGTTCTTTGGTTTCAAACTCAATCATGACTATTCTCTCGGGATTCCAATTTCCAAACATTGGAATAACCTCACCTCCCCTAACCAGATACCTGCCTCCGTACTTTTTTACAATTTCTGGAACTTTTTCGACATATCTGGTATACAGTTCATGATTCATGACTTTGATTTCGATTATCATATAAACGGGCATTTATCTTCCTTCCTTCTCGCAGACAATCAAATGAGCTATCCAGCCGAACTTGTTGTGACCTACTGTATCTTTACAACATCTGTTATTGACTTTTCGGATAGGCTCTTAGTAGAGTTTAATTCTCTTCACTTTCTCCATTAATAGTAGCCATAATCTCCTTGAAACTTTCCAGGGAAGCCTCCATATTCTCTATAATCTCGTTTGCAAGAATATCAGGATCCGGAAGGTTGTCCAGATCAGCGAGGCTTTTGTCTTTGAGCCAGAAAATATCCAGATTCGTTTTATCCCTTGCTACGATTTCTTCATAACTAAATTTCCGGAATCTGCCTTCGGGAGATTCTTCACTCCAGGTCTCTGTAAGGCTGTGGCGATTTTCGGGGTTGTAGCATTTAATGAAGTCTTCCAGATCCGAATATTTCATCGGGTTCTTCTTTAATGTGTGATGCACATTTGTGCGGTAGTCGTAGATCCAGCCTTCTCTGGTTCAGGGCTCTTTTGATACGAGTTTTGCTTCAAAGAAAAGCACGTTTGCCTTTACACCATTTGCATAGAAAATACCTGTCGGCAGGCGCAGGATTGTGTGCAGGTCGGTGGTTTCAAGAAGTTTTTTGCGGATGGTCTCTCCTGCTCCGCCTTCGAACAGGATATTGTCGGGCAGTACCACTGCTGCCTGCCCGCCGGTTTTTCCCTTGCATCGGCTTCCTAAATTTCCGGCTGGCGTTGTTTGATTTCAGAAGCTTTGAGATCGATGATATCAGGGTTATATGCATTAAGAAGGTCCTTAACGGTCTGAGTGATAGTTTTTCCATTAGCCTCTCGTCTTAAGGCAATTTTTGATATCGAATTGAAGTCTGTAATTTTAGTTCATAGCAAAAATCGATGTAACAAAGGTTAAATAACATTTTATTCATAAAATTATAATATATACTAGTCTCTTTACTAATTTACCACATAATTCTTTGGCAAATAGCCAAATTTGGATTAATGTGACTTTAGTAACAGATGATTCAGATATTATTACAGAACCTGAAAAATATCCGAACTATAAACTGTACATTAACTTTGAAAAATAAAGCTACTTGGGGGAAAATAAATGAAAAATAAGGGGAAGCTATGTTCAATAGCTTTAGCTTCAGCATTCCTGATTTTTGTTTTTTTGAGTTTAATCTCAGCCGCAGCTTCAGCGGCTCAAGTTACGAAAATTGGCACAGGATATGATCCTGCTGTTTATGGTAACAAGGTAGTATGGACAAATGGGGTTGTTATTCATCTATACAACCTGACCATCAGAACAGACACTACGGTTAGCTCTTCTGGAGCATCTAGTCCAGATATTTACGACAACAAGTTAGTGTGGCGTGATGAAAGCAGTGGAACACCAAGGCTTGCTGTGTACGATATACCAACAGCCACAAAAAGTTACATCACGCAGAATGTAGACCAATATAGCAAACCTGCTATTTACGGCAACAGAATCGTCTGGAGTGCAAATGATAGTGTGTATCTGATGGACATGTCTACATCCACGCAGACTAAAATCGGAAACGGTAGTAATCCCGACATATATGACACAAAAGTGGTGTATTACTCTTATTCAGAAGATCCAGAAGTGGATATAACTATCAGAATGTATGACATCAATACGAAGGAAAAAATAACTGTCAATTCATATGGAGATCCAAACATACCGCATATATGGGGCACTAAAGTCATCTGGTCTGACGTATATAATCATCAGGGATATATTGCGATGTATGATACGTCAACAAAGAAAACCATAGATGTCACACATCAACTTGACACCGATCCAAATGGAAATGAATACGGCGCCAGTACAGGGACACATATTGCCATACAAAATGATAAAATTGTATATAATAAATGCGTTGATGATTATGAAGGCAAACCTGGAGTATATGTGTATAACATATCTACAGGACAAAGCACACTAATATATAATTATCCTGAAGAAGCATATACGACACCAGAAGTATACAATAATACTGTTGTATGGGGAATAGACAAGAACTATGTTGATAGTGCGGATGGCAATGATATCTATTTATGCGACCTTGCAGACTAACCCGAAAAACCGACAGCAACTTTCGATGCTAATGTAACATCTGGTGTAGCTCCTCTTAAAGTCCAGTTTACGAGTACGACAACTGTCAATCCAACAGACTACTACTGTGTGTTTGAACCTACCAGCAATGGTTGGAATTCACACTACGAAGTAACTGCAGTGCACACACATTCAGGACGCCAGAAAAACACAATTAACCTGACATACAAGAACACAGCAGGAGTGACAACCAGAACCAAGGCGGCATATATTACAGTAAGGTGAGTGGTGGATATCCACCACAACATTTTATTGAAAAACATCTGAATTTTTGGATTTGGCGATGATAAAAAGAATATAAAGAATATTCTTTAATCTTTAGACATATGTGGAATTTATTTTTCAATTCTCTTCACTTTCCCCGTTAATAGTAGCCATAATTTCCTTAAAACTTGCCAGTGAAGCCTCCATATTCTTGATTATCTCATTTGCAAGAATATCAGGATCCGAAAGGTTATCTAGGTCAGCAAGGCTTTTGTCCTTGAGCCAGAAGATGTCCAGATTCGTTTTATCCCTTGCTACAACTTCATCATAGCTGAATTTCCGGAACCTGCCTTCGGGAGCTTCTTCACTCCAGGTATCTTTACGGCTGTAGCGGTTTTCAGGATTGTAGCATTTGATAAAGTCTTCCAGATCCGAATATTTCATGGGATTCTTCTTCAATGCGTGATGCACATTATCCACGTTGTCAGAGATCCAAACTTATTTTTTCCAGGGCTCTATTGATGCCTGCAGATCGCGGAAATTGAACCCTGTTTCAGGCTAACAGAGTAAGCATACAAAAATTTTTGTACTCATATGGAGTATAATTATTGGTTTTTTAGACTGTTTTTAAAGACAGGCCTTTATTTTTTATCTGTGATTCAAAGTTTGTTCATACAGCTTAATGTTACCCTGTCGAATGTGCAGTCAAAAATAAAAATTTCAACAGTAGGACTTACGCACTTGAAATACAAAACAAAGCATAATAGACACTGTAGTTTGATCATGCTTTAGACTGTTAATGGTTTCTTGTTATTGGTTTTTCATTCAACTGCGTAAGTCCTAAACAGCATAAGGAGGAAAAAATATGTGTGGATGTGATCCGGTAACGTTCCACAACGTTAATCAAAGTGTATTTGATTGCATTAAAAAGAAGCTTTCAGATGCCGGCACTCCTGTACCTCCAGGAAACAGCGGGCGTCTGACAGGACTGGGAGTTACGGCTGATTTTAGCTGGGATGGCACGTCAAATCTCATGATACATGTCATAGAGAAACCCTGGATTGTCTCAAGTGAAACTGTTATAGAAAAAATAAGTGACTTTGTGCACAGTTGCGGTGGGACTAAACAATAAAGCAGGATAGACGATCTGGAAAGGCGATTAAAAGATAGAGGCACAGTGTAAATAAATGGAGACACTGAACCATTGCCTTTATGAGCGGTCTGGGGGTGAAGTATTGCCCGGCTCCGCTTTTAGTATCCTCGGCATTCTTCTACAGGAGCCCTTCGTAGATCTCCCCCTTCGTATCCACACCCATCATGACCCAGCTTTTTCCTTGTCGATCTTATCAATGATCTTATACAGCATTGCAGGATCGCTGACCTTGTTCTGAGCCTTGAGGAAAATCTGCCCGGAACGAAAAGATGAGAAAAGCAGTAAGAAATGAGAAAACGATATCTATACGCTTTAACTTTGATTAAAAGAGTGAATAAAGGGTTCACAAGGTTTGGCCTGCAACAATGAAGTTTATTGCGGGATCAGCTTTCAGACTGTCCTGAATTTGCTCCATCTCGCAGTTAAAGCATCAATGAAGTATATTACGGGATCGGTTTTCAAGCCGTCCTGAATTTGCTTCGTCTTACAGCTTAGTTCCTTGTGAACAATACATAATATGTAAGTTATAGTATAAAATACTTGCGCTTTTATTACTATAGGTAATATCCACAGTTCATTTTTTGCTAACTCTGCCTGTAAATCATCAGTCATATACTATCTATCAGTGTGTACATTAAATGCTTCACTAATTTTTACTTTTTTTAAACGATGTCTTATGATTCCCATATATAGCGAAAACGCCTCCATATGTCTCTTATTTAGAAGGAAAACCGATAAAGCAGATTCTTTATGGAAATAAGGCACACAATGAGCAATATGTGATATTCTTAGGCGGAGCACCTGTGGCATCGTCTCTTCCTTTAAATATCCTTTAAAACCTAAATTCTAATTGTAGTTACGATGTAAAATATTTGCCTCGGTATACAACCTGACCATCACCCGGCTTCTCTCTGAAAATCACGCCGCAAGTGCCTCATATAATTCTGTATTCAAACTTTTCTCCAAACCTTTCATTATCTGTTTTGGAGTGCTTTTAAGATGTCAGTTGATTAAATAATTGTCTACTTGTACCTTTTAGGACATAATCAAAATTTAAACCATACACAGTATATATATCTGTAGCAAGTAAAGACGAAATAAAAACATCTCGAAGATATAGCAAAATAGTATTCATTGTGAGATCTTCACTGAATAATTTAATGAACAGAATTGCCTAAATAAATTCTAATAGTCCAAAAAAGATAGACTGACTTCAGTATTGCCTGTGACTCTTACCCTGACTGACTATTCCCTCATCATCAAAAATTCACTTCCGACAACAGGCTACTGACAAAAAGGAGTGTTTCTATAATGATCTGGCTATCCCTCCTTGCTTTCCAGCTCTTTAATTTCCTCTTCTATTCTGGAAAACTCATCTTTGAGTTCTAAAAGCTTCCTGTGCAGTTCTTCCTTTTTTAGTCTGGTTTTATCCCGATTCTCCCAGAAAATGGTCGCTAATTCCGATTGAATTTCTTCATCTATATGTACCACCATATAAAATATGGGCCATTTTGGATATATAGGCGATGAATTTATCCATTTATTTTTATAAGGTGATTTGAATAACCCAGTCTACCGGCGAAAACTGGAGTATGGGTATATGTGCATTTTGGCGGGGTTAGATGAGTAAGTTATGATCCTGGCTTGAAAGGAGCAAAGCATCAGGATGAGCATAGACTACCGTCTGTCAACTAAAAATTTCATCTCTATAATCTTCTTCTTTTCAAAAAACATTACTTTCAAAAAAATATTTATTATTTCAGATCAAATCTGCACAACTATGTACGCTATTGAACATAGCCTGTTGAATCTTTATATAACTGAAAATTAAAACGATCAGTGATATCTAATGAACTATATAAGAAAAATTTGTCCAATTTGCGGGAATGAATTTGTTGTTCTGAAAGATGTGGAAGAAAAAGCTGTCTACTGCACTCTTGAGTGCCTTTTAGATGCTCAGAATCACTTGAAAAGGGATGGAGTTTCTTCCTTAATAACGGCGGTTTCTACGTTCTCTTAAAGCGTACATTAAAATTCAAACTGTTTCTACAATTGAATAATGATCAACGTAACTTTAAATTCATATCGTAAATTTCTCCGAGATTTAGGTACACGTTGACCTTAAGGATAATATTTTATCTCATAGAACTTATGCACAAGGTATAAAATCAAGTATATTGTACATCATAATTTAAATTTACATTTTAAACTATTTAATTGTTTAATCCTACCGTTTTTCAGTTCAAATGCATAAGTTATATCTCAATTGTAGAATCAAATTTAATTTTAAGATAGGCTCTTAGTTTTTTATCGATCTCGTTTCTGGCCCCCTGCTCAGGAGTTTGTTTATTACTCATGTGTTTTTACCCGTTGAGATTCATTTTCGTCCTGGATAAGTTATTGAAAACCGTAAGCACAGAAATCTCTCCATTTACCTCGAAAAAGGGAATGCAAGAGTTTTTCATAATTCATCAAAACTCATCTGCACGCTCTTAATTTCTTTCTACTTAATTTCTTCTTAAGATATATACCATCATTAATATCATAATCAGGCTTGCCGCTCCAAATCCGGGTATCTCCTGAAGTAGTCCAGATTTCCAGTTTGTACTGTTCCTTTATTTTCCTGTGATCCGGTTGGTATGTCCTCAGTCTGTTCGGTTTCATCGATTTCTGCTTCGGATACCGGGATAGAACCTATAAACTGCCCGAAAGCCTTAGGAAGGTTTCCTACGCTCACCGTCGCTGTAACTGTATTTGTGTCTGTATCAATTACAGAAACAGTGTTTTCTTTGTCGTTCGCCACATACACCTCTGTTCCATCCGGCGTAACAGCAACTCCATAGGCTTGGTTCCTGACATTCACTGTGGCTGTAACTGTGTTGGTTGCTGTGTCAATAACAGAAACAGTGTTGTCTTGTTGGTTTGTAATATATGCATATGTGGCACTTTGTGCATTGGCTACTGATGCAGTAGATGAAAAGATCAAAAATAATAAAAGAAGGGCTGTTGAAGCTAAAAGATTGGATGTTTTTTTCTTTCGTTTTCATTTATTTTTTCATCCTTTATTTTACATTATTTTCGTTTAATAAAAATATAGTATGTATACCTAAATTTTATAAATGATTCTTAAATTCTTTCTTTTCAATCTAAACTTTAAAAAAAATCCTTGAAATTAAGTTAATTTGTCCAGGGATAAGGATGAAAAAAATAGGCCAAATTGAAATGAATCTACATAGAAATACCAGAATGTTTCCAGGTTTAAAAAATAAAATTTTGAGTTTTGTGATCGGCTTTTTAAAAGAGTAATTGATTCCTGAGTACTTTAACTCAATTTCATACCAGCCCGCGGAAGACAATTCTCGAAGCTGCGGTAGAGACTGTAAATATCACTATTGAACGGGGAAGCATGCAGGAAAGGCCGAGTTTCAACTGCGCCCCGTATCTCTTAAGTCATGTAGTGTTAAATCTAATAAGTCGTGTAGTGTTAAATCTAATAAGTCGTGTAGTGTTAAATCTAATAAGTCATGTAGTGTTAAATCTAATCTTAATCCCCAGTAAATAATCAAGTAAGTGATCAAAAAATCCGATTACTATTCCTGCTATATAGGCAATTGAGTTTCCTTTTATGTCTTTTATCATAAATGCAGCTAGTAGCGGAATGACTAAATGAGCCGTCGAAGGATTTCGTCACAAATTCCTGCAGGGTTTATACAAGAACAACTTACAAAAAAGCTTGGTGGTAGAGAACCACCTGAGAACATTTACCTCTTTTTTACTGTTATGTAGCATGTTTTTGTGCTGCTTCCTGAAGCAGTCTTTACAGTTAAAGTAGCCTTGTATTTTCCGGCTTTAGTATATACGTGCGACGGATGCCAGCATGTTTGGCAAGTAGCTCCGTCACCGTAGTTCCACACGTGTGATTTAATACCTGACTGTACTACCTCCGGTGTACGTAAACGTTACCTTCAGCGGGGCATAACCAGATGTTGTACTTGGTTTGAAGCTCGCATTGGGTGAGGTAGCTGCAAATGCTGTTGAAGGCAGTACGAGTGCGAGAACAAGACATAGAGTTATTATGTGTTTTATCTTCACCAAACTCACCTATTTATTTTGGGTTGAATTTATGCAGTTGACATTTATGCATTTGACATGAAAAAAGCATAATCAAAGCCTATCCCGAATAGAATATTTGGGTACTTGATTTTCATTTTGCTCATTTTTCACAACTCAACTACACAAGTCTTAATTTTTTCTTATTCTAACCGTAAGCTTACTAACTGTATGCAAGTTTACTATCTGTAAGTTTTACTAACTGTAAGTCTTATTTTGTTTTAATTGTCTTGCCGATTGTCTGCGGGTTGACAGTTTCAATATTTACTGGCTAAAATATAAGCTTACTTTTAATAGTTATAACTTCAAAAAACTTTAAAATGAATTTTATCTGGACAAATAAGTTTTATCAAGTTTTAATTTTAGATCTAACCTTGAATAAAGTAATGGGATGTGAATACGTTTCTAATAAGACCAGATACTTGAAAACAAGGAATAAATATAGAGATTGTCAGAAAGTTGTGGGACTGGCCATTCCAAAACACAATTATAGTTCACGACTTCAAATAAACATCAATAAAAAGATCAAACTTCAGGAAACTACAACAATAGAAAAAAATTATTTAATTCCTTGAGGTAATGAAAGGAGAAAATTTTTATAGCCAACCTTTTCACCTTTTGAAGGACAATCTGATAGTTCTGGATTTTTATCTAATCAATGAGGACTTACGCAGTTGAACTGAGAAATCAATAGCAATAAACCATCAACTGTATAAACTGTAAATCAAAACCACAGTGTTCATAGCACTTGATTTTGTACCTTAAGTGCGTAAAAGTCCTAGTGCTTTGAATCCGAAAGGAAGTACGTGAATCATTGCCACAGGTTTTTGCTTTGGGATATTGCGGAGAGCATAGCAAAAGAAAAGAGGATTCCAATTAAGAGCCTATCCGAAAAGTCAGTAATGCATGTTGAAAAGTCGCAATCGGTCTATATCATCCGAGTATCCGTTCTGGTTTTGCATATTGCCAATTGTAAAAGTTATAGCAGGTAACCACTTTAGGATAGGCCCTTAATCAACAAAATTAAACACGAAAACAGATTATCTAATGTTATAATATCTTAGGGATATTTGTAAAATAAAGAGGAGTTAAATAACTCCTCATTTTTTAGCTACTGTTAGGCGTGTTGTGTACGCATTCATAATTGTCTCTGCTTAGTGATTGTAGCAAAATATATTATGCAGATATTTTAAAAAGTATTTTACATTTTCATAATCAGATTCACATATTTCATTCAAATACTATTACATCGTGCAGAATCTGTTCTGTGACGACTACTTACTTATTTTGATTATTGGTGCCAATTTAGTGGTGCTAGTTATTTCAGGATGGTGTCTTTACCTGCCTCCGTGTCCGCCTCCGTGTCCGCCTCCGTGTCCGCCTCCGAGCTGTTGCCTCCGCCTCCGTAGCTTGCCTCCGTCTCCGAAGCTGCTGCCTCCGTAGCCGCCTCCGTCTCCGAAACTGTTGCCTCCGTCTCCGAAGCTGCTGCCTCCGTGCGTCCGACAGCTGTGCCTCCGAGCCGCCTGCCGTCTCCCGTCGGTGTGGTTGAGCCTCCCGTTGCGGTTGAGTCGACAGTTGTGCCTGGGCCGAGCGATGAGCCTGCGTCTCCCGTCGATGTGGTTGAGTCTCCCGTTGCGGTTAAGTCGACAGTTGTGCCTGAGCCGAGCGATGAGCCTGCGTCTCCCGTCGATGTGGTTGCAGTTCCTGTCGTTGCGTCTCCCGTCGTTGTTGCGGTTCCTGTGCGTTGTGGTTCCTGTCGTTGCGGTTCCTGTCGTTGCGGTTCCTGTCGTTGCGGTTCCTGTCGTTGCAGTTCCTGTCGTTGCAGTTCCTGTCGTTGCGGTTCCTGTCGTTGCGGTTGCGGGATTAGATTGCTGCAAATTTTGACAGTTGCCACGGACATTGATTGTAACAGACTTTGATACTGAATTGTAATTTAAAGTATCAGTAGGTTTGAAATAAACTGTCAACGTCTGAGTACCTGCATTCAGTACGGTTCCATATGTTGGAGTATAGGTAACGGTTCCCGCTAATGGAGCGTTAGTTATTGGATTTGTTACCACTGCATTTAACTGAGTACTGCTCAATGATGTTCCACAGGTTATGTCAGCAGGGTTGCTCCAGGTGATTATAGGAAAAAGAGGTGCTGCACCAGCAATACTCACCAGCATTAAAAACGCCAATACCGGTATTCCTACATATTTTATGAAAGTGTTCCTTCTTCGTGTTCCATCACGTGTCATTTCTTTCATCCCAATCCCCCGTAAATTAATTCCAATTTATAATAAAAATTATTAAAAAGTAATATCACATAATACATTTCTTCCGGTAGAATTTTAGAAGTTGAAGTTTATATCTTCTAGGCTAAAGACCTATGAGTTCTACGCTTTCGTTCTATAGATGAGTTAATTTTAGACTCACTTACTCAGGATGTAGTTTTGATGTACTTTGAATCCGAAAGGAAGTACGTGAATCATTGCCACAGGTTTTTGCTTTGGGATATTGCGGAGAGCATAGCAAAAGAAAAGGGTACTTCCCGCCTTAGTGTTAAACCACATTTAATACAAATTCGGAAGTATGCTTCAGGTTTTTCTCTCCAGATTTGCCGTAATCTGCTTTTACTGTCTGTTCTCCTTTCTGATCTGCACGAAACTTTAATTTCCTATTCCCTTCAGAACTCAACGTGTCAGACAGTAATTTAAGTCCACTTGAAGATGTCACTGTCCACTTATAGCCCGAAGACGGGCCCTCATTTAGAGAGATAGTGTAAATTGCTCCCTGGTTTACTGTGGCTTGACTTGTAGATTTTGACATAACAGAAACGTCTCCATCGTGTGCTGTGGCTTGACTTGTAGATTTTGACATAACAGAGACGTCTCCATCGTGTATTGTGGCTTCACTATTAAGTACAATTGCAGCAGCTGGGACACAGAGCAAAACCAGTACAAATATTAAACTTTTTATATTCCAGGTCATTCTTATCATCTCTTCTACTGGAACTTTCTGACACATACACCATATAACAGGTGAACTACCACTAAGCTAAAGAGGCTGTCCGACAATTACTGGCAATAATAAAAGAATTCCTGCTTTTCCAATTTAAAGGTCTTAAATTCTTGTCCAGAATCTGTTTTGCTTCATCTTCGCTGAATGTTTCGTAGAATTACTTCTCTTTATGGATATTGAGATTATCCATAACCAGTCGGATGACTTCAGCTTCAGAAAGTTTTCGGTAACGAGAAGCACGTTATGTATAAAGAAACAAGAGCAGGGTCTTTTTGTCTTCGGGACAGATGACCTATCATTACAGGCTTTTTAAACTCTAAAAAAAGAAAATTAGTATTTTTCAATCCCTATTTTGACAGACGGATATATTTTTGAGTGTACAAATGGGTTTTTGCTTTTGTTTTCATCATATAATTCAAGTTTTTATCTTGTGTTTATTGATTTTGGATATAATACTGTATCAATTAGCAGGATCTGTCAAAATCGTGTTCAATACTAATTTTCCATCCAGATTTAACCATGGAGTGTAGGGTCTTTTTTTCTTCGGGACAAATGACCTATCATTGCAGTCTTTTAAACTCTCAAAAAAGAAAAATTAGTATTTTTCAATACTAATTTTCCGTCCAGATTTAGACGCTCTGGAATCCAGAACCGCCAGCTGCACCAGCATAATTATAACCGGTGCCAGCTGCATATGAGTCGGTTACAGAAAAGCCAGAGGAAGCACTGTTCGCACCAGCTGTAGTACCAACCTGTGCATCATTAGTACATCCAAATTCTGAAACTGCAGTTCCGGTTGTGGAACCAGCAAAAGCAATGTTCTGAGGTGCTGGGTACGAATGTGGTACACCTACGTATGGCTTTGGTATGAAGGTATCTCTGCAATAATTATTGTCTGGACCTGGTACGCATGCTGATACTGACGATACAAACACTGTGAGTATACACAGTGCCATTCCTATTGCTATCAATTTCCTCATTTTGTTACACCTCTTTAAACTAAAATAGATAAATATATGTATTATCACAAACTAAGTTAATGTGACCAATGGAGTTAGTGGGATCTTTGCAACCACTAAGTTAGTAGAATCTTTGCAACCACTAAGTTAGTAGAATCTTTGCAACCACTAAGTTAGTAGAATCTTTGCAACCACTAAGTTAGTAGAATCTTTGCAACCACTAAGTTAGTAGAATCTTTGCAACCACTAAGTTAGTAGAATCTTTGCAACCACTAAGTTAGTAGAATCTTTGCAACCACTAAGTTAGTAGAATCTTTGCAACCACTAAGTTAGTAGAATCTTTGCAACCACTAAGTTAGTAGAATCTTTGCAACCACTAAGTTAGTAGAATCTTTGCAACCACTAAGTTAGCTCTGCAAAAAGTACCCATCTAGATAATGAACTGCCATCCCAATTCCCCGTAATTGTACTCGTGATAATCTACAATACTTATCTATACCCTATCAATACTTATCTATACCCTATATATACTTGATAAAATATCCCGTATCACAACCGGTTAGTAGGATATGTACAAAATGTATCTATCTAGATACTGAACTACTACCCCAATCCCCCGTAATTGTGCTCGTGATAATTTACAATACTTAGGTTATTAACATATTATATAAATATATCCCGTATTATATACATCCATAATATATAGTATCAGAATATATTTCTTATTGGGTAAACAATATCAATATAATAGCTGTTTTAATATATATACTATATATAAAAATATTCAGGACTTACGCAGTTGAACTGAAAACCCACAGTGTCTATTGTGATTGATTTTGTACATTAAGTGCGTAGGTATTCTATATACTTTTTTAACAAGAAGATGAGATGCCTCCTTCCCCGGCAGTTTTCAGACTGACAGCGAGGGATAAAAGCCATCAACTCTCTTACAGCTTAGTTTTTTAGTATCTGATAACTTTCTTATACCTTATTATTTTTAAGTTAATGTGTTATTATAAACCGGAGCATTATTTATTATTTCCAGAGACTTTGGGGACAAGGGTAAAGCCTGTGGACTTGCGGAGATTGCTCCGGGGTATGAGCAAGGAAGTCGCTTTCTTTTTGGGAGTATGTAGTTCACTTTGGAACAGGAAGTTGCTTTCTTTGGGAGTGTATAGTTCACTTTTAAGGAGGGACAAAAGTGAAAATATTAAATGAATCAGCCTTTATAAAAATAATTCTTCTGCTGATATGCACGGCAGTAATGGTAACATGTATCGGTAGCGCTGTAGCTTCAGACTATGAGGATCAATCGTCTTCGCCTTTAGCTACTGGTACTCAGGAACAATCAGGCTATGTAAGCTTTACTGGCAATGAAGTTAGCTATAACCTGGGCCAGGACCAGTCTGCTGCGATAATAAGTGGTGATGGAACAATAAGTCAAACCCAACAGAGTGGTGAAAATGTTGATATTAAAGGCAAAAATGGTAAGGTAACAATCGTAACTGCAAGAGCGAGCGAAGTTCAAAGCGTTGATACCTCTTCTTCGTATGACAGTAAAAATAATAACCCATCAAATGAAGTTGCGCACATTAATACAAAAGACGGTGGGGAAATCACGTTAAGCCAAGAACGAACAGAATATTCGGATAGAGATATCAATCAAGAGCAGAGAGCTTCCTTAAGAATTATGTCTACACCAAATGGTAAAGTACACGCAAAAATACATTTGCAACAGAAGTAAAGGATATGGTGAACTACCCTTCCGGTTGGCTTGATAGCCTCCAAGGGAAGAACTTCCTGGTTCAATCCCCGTCCTTTTGAAGGCGGAGACTTTTCATTATATTCTGGGTTTTGATTAATTGCAGTACTTAATGCGGAAAAACAAAGGCAATTTTGGCGGCTCCAGTAGATTTAAAATGTCCCATAAAAAGGGAATAACAAATTAACTTTCACACATCTGGGACAGAAGGTAAAGTCTGTGGACTTGTGGAAATTGCTCCGGGGTATGAGCAGGAAACTGCGTTCTTTGGGAGTGTATAGTTCACTTTTAAGGAGGGATAAAAGTGAAAATATTAAATGAATCAGCCTTTAAAAAAATTAATGTTCTGCTGATATGCGCAGCATTAATGGTGACCTGTATCGGTAGTGCTGCAGCTTTGTCTTCAGCTACTCAGGAACAATCAGGCAACTTAAGCGTTACTAGCGGTGTAAGCTATGATATGGGTCAGCAACAGTCTGCTGAGGTAATAACTGGAGATGGAATAATAAATCAAGACCAACAGAGTAGTGAAAAAGTTTTTGTTAGTCCTAACGGTGAGGTAAAAATCGTAACTGCAGGCATGAGCGGATTTCAAAGCGTTGATACTCCTTCCACGGGTGACAGTACCGTTGATACCCTCGCCACAGGTGACAGTACTAATGGTATAGATCCAAGTGCGACTCCAAAAACTTATGTTGATACAATTACGCCAGGTGACAGTGCGGATATTCACTTAAGCCAAGAGCAAACAGAAACGTCGGAAGGAGATATCGATCAAGAGCAGGGAGCTTTCTTAAAAGTTATAACTACACCAAATGATAGGACAATAGGCATAATGCGTATGCAACAGAGATAAAAGGTGGTGGACTACTTCCGGTTGGCTTGAAGCCTCCGAGGGAAGAACTTCCTGGTTCAATCCCCGTCCTTTTGAAGGCGGAGACTTTCCATCATATTCTGGGTTTTTGATTAATTGCAGCACTTAATGCGGAAAAATAATGATAAATTTTGGCGACCCCAGGAGATATTGGTCGTCCACTAATCTATGACAAAAGTCTGTTAAATATTTGAAGTAATTATGAGGGGTGTAACAAAATGAGAAAATTAATGGCAGTAGGTTTGATGCTGTGTATTTTCACAGTGTTGGTATCGGGAGCAAGTGCTACTCCTGATGAAGATCGTAATTCCCGTGTTTTTGTAAGTTTATCTGAGTATGCAGGTGCATATGGAACTCCAAGTTCTGTAGGTGATTCATACGCGACTGCAACTGCATACACAGAAGTGGGCATAGGTCGGAAGGGAGTAACTATCAAAGGTGCTACGCAGGATTCCGTATCTGGCGGTGCTGGATCATATGCAGTTTCCGGCCAAACTTTTGGTGGATATCTTTCCTAAGTGAAGCAGAAAATTTTAAAAAATGGGCTTTGTAGAAAACCTATCTAAATCAGCTTTTTGAAGCTGAAAAGATATAGTAAAAATGCATCAGGCCATTTAGTATGAGCTAACAGAAATTCGATATTTCAGAGGATTTCTACAGAGCCTAAAAATGGAAGATTAGTATGGAAAAAATACTAATGTATGGAAAATACTCATTTTGGAGACTTTCGATTCTTTTCTGGATTTGTTATTGTTTTTCAGTCAATGGTTATCTAAATTAATGGTGAACGTTGGCGATTCCAGAATATATTAAAATGTCTCATAAAAATGAATCTATCAACCATAATATTATACAGCTACAAAGGCAATAGTTTACGATTTCATAAGGAAAATCAAAGACCTCTAGTATAGATCCAGAATGTCCTTCCTGATCACCAGAATTTAATGGGAGGATAATTCATGGAATATTACTGTGCTTCTGGTCTTATTAATGAAATGTTTACATTGCAAACAAAATCAATATAGTTAAATTTCTTGCATTGTTGGGCATACACAAATTTTGGTCGTGTACGTGAGTTATTGATCGATTCCAGAAAGGCGAGTATATCCTCTATATTTGATGAAAATATTGAGATATTCTTTTACTTCTTATTTCCAACGACTTATACATATTACCCAAATTTGTGAAATGAGAGATATAGGGGGGTTCTCATGAAAAGAGGTTCTAATATAATTGTACTATGCCTTATTTATTTATCTTTTCTTATGCCGGTAGCCTGTGCAAATCCAATTACAATACAATATTTTCATCAAAAAGGCTGTCACGATTGCGAAATAGCCGACCCTGTTGTTGATAAAATAGAAGCTCAATATAAAGATAATAATGTTGTTATAATTAAAATAGAAACCAACACTGCCGATGGTTTCAATCAATGGAATAAATATGGGTTTGTGGAAGTTCCAGCCATCGTGATAAATAATGAAACAAAAATTCCCAAAGAAGAAATTACTGAAGAAAAGCTAAGGACATCAATCGACGGGTATCTTGCGAAAAGTAGAAAAGAAACCGAACATACTGCAGAGAACATAAGTGAAAACAAACAGGATAATGGATATATAAATACAAATCTGAATTTACCAGTTGCTTATTCACTCGGCCTTTTTGCAGGTTTTTCACCCTGCCTAATGGCCATACTAGGGTTTCTTTTAAGCTTTACTGCAGGAACAAGCAATAGCACAAAAAATGGTATGATACGTGCAATGGTATTTGGATTAGGACTGGTGAGTTCTTACATAGTTCTAGGTCTGTGTTTGCTCTCTTTCAGAAAGTCAATTCCTAGTTTGGAAGGCTTTTCTTATATTACAGGAATAATCATTATTCTCATTGGATTAAACCTCTTGGGGATTTTAAATTCACCTGTTGCTCTGGATAACTATTTTCAGAACTCTGCTAGGAAATATGCGGCTACTTTGGGTGGAGTTTTCTTCCTTGGGGTATTATTCTCGTTTGTAAAAGTTCCTTGTACTGCTCCAATGCTTCTTGTACTGATCAGCAAAACTATAACAAATGGAACAGTTAGTAACCTGACCATGTTGCTTGCTTTCAGTGCCGGAGTATTAACACCTTTCATTGGAGTTGGCTTGTTAGGAGGCTATACTTTATCTAAACAAATTCGTTCTTATAAAGTAAATATAAAAAAGATCAGTGGAATTGCACTTATATTACTTGGTCTATGGATGATTTTTTAAACTCGATTTTTAAAGATTATAAATACCAGCATTAATATGAGTATCAGACCTGTTACTCCAGGTCCGGGTATGCCAGATATGGGCTCAGGTGCAGTTTGATGATTTGGATCTGTTACTTGAATAGGAAGATCAAAAGTGTAATTAGTCCTATTTTTGCAGTTTGAGGGCATACATAACACGAGCAAAAAAGGGTAGGATCCGGAGTGAAATAGGCGTGATAAAAGATAAAAGCCGAAAGTGCAGGCTTATTTTTTCTCGGCCTCGAACTTTGATATCTCCAGGAACCAGTAGCCTCCCCTCAAGACCATTTCACTCTCCATGACCTTTATTTTGTTTTTGAACAGCGGGCCGTCGGTAACAAAGGTATGAAACTCCCCTTTTTCACCGCATGGGTCGATTGAGGGATTGTGCTTTTTCAGGTCGCATATGAAATTTTCATCGATCTTTCTGCCCACCCACTCTTTCCCTAACAAATTGGCGTTGACGCTGAGCAGTATTACCTCAAACCCCGAATCTGTGAGGCTATTTATGATCTGTTCGGAATCCCTCTGCCAGAGCGGCATTATTAACTCGAGGGCTAGTTCTCCGCATATCCTGTCTACAAGGTTCTTGTGCGTCTCGATATGCCCGAAAACCGCCCTGTCTATTTTCTCCCCGCCATCCCTTAAATCACGGACCACTTTTTTGAATTCCTGTTCATATGAAATAAAGTCCTTATGGATAAGGGGAATTCCAAGCGCTTCAGCCGGTGCATAAAGCAGGTCAGGATTGATATCATGGGAGCCGCGCCTCTGGATTTCCCTGAAGTTCAAGAGATGGGATACCTCAAAACCTTTGGAGATTGCCCCGTAACATGCAAGGCAACAGTCCTTTGAAAAAAGGCTTTTGTTTTTTCACCGGCTATCTGCCCGAATATTCCTCAAAATCTCCCTGAGGCCGGTTCTCTTCCTGTACATCAGCAAATTGGCTCTGAAGAGCCGGATTGAAAGCACCATTACCCCATGGATGGAGACAAAGAGGATGAAAAGGCTTGCCGCGATCTGGTAAAAGAGCACGTCTGAGGCTCCTATCCTGACAAGCATTGCGACAGGGGAGGTAAGGAGGAAAAGGGAGAGTAAGACTGCAAGAGGGCTTTCGGGTTTTGTGAGGAGGAGCTGCATGAAGGTGAGGGGGCGGCTGCAAAGGTGAATATTCCTGCCACCGGCTGGCTTTCCTGGATGAAATAGGTTACGGCCCTGACCCTGGCCATGAGGCTTGCAAAGAAGAGGAAGCTGAGCAGGAAATAAACTAGGGCCAGGAAAAGGAAGAAACGATTGTAATAAGAGGTCCTCAGGTCGTAGATGAGGATAATTTCAGATTTGATATGTTCATAATCTTCATTGAGGAATGGCTCAGAAAAAAGTTAAGGGTTAGGTTAGTGGTAGAGTGTATGAGGTAAATGAATAGGGGAAAACATAGAAGAAGGATTTTTAGCGAAGTACTGACCCTGCCTGTGACATTAAAGAAAATGGGAAAAACGTTTATGAAAAATGGGAAAAAATGTCTTTAAAACTATTTTATATAACTATAACTGTTTTCGTTTCAACAATTCTAGTTTAGAATAAAAGTCAATAAGTACCAATGATTAGAAGACATTTTACTTGTGGAATAATATATTGGGCACTTATTCTACTTATTTAATATCTATTCCATTAATTCAAAAAATAATCTAAATTTACAAAAATATTATATTGTTTATTCAAGTTAATATATTATAACAAAGTCGAAAAATGTACAGATTATATAAACTGTACATTAGCTTTGGAAGATCGGGGCTACATGGGGGGAAATTAAATGAAATATAAGGGAAAGTTGTATTCAATAGCTTTAGCTTCAACAGTGTTATTTTTTGTGTTTTCAATTTTAATCTCAGATGTAATGTCAGCGGCACAGGTGACGAAAATTGGCAGCGGATCTGATCCTGCTATTTACGGGAGCAAAGTTGTATGGACAAATGGTGGTGTTATTCACGTTTATGATCTGACCGCCAAAACCGACACTACAGTTAGCTCCTCTGCAGCATCTTATCCAGCTATTTACGGCAACAAATTAGTTTGGCATGATGGAAGCAGTGGGACACCAAGGCTTGCTGTATATGATATCTCAACAGCCGCAAAAACTTACATCACACAGAATGTAGATCAAAATAGCAGACCTGCCATTTACGGCAACAGAATTGTGTGGAGTGCAGATTACAACGAAACCAACTACAATTATAACGTGTACACGCACGATATATCGACTTCAACACAGACCAGAATAGCATATGGTGGGGATCCAGACATATACGATACCAGGATAACATATTCTTATGATGATGGGGACGGGCGGCGTATCGCTGTGTATGATATTACCACTAAGGAAGCCATAGAAGTACCATATTCTGGTGATCTTGGTAGTCCGCGCATATACGGTAACAAAGTGATATGGTCGGATACCTACACAAGGATGGGATACATTTCTATGTATAGCATCACCACTAAAAAGGTTACAACTGTCACCAGTGACAATGATTATAGTGGTGATCCTGATAATCCGGATGCTGGTTGTGATACTGGCACTCACACTGATATATATGGTGACAAAATCGTATACGCAAAATCTGGTACTGACCAGTTTGGTAGTTCTGGGGTGTATGTATACAGCATTTCTACAGGACGAAGCACTCAAGTATTTGATTATGGAAACAACGTATTTACAACACCGGATGTATACGATAATACTATTGTATGGGGAATAGATGATAACTATGGTGCTGGTGAGGCTAACGATAATGGCATCTATATGAGTGATCTTTCTGCCATAAACACCTTGCCACCAGTAGCTGCATTTAATGCCAACGTAACTTCCGGGACTGCACCTTTAGTTGTGTTCTTTACTGACACCGGCACTGGCGGAGTACCGACTTCGTGGCTCTGGGATTTTGGGGACGGGATTGACTCAAAACATACAACGAATGCAACGCACACATTTACAAAACCCGGCACATACAGAGTTACTCTAACGGTAGCCAATGCCGCTGGCAACAATTCCGTAACCAGACCGGGTTATATCACGGTCACAGCAAGCTCGCCTACGGGAGAACCTATTGCAGATTTCTATTCACCTGAAGCCGAAAAAGTATTAAATGGAACTACTGATCACGGAATTTATGAAAATGAAGTTGTTTCATTCTTTGACAGCAGTACAGGCTCGCCGACATCCTGGGAATGGGATTTTGGAGATGGAAATACCTCAACAAAAAAGAATCCGACTCACGTATATGGGAAAATAGGCGGGTATACTATAAATTTAACAGTGAAAAATGCCGCTGGCAGCGACACAATAAGTAAGTATGGCTATGTACTCATGGGAATAAGGGACGAAGCTGCATCTCCTGCATACTTCTCATCCGATGTAACATCTGGAACTGCCCCACTCAAGGTGACATTCCTCGATGATAGGGATGCTGAGTTTCCAAACTATCCGATATGGCGCGAGTGGGATTTTGGCGATGGGGTTACTCAAACTTATACAGTAGATAATAATGAAGCAGCAACACCATATGCAATGCACATCTACGAAAAACCAGGTAAATACACTGTAACATTATCTCTGGATAACCGCGGTGGCAAGTCTATCATAACAAAATATAATTATATCAAGGTAACAGATCCAACCATTGCAGGTCTGAAGATCCCGGTTGCAAACTTCAATAGCGACGTTACTGAGGGTTATGCTCCCCTGGCGGTACAGTTTAGTGATCTTTCCAGGAATGCAATATCAAGGGTATGGGACTTCAATAACGACGCAAAGACCGACTCCAGTGATATAAATCCGATTTATGTATATACAGCTCCGGGAACATATTTTGTTAACCTGACAGTAAACAATGCAAACGGGGTCTCCTCAAAAATTACTACAATAAATGTACTGGAAAGCAGTTCTAGCGGCGGGAGTAGCGGAGGAAGCAGCCATAGCAGCAGCAAGAGCGGCGGAAGCGGTGGCGGAGCCGGTGGTTCCCCGGAACCTGCAAAAAACGTTGAGGTGAAAGAACTTTCACAGGCATTCATTACAAACGGAAAAACTGTACAGTTTGATTTCGCAAAGAATGCAACCTGTGTTGTATATGTAAGCTTCGATGCAAAGAGAACTTTTGGCAAAACCACAACCATTGCTGAGATGCTGAAAGGAAAATCTGCTCTGGTTTCCGGACTGCCCGAAGGTGAAGTTTACAAATCCTTTAATGTCTGGGTCGGGAACGGAGGAGTTGCAACCTCTAAAAACATAGAAAATCCGGTTGTTTGTTTCAAGGTTGAAAAATTCTGGATACAGGATAAAAAGATCGATCCGGCTTCTATCACTTTAAACAGATACGTCGATAAAAAATGGGAGCAATTACCTGTGAGCCTTTCAGGGGAAGACAACAAATTCCTGTATTTCACAGCAAAAACTTCGGAATTCTCTTCCTTTGCGATAACAGGTAAGGTGAAAAATGTCTCTGAAGAAACTGTGGCGGAAAAACAGCTTGAATCAGACAGTGGAACGATTAATAAAAACAATACAGCGAATAAAGAACCACAAAATGAACAAAAAGAAATCCCGAGCACCCCCGGCTTTGAAACCGTTTGCGGGATAGCTTGTTTGCTTGCAGTACTCCTGTATAAGAGAAAGTAATAAAGGCAAAATCCAACGTTCGATGTAAAAATGAGGGGTTAATCCTCTCACTTATTTTTAATTTTTTCAGCTACTCCTGACTCCCGGCTCGTTAACAAAACATATTTAGTGAGTTTAAGTTTTTACTCTAATGAGTAAGCTCAGTTAAGTCTGCGCCGATATGAGTGATCCGATTATATAATCTTACTGTTACAGCAATATCGTCGTCATTAAGTCACAACTTTTCCTATATTATATAGGTATTATTGTAATTATTTCTTTTCAACTGTTAGTTACTGATTGTTTTTCATGTGAATTAGCAGTTGCGTTTTTTTTAACTCTAAATTATAGTCATAGAGCTCATCCCAAAACTCAAAATTGGTTCCCTGAATCTCGAATTTTGAACAATGAATCGAGTTTCCTGTCATGGAATATAGTTCTGAAATTTATATCGATTTGAAAAGAAACTTGGTTTTGGGATGAGCTCATATTTTGAGTACCCAGCCAATTACAGGTTAAAATTAGGAGGAAAGACTTAAAAAATATTGGAATGTAATCATTATTTATATTTTTTAAATGATAGGTAACGAAGGAAAATAAATGGCAAATAAGGAAAAGTTACATTCAATACCTTTAGCAGCATTAGTTTTATTTTTTTTAATTCTCGACTCATCTGTGGCGTCGGCTGGAACAGAAACTCAGCTCACACATGATGTGCTATTAACTGATTCCACAGCAATCTACGGTAATATCGTTACATGGTCAGAAACTGCTGGGAATGGTGTACACGTATATGATCTAGCTGCCGGAAAAGAAATAAATGTAGGAACTACAGAGGGTAATGTTCCTGTATATGGTAACAAGATCGTATGGGTTAGTTTACTAGACGATAATGTTAAGATGTATGATGTTTCTACCGATAACGTAACTAATATATCAGATGGTAATCTCTCAAATGATGATCTCCCTGATATTTACGGAAACTATGTAGTATACACTAAATATTATTATAGTCAAGATCATAAAAATGATGGTATTTATCTGTACGATCTCAATACTCACAATGAAACTAAGATCGCCACTGTTCACGGCTATCCTGCCATATATGATAAGAAAGTTGTATGGTCTCAAGCTAATAGTAACAATGGTTATGACATTTACAAGTATGATATATCTACTAACCAGACAGGCATAATAACAACTGCAGACAGCTATGTATCCAAACTCGATATCTACGGAAATATCGTAGTATGGACAGAATCGTACAAAGTATATATGTATGATATTGCTTCCCACAAAACAACTCAGGTCACCAGTACTGGACATGCGTATGATCCTGCAATCTACGGCGATAGGATAGTATATACATTAAGTGAATCTCATAGCAGTGACATCTACATGTATGAAATATCCACTTCCAGGACAACCCGCATAACAACCAGTACCAGGGCATTTAGTCCATCTATCTATGAAGATAAAATCATATATGCAGATCTTCGCAATCCGGAAAACCCGGATGTTAGAGACATTTTTCTATATGACCTCTCATCAACAGTACAAAATCCGCTTGTAGCTGAATTTACCGCGAACGTAACTTATGGAACTGCACCTTTAGTTGTGTTATTCACTGATACCAGCACTGGAGGAATCCCAACTTCCTGGCATTGGGAAACTGGAGACGGCATTTACTCAAAGCATGCCATGAATGCAACCCATACTTTTACGAAGCCAGGGAGTTACACAGTAAGTCTTACTGTAGGAAATTCTGTGGGTAATAATACAGCTACAAAGCCAAATTACATAATCGTTACAGATCCAAACGCTCCAATTGCAAATTTTAGTAGTAACATTATCGAAGGTTATGCTCCCCTGACGGTACAGTTTAATGACATTTCTCAAAATGCAACGTCTAGGGTATGGGACTTCGATAATGATGGAAAAGCAGACTCAACCGAGGTAAGTCCTGTTCATATATATACAACACCAGGAACCTATACTGTCAACCTGACAGTAAGAAATGCTTACGGTACTATCTCAAAAACTGGTACAATAACTGTACTTGCAGAAAGTGGTTACAACATTGGCACTGAAATTCGGATTACCACCAGCGAATTAGCATCCCATCCTGACATCTATGGTAACAAAATTGTGTGGCAAGATTTTCGCAATGGAAACTACGATATCTACATGTACGATCTATCCACTTCCAAGGAAACTAGGATCACTACCAATGAATCAAATCAGATATATCCTGCAATCTACGGTGATAGAATAGTGTGGCAGGATGATCGTAATGGACAATACGACATCTACATGTATGATATCTCTACTTCCAAGGAAATTCGAATCAGTACCTATGAATTAGATCAAGACCATCCTGGTATCTACGGTAACAGACATCCTGATATCTACGGTGACAGGATAGTCTGGGATGATTATCGAAATAGACTTCCTGATATTTACATGCATGATCTCTCCACTTCTAAGGAAACTCAAATTACCACCGATGAGTCATATCAGGATTTTCCAGCTATCTATGGTGATAGGATAGCGTGGCAGGACCGCCGCAACGGAGGATCGGATATCTACATGTACAACCTCTCAACTTTTGAAGAAATTCCGATTGCTACAAACCAATCATGGAAATGCGATCTGGTTATCTATGGTAACAGGATAGTATGGGAGGATTGGCGCAATGGGAGCAGTGGTATTTACATGTACGATCTCTCCACTTCCAGGGAAACTCAGATTACCAACAGTGGATCAGCTGATTCTCCTGCAATCTATAGTGATAAAGTAGTGTGGGAAGATAAGCGCACTGGGAACTGGGATATCTACATGTACGATCTCTCCACTTCTAAAGAAACTCAGATTACCATCGATGAGTCAAATCAGGAGTTTCCAGCTATCTATGATGATAGGATAGTGTGGCAGGACCGCCGCAACGGAGGATCGGATATCTACATTTGTACCATCTCAAAGGAAAAAATGAAACTGATAATACCTGCAGTAGACTTCAACTCCAATGTTACAAGCGGCTATGCTCCTCTTTCCGTCCAGTTTACAGACAGCTCTGAAAACACAAATGGATGGAGTTGGAACTTTGGAGATGGTGCTACTTCAACCGAGCAGAACCCGCTGCATACCTACTCTGCAGCAGGAACTTATGCCGCTAGCTTAACCGCGATCAATGCAAATGGAACTTCCTCAAAAACTGCTACAATAACTGTGCTTGGAAACGGTGACTCAAGCAGTGGGAGCAGTGGGGGAAGTAGCCATAGTAGTTCCAGTGGTAGCAGCAGTGGTGGAGGTGCAGGCGGTTCCCCTGAACCTGCAAGAAATGTCCAGGTCAAGGAACTTTCACAGTCATTCATTACAAACGGAAAAACTGTACAGTTTGATTTCGCAAAGAATGCCACCTGTGTCGTGTATGTAAGCTTTGATGCAAAGAGAACTTTTGGCAAAACCACAGCCATTGCTGAGATGCTCAAAGGAAAATCTGCTCTGGTTTCCGAACTCCCTCCTGGCGAGATCTACAAATCCTTTAACGTCTGGGTCGGAAACGGAGGAGTTGTAACCTCAAAGAACATCGAAAACCCGGTCGTTTGTTTCAAGGTTGAAAAATCCTGGGTAAAGGATAAAAAGATCGATCCGGCTTCTATCACCCTTAACCGATACAGCGAGAAAAAATGGGAGCAGCTGGCAGTAGAACCGTCAGGAAAAGATGATAAATTCTTCTATTTCACCGCAAAAACTCCTGGGTTCTCTTCCTTTGCAATAACCGGAAAGGAAAAAATCGCATCTGCACAAAACGATGCGAAAACACAGCCTGAATTACAAACTGGAATGATTAATGAAAACGATGCCAATCAAAATGATACGGGGAATAAAGGACTGGAAGCTGAACAAAAAGAAATTCCGCGTACACCTGGATTTGAAATGGGTTTAGGAATAGCCTGTGTCCTTGGCTTATTCCTTTATAAAAGGAAGTAAAAAAACAGAATCCCAAAATTCGATATGGAAAACAATAGATGAAAGGTTAATCCTCTCATCTTATTTTTGATTTATTTCAGCTGTTTCTGGACTCCCGGATCATTTATATATATAAATGTTTAGGAGCATAAAGGAATTTGAGACATGCTAAGTTCAAAGAAGCAAATCTGGATTTTTGAGATTGGCTTTTTAAAAGAGTAATTAAATCTTGAGTTTACTATGATCTTTTAAGTTCTGCTTCTATCTGGAAATCACAAATAGGATCTATTTAATGAGTTTAAGTTTTTAATCTAATGAATAAATTAATCGCAATTAGTGTGCTTCGACATCGATAATAGAATTACTCAATAGGTATACCTATGGGATATAGATAAGCTTTTTAAAATTTTTTTGAAAAATATTAATTTATGAAGGCATTAAATTTTTTTTTGGATTTTTAATTTTCTACATAATTCTATTTATTTCTTATTATATTTTGCCACTAGGCTGAAGGAGAGGCTATAGGTTGACTTAAAGTAAATATTTAATGGCTTCTTTAACACGTTTTGCAACCTCACAAATTACCTCTAATTCAATCTTGTTTTAATGGATCTAGTTCATGAATAAGTCCTGGATGTCAGTTTCCAGGTAGACCAAGGCTTCAATATTTGTGAAAACAAGCATAAACGATTTGAAAAGATAGTAGAGGATATTTTTGAAGAGATTTCATTAAAGGCACACATATGAATAAATTTAAGTATGTAGCATTAGATATAGTTTATTATTGAAGAAAAAATGTAAAGCAGACACCTATTGAAGGAAAGGATGATTATTGTGCGTAAGTTTCTCATGATTCTATTTTTGACTATCTTTATTACGAGTATTGTTTCAACATCAATTGCTGGAGCGCAAGAAAATGCAACCGCAAATAATACGAATTTATCCGCAGCAACACTAATAGGAACAGAATCAAATAAAAAAGAATTACCTACAGAAACAGCAGTAGAAACAAAAGAGCAAAAGTTTAGAGTTGGACCAACAGTCAGGCTTCGACCTCTTAATTCTGAAATTAATAAATCAGCCGACGGAATTGTCGAAGTTTTCCTGAACAATCCAAATCTCAATGAAGTGACACTAGAGGTTGATATGGCAGTTGATGTGCCTTCTGATATTTACATATATGCGGCAGATGGAGGCATGTCAGGTGGAGCAGGTACTGTAACTGGGCATTTCACTGTGCCACCTGGATCATCAAGAACAATTACTTTACATATTAAAGGAGAAAAGGTAGGTACATTCCCTGTACACTTTAGTGGAATGTACTGGCCAGGCGAAAATAAAGATAAATGGAATCCAATAAGTCTTGATAGTTCATTTGAAGTTAAAGAACCTCAACACACACCTGAGTCTACGCCCACATCTACGTCTACAAATACATTTAACATTACACCCGGATTTGAAGCGACGACAAGCCTGGTATTCATACTAATGATGGTATTTCTTTTAAGGAGAAAATAAGATATCTCATGCGATCTGAAAAACTAGAACCTTGTCAGTATTGTGCCTGAAAACACAAACTGTTCTCAGGGTTACTTTCGGAATAGGCATGAAAATGAATATTAGGAACGATTCAACCAAATACACACCAATAGAACAACTCGTGTATAGATGAATAGAGCCGTATAAATTCACGCCGACGTAGAACCTACGCACTTGAAGTATAAAAATCAATCATAATAGACATTGTGATTTTTAATTATATTTAAGACATTTAAAGGTTCAATACTACTGGCTTTTCAGTTCAACTGCGTAAGTCATATTCTTGTAATAAAGTCCGAGCTATTTGAACCTTATAAGCGGTGCACTAACTTTGAAAGATAAGTCTACTTGGGGAGGGGAGATAATTGAGTAGCAAGGCTCTCTCATTAGTTTTAGCTTTTTTATTCTTGATTTCAATCGCGTCTGCAACATATGAGGCACCATCAGATTCGATAAAGCCTGTAGCTTCATTCACAGCAAATGTAATATCTGGAAGCGCACCGTTAGTAGTACTATTCACCGATACCAGTACCGGAGCACCAACTTCATGGTATTGGGATTTTGGAGATGGTATCGACTCAAAACATGCTCAAACAGCTACTCATACCTTCACTAACCCCGGTACGTATACAGTTACTTTAACGGTAACTAACGATGCCGGTAGTGACATGGTGAGTAAGACTGGTTACATAACAGTATCTACAGTATCTGAAGCGCCAGAGCCATCTGAGATTCCAGAAAAGCCAACTGCTACATTCACAGCTGACGTGACAACAGGATATACCCCATTGGGTGTTAATTTTATAAGTGAAACAACTGGTAACCCAACTTCATACTACTGGATTTTCGAACCCGAGACAAGCAATGATTGGAATTCTCACCACCCTGTAACAGCTGTTCACACATTCAAAAAACCCGGCGTTTACACTGTTAGTTTGGTTGTAACCAATTCCGCAGGTAGCTATACCGCGACGGAACCTGATTATATCACTGTTCTGGCTTCATCAATATCTACGCCAACTTCTACACCAACACAAAAGCCAACAGCATCCTTTACTGCCGATGTAACAAGCGGAAAAGTCCCATTAGCAGTTACATTCACTGATACAAGTACTGGAGGTGTACCTACATCATGGTATTGGAATTTTGGAGATGGTACTAATTCAGTGGATGCAAAAACAGCTACTCACACCTTCACTAACCCCGGTACGTATACAGTTACTTTAACGGTAACTAACGATGCCGGTAGTGACATGGTGAGTAAGACTGGTTACATAACAGTATCTACAGCATCTGAAGCGCCAATCGCGAATTTTTATTCTACGCAAGTACAACAGACAATCGCATCCGGGAAATCACTCAGTGTACCAGCAACGATATCATTTACCGATTGCAGTACAGGTTCACCGACCTCTTGGCTTTGGAACTTTGGAGATGGTGAAACATCAACAGTTCAAAATCCAATTCACACATATATTGAAGCTGGTAATTACATCGTAACGCTAACTGTAAAAAGTAAAGTTGGAAGTGATGCAATATCTAAACCTGGCTATGTGTTAATCGTCGTAAAAGAACAGCCTGTATACACACAAACAAATACTGTGAATAATAATTATCAAACAAACACTGTGACTAATAATTATAACAGTAATATACTTACAGAGACGCATGAAAGCACACCAACAGAGCAACCTGAACCATCTTCTGCAAGTGTTAGTCTTCGGGGTGAGAAAACAAACGTTGTCAATGGAGAAGAAATTCGGCTTAAGCTTTCAGCAGTAAATCTTATCACAAAGCCTGTTATGCACGTTCAGGTTATCATTATCCCTCCTTCTGGGATGAGCGTTTCTTCTTCAGAGTTTGTTGAGTCTGGTGCGGGGCAGTATACGGCAACATATGATCTGAAACCCGGAGAGGGAAGAGATATTGAAGTGAGGATTGTAGCTAATCAAGTTGGAAATTTTAATGTCAATGGAAGGGTAGTTTATTATTTTGGCGAAAACAAAAAAGATTCAGAAGATAAAACTCTTGGTCTTCCTATTCAGGTAGGAGAAGCTCCAAATACTCAACCTATGCCTGCGCCTATTCCAGAGTCCTCGGATAATGACATCTCTGGATTTGGAGTGGCAAGCTTGGTATTCATATTAATGGCAGTATTTATCTTAAAAAGAAATTAAGATCGTGCACGTGAGTTAGCGATCAGTTGAGCTAATCCCCAAAATCAAAATTGCTCTTCTGAATCTCGTATTCTGAGTAATAAATTAAGGCTTCTGATCATGAAAATTATTTTTTAACTTCTTAATGATCGAGAATAAAATTGGTTTTGGGATGAGCTCATGGAAAAAATTATGCAAAAAATCCTTAACATTTCTTATGGATCGTATCTTAACCGAATACAAATGAATAAAATTTAAATAAGCGAGGAAAATTTTTAGGTTTTATATATTTACTCGTTCATTTAAATTTTCAGTTATAATTTCTAATGTGTTTTTAATGAATTCCAGATCGACGTCATCATACTCTTTTTTATAATCATTTATTATATCGAAGATTTTTTCAGCTAAATCATAAGGGCTACTATATTCTTTTTCATTTTCTTGTTCTTCAATTTCCTTATAATCTATTTCCTTCTCTTCTTTAATTTCATCAAAAATTTCTTTTTCTTCAATTTCCTTCAACGCAATTTTAATATTAGGAATCTCTTTTTTCTCAACCTTTTCAATAATTTCCTTTTGTACTTCAGCGGGCTTTTGAGATAATTCAACTATATCTTTTCTAGTACCTTTAATTTCTCTACCAAGCATTTTATAAGGATTTATACTAGCGTTATTAGCAACCTCATCTATTGCATTAGCAAATTTCTCTGCTTTTCGTACAGTTACAGGACTTACTTTGTATTTCTCTGCTATCCTTTGTTCGATTACACTATTTTTGGGTCGTAAAGTGACCACATTATTTCCTAATTTTGGTCTAAATTCTTCTTTTTTTTCTTCCTGATACCTCTTTCCAATCAAATATGATCTCTGTTCATTGGTCATACTTCTTCGATTCAATTGATTATTAATGATCCAATTTATCACTTCAAAACGATCATTAAATTCTTTTTCAGATGCAGAAAACTCAATATTGAAATCTTTGCAAATTGAATATCTATTATGACCATCAATAATAATCTTATTCCAAATAACAATAGGATATAAAATATCATATCCATTATTCACAATACTCTCTTTTAAGCCCTGAAATTCTTCTGGTTTCATTGGAGGTATTAAATTTTTGAATTCTGAATCTATTATTAGCTCCATTTTATTTTTCCCCTTTATTCAGCTATCTTTCAACCTTACCGATTACATTAAAATAGATTTCTGGTATTATTCCCTTTCTGATCTGATTTTTCAGTAACTATTTTACCCACTTCCCGCAGATGTACACAAAAATGCCAAGTCAGATAAACCGTTCACCCTTCAGCCATGTTTTGGAGAGGGTTAAGGCTTGGGAAAACTTGGTTTCGGGGGTTGAGCTAATCTCTAAAGAATTTTTTTCTACAGGCACTTCTTGAACAGGTGACTACAAAGGATAAACAGATAAACTAGCTGAATGAAATCACGAAGGAACAAGCCATAACATTGAGAGTTTATTTAGGAAAACAGTAAATTTATTAGGACTTACGCACTTGAGGTACAAAATCAAGTACAGTTGACATAGATGTTAAAGTCATGCTTTAGACGGTTTGAGTTTTAATGCTATTGATTCTCAGTTCAACTGCGTAAGTCCTAATAATTTTAAGATATGCTCTAAGATACTTCATGAGGAGTTCTTAAATTACTAACCAATCTGTATATTGTATCTACATCCTTTATATTATTGAAATAAATCCATCTATATGGTATGAACATTTTCCGTCACGCATGTAACCGGTGTTATCAAATTGAATTGTGCCAATTCCATCTTTGTTCGTAGTTTTACTCAGAACAGGAATTTGGCTGATTAATTTGGATTCTACCTTTTTATTGAACGAATTAATAAGAATTAACACTCTTTGATTCGTTACTGCGTAATAAGTTCTTTTCTTCTTATAATTTTTATAAATGAAGCTTCCAAAAAGTAGGTATAACCCAATTAGAACAAAGGGTACCAAAAACAACATTACAAATAGATCAGAGGATTCGATAGCGAAATATTCAAAAGGAACTGTGATGCCTAGCCAAAAAAGTCCAAATAAAAATAGAGCTATATCTCCACCTGTCAAAAATAAACCTTTTTCAGGTTGTCCTGACCACAATATTTTTTCATCCATCAGCATCTCATTTTGGAATAAAGTTTGTGTAGCTGGAGTTACTCCTACGAATAAAGAAGCCTGTGAAAAAAGTATGTGCTTTTTAATTTTCTTTTCATTAAGTTATCAACTCTGATATTTTTGATTCGTTTTGATAACTTATAACATAACAACATATTAACATATATAACTATCAAATATAGTATTATTACAGCAGTTTATTGAAAGTTCCGTAAACACTGAATTGTTCTGTATCCTTTTTCTTATGTACAAAACAGCCATTGAAAAAGCTAAAACTTACTCAATACATATATTGATTATCATTCTTACCGTAATAGCAAAAGCTGATTCAATTGAGAAATAAAAATTATAAATATGTTTAACAAAAACATTGTATTTGGGGTACCCCTACTTGACTCATATAGATTTCCTCATCTCAGCTAAGATACCATGCGCTTCTGCATATTTCTCTTGAATTTGCTGTTGGAGCTTGTTTATTTCTTCGAAGACTTTCTTGTATTCAGCGATGTCAACCCGTTCGCTGCATTCATTACACAAATTTAGCGTATTATCATCATCTATAAACTCCATATTAGAGCAATTATTACAGACATCTCTCCCACAAAGTTCGCATTTGTGGATATCTACAGTGTCTCCTTCTTGTCTATTGCATAAGTCGCATACTAGGAACTCCATCATCACCGGAATTTTCTTTATCACAGTTACTACCTCATACATGGAGTTTTAATCTTGTAGGACTTACGCACTTGAAGTACAAAATAAAATACATGCGGCTTCATTAGAAGTATTAATATTTAAACATTTAGGTATTTACTACTTCTGTTTTTCAGTTCAAGTGCGTAAGTCCTAATCAATAAAGGTAGTTCTTTTTCAAACTTTGGCAGTGTATCGAATTTTAGATACAATAACTTCTTGATATTAGTTATTTTACAGAACTTTCGGTACACAAGCAACTAATGGTAGACTACCAATGAATTGTAAGGGAGAAAAAAGGATTATTGGTTTTGAAAGATTGTACTGATAAAGGAAAACGTAGTAGATACTATATAAAAAAATTAGACATAGAAGTGTTAAAATGCGGCAAAAATTTTGACTCTTTACTCTTCTAATGCTAAAAGAATGATCTATTATTGAATCAAAATGCTAAATTTATTTACCCAACATACTAAATTTATTTTGTTCACTTCTCAAATTATATAACCAAGTACGTCGAATAATAGACAATGATGAAACGAACAGCAAATCTCTCTGTAATAGCTTTATTGGTTTTGATGCCATTTACTGCAATGGCAAGTGCTCCTCGGGTATCTTGTAAAGGAGGTACATGTAGTAATTCGAAGATCACCAAGGTTAAAATAAATCCTACAAGCAAAACCGCACCAGCTAAAGTCGGGTTTACAAGTTACATATCAGGCCCTGTTAAACTTGTCAAGTACACAGTAACGAATTCCAAAACTGGAAAGGTAGCCGGTTCCAGCAGTTCCTCTTGTTCAAAACAGGAGGAAAAGAAATGAAAAATAATGGAAAGTCTATATGGAAAATAACAGTATCTGTTTTCACAATATTAATGATGTTGACTTTATTGTCTGCAGTAGCCTCTGCAAAAATTTCAGTATCCCCGACTCCTCTTGGTGCAGGAACTCCTCCAGCGACAGCCCGTCTATCCAGCGGGAATAATCATATTGATTATACGGCGGTAGCCGTTTCAAGTAATCCACGAATAGTACAATTTAAGGATCTATCAAAAGGTAAAGAGACATATATCAGATGGGACTTTGGAGATGGAACCCATCTCGAAGGAACAAAAATTACTCCATCACTAAAAAATCCGGTACACAAGTTTCCAAAGACTGGTTATTATATTAGTTGTATGACTATCAAGTGTAGTGGTTATAAGGGAAAATTGTGGGTTCATAAGACTGTTATTATTAAATAGATTTGAAAAAGTTAAAAGTTTACTTACCACTTCTAATTTTTTATAAATTGTGTTTTTATATTACTAAAATTCTTTGTTTTGTTTTTGTTTAAAATCGCAATTAGCTAACGTTAAATTAATTTAGCTATATGTTTCTTACTATTTTTTTGCATTTACCCGGCTACTCGTCGAAGGAAACAAGTGCATGTATAGTCTCTGTAATAATTATCCCAAACAAATATCCTCAAAAAACTCCTCATTTTTAGCCCCCAACTTTACACACCAATCTTTTGAGGAGTCTAACACCCGAAGACTACACAGAACCTGAAATGTTTTCCAAAACACGTTTCACGATGTATATTATTTTGTTAATATAAAATAAATAAATACTTTTGCCAAGTTTTTATTACAAAGTATTAAAGAATGTTAGTTTACAAAAAACCACCTATTTTCAGGCAAATAATGCAAAAAGAGAAAAGTGATTTTTCAGTGGGCCAATTTAAAAATAAGGGCTCTGTAGAAATCCTCTTCAAGCTGAGAATTGTGAATATATTGGAAAAGAAGGAATTGTTTTCGTACGATATTTTCCGTGTTTTCCCTGTTCCTTCTTTACATTCGAGATCGATGAAGAAGTTCAGGTAATTTCTGTAACTCTATTTCACACCAGCCCGCGGAAGATAATTCTTGAAGCTGCAGTAGAGACTACAAATATTGTTATTGAAATCGGGAGCATGCAGGAAAGGTCGTACTTCAGCTCAGTCCGGTCTCCTCCATACTCCACTGAACCTGCAAAACGGGTAAGGATAGCACTGATCAGGACAACATAAAGCCCTATTGCAAGCAGAAAATGGTCAGGAGAAATGGACTGGGAAAAAGCTCCCTGCCCGATCTCGACAGGCATTCCGGACAGGTCTGCAGGGACTCTGTTTAGCCTTTCAGAGACCTGGTTCAGGATTTTTGTAATAACTTCGGAAAGGGCAAGGGTAATCCCTGCAATCAGGGGCGCAAAAATCACAGCAGTAGAACGCATGGTTGAGGTGACGTCGTAAAGCGAACGCCTGATGCGTTCTTCGACTGTACCCAGCTCCTTTAAGTGGTCTGCAAGTTTTATGATGGAAGCTCCTGCAGCTTCATGGTTCTTGTGGAGGCTTTCAGTGAAGAGAAGCATTGTGTTTCGGATTCTTTCAGAATATACGTGCCTGAAGGCTCCGAAGTCTTCGTCAAAAATCGCATCTTTGAGATTTGTCCTCATGCTGAGCAGGTTCATTGAAATTTCCTCAAAAGCCTCCCCGATTTTTGAGCCTTCCATAGTCCTGGCAGTGTGGGCAAAAGCTTCTTCAGGGGCTTTTCCTTCCGAAATCCTTCGCCCGAGCACAAAGAGGGAATCTGCAAACTCCTGTTCCATCTCTTTTATCCTGTCCCTTATTTTCTTGTAAGGGGCTGACGAAAAATACAGGTAAATCGAAATCCCGGCAGTCCCGCCCAGAATAAGCGGAAGGGTCGGTGAAAAATATCCTTCAAGGGGCGCGGTTGCTACTATTCCTCCCGGGTTTCCTAACTTCAGCAGGAGATATCCAAGAGGGGCTAACAGTAAAAATACCAGGATTGAAAGCATCACAGCAAAGTGTTTCTTCTGCCTGATGTCTGCAAGGTCAGGATGGGTATCCGGAATCTGCTTTGGCATGAAAGCAACCGGCCTCTGCATAAGAATATATTCGGAGTAGAGGGCTGCAAGAGCCGGGAAAACAAGGTCGTAGAGGAAGATAAGATCTATGATTTCAGGCTTCATCCCTACGACTGTGACCGCAGGCAGGAGAGCTACAAGGGCAAGCGGGATCAGGATAAAAATTGAGTAGAGAATGTAGCTTGGGGTCTGTAGCTTTGCCGCGAAAGAATCCATAAGGCTTTCCGTGCCTTCCAGACTTATATCCAGGGCGCGGTTCAGGGTTATAACCCTCTGGGCTTCGTCGGGCTCGGCTGTGGAACTTTTTATCAGGTGCAGGGAACGCTTGAAGTATTCGCTGTTCCTTCCCCACAGGTCGGCAAAAGAAAGAAGGGCATCGTCCATGTTGCTGTAAATCCTGAGGTTCAGGTCCCATGCCAGTTTTCTCAGGTCCTTTGCAAGCGGCCTTTCGGAGTTCCGGGCTGCAAAAAGGACAGCGTGTTCCAGGTTAGGAACCAGTTTCATTGACATAACTATGTAGCTCAGGATCTCAGGAATGTCTCCGAGGGAAGATATTTTCATAAGCCCTGCCCTGATCTTCACATACTCGCTAAGGTAACAGAGCACGATTAGAGGAATAATAAAGGTCAGGATTCCCATGATATAAAGAGTCCTGGCATCAAAACTCCTGGAAAACAGCAGGAAGAGATCTATTCCAAGGAGCAGGATTAAAGTTGCAAAAGTCCCCACGTAAGAAAATAGCACGGTTTCGAAGGCTTCCAGTTCAAAACCGGTAAATCGCAGGGCATCCCTGTACTCCTGGGTAACGCTTTTTTCGCATTGCCTGCTAAAGGCAACAGGGTCAGGAACAACCCATGCATATTGCCTTGCCGTAGTTTTGCATGCTCTTACATACCAGCCGTTTTCTTCTTCCATACTCTTCCCTCAGATGGTTATTTCCTTATTCCTGCCCCTGCTCTGGCAAAGTTTCCAAACCAGGTTTCCCATTGCCTGTAAAGCGTTTCCAGATCATCTCCACAGCCGAATTCGGAATCACTTCCATGTCCGTTCTCGTATGACCTATTTTTCTTCATGGAGTCTGCGAGCAGCCAGAACATATTGTTCGCCTGGCTGACTGCTTCTGCCTCGAGCAGGAAAGGTTTCTTTAGCCCTTCAATTGCAATTTTTTCCTTTATCCTTGTCCGAAGCTCTATACTTTTTAAGGCCCTGTCTATGGAAATTCCCCATTTTCGGGCAATCTTTCCTATAAGTTCGGACTGTCCCTGTTCCAGCGCCTTTCCTGGAAGCAGGCAGTCCTGGGAGGCATCGTAATTCATTATATCCGTAAAGATATCCGAGGGCTCGGGATTCTCGATTACAGCGCTTGTAACTTCTGCGATACGGCTTACCCGCTTTATCTTTTTCATGCTTCCTTCAAGCCTTATGCCTGAGCAGATAATTACGGCATCCGTAGCTTTAAAAGATGCAGGGGGAACGCCGAGGGTATGAACAATTCTCTCGTACACGTTTTCGATGGACGAACCGTGAATGGTTCCGATAACCGAGTTTCCGGCTTTTCCTACCTGCATGGCTTCATAGAGCACCTTTACTTCCGACCCTCTAACTTCCCCCAGTACCAGGGCGGAATTTCCAAGGCGCAGAGCAGCCCTGAGCGCGGTTTCAGGGCTCATTTCCGCCCCTGATTTCAGGACCGAAGACTGTGAACTCATTGCCTGAACCTTCCAGCCCAGATTCTGGAGTTTTTCTATCGGCAGCTCGTGCGTGTCTTCTATTGTTAGAATTCTGTACCTCTGGGGAATTTCTATGAGCATGGCAGACAGCAGAGAGGTTTTTCCGGCTCCGACTTCTCCTGCGACCAGGACTGAAGCCTGCCCATCCATGAGGAAGCTTAAAAGGCCGGCTGCATATGGGGAAATCGAGCCTGCATTGATCAGTTTCGGCAGGGTCCAGGGAGAGAGAGAATGCTTTCTGAAAGCATAGGCAAGCCCGCTCGCACTAAGCGGGTCTCCTATTACCGAAACCCTTACTCCGAAAGCCTCAAGATTAAGTTCCAGCACAGGAATCGCTTCTCCAAAAGGCCTGCCGCTTATGGTCCTGAACCTCGATACAAGGGCATCAAGGTCATCCTGCGAGAGAAAAACATTGCTTGCGCATTCCTCACCCTCCAGCACAACGTGAACAGGGTTTGTGTCGGCAGGGGCATTGATGTATACATCAGTGATCCTGGCATCGGAAAGCAGGTCTTCTACTATCCCGAGCCCGTTCGTATACCTTGCAAGCAGGTCGGCATAGCTTTCAAGTTCTTCAGGGCTGCAGGTTTCCCCACTTGCGAGCAGTTCTTTTTCCAGAAGCTCTTTTGACATGCGCCTGAAATACTCTCTTGCTCCTTGAGGGTCTGTAAAGGCAAGATCCTTTGGCCTGTGCCGGATCATCCGTCTCCTCACTTTCTCAAGCAGCCTCAGTTCCTCCTGCCGGAGGTTGTACTCGGGCGGTCTGATCATGTAGAGTTTTTCAGGCCTGTCGGTGTAGCTGTAAATCGAGACTTCAAGCTTTCTTCCTTCCCTGCCGTCTATGTCATAACATTCAAGAAATTCTGTATTCTCAGGCGCGTCCGTATAGACCCTGGAGCTGGAAAAGGGGGGCCGTACATGAGGTTTTATCCCTCTTTCGTAGTCGAAAACCTCATCTGCCGATTTTTTTCCGTTTTCCAGGTTTTCCTTTCTTTTTGCAGACGCCAGAAACGGGATATATCTGGATATCGCTGCCAGGGTCACTTCTCCCGACGTATCCTTTATCAGATTTCCTGTCATCTTTCCTACTGTTTTTCCTACTATTTTTCCTGCCATTTCTCTTACTGTTTTTCCAACTGTTTTTCCTACTGTTTTTCCAATCTTTTTTTCGGGATTTTCTACGGGTTTTGCTGAATAATATTGAACCTCGGATTTTTTAAGGGCAGGAACTTCAGGAGAATAAGACAGTTTTTCTTCGATTTCATGCAGCATGTGGTAAAAGCATCCGGAACATGCAGTGCAGGCAGGAAGAGTGCCCGGAACTTTCGTGAGCATTTTTTCTTGAATAAATCTGTTTATTTCCATCCTGGTCTTCAAAGGGTCAATTTCTACGGTTTCAGCAAAAGAGGCAATTATCTCTTTTCTTTCCAGGTCACAGCCCTTCTTTTCGGGCAAATCGCAGGCTTTGGAAACCCTTTCCGCGCTTTCGTACGCTGTAATGATCCCATTGAAACCTGCAAGAGTATAAAGCAAAGATAGGGCTTCCCCTTCGTAGTCCCGCTCATACAGCCTTGAGAGTATCAGGCAGTCGGCATGAACTTCTTTTTGCAGAATCCCCATGATATTCTTCCTGCAGTGCATATCGTTAAGGGAAGACCCCGAATCACATTCTCTGCAGTTGATAGCAATGGTTTTCCGGTTTCTCGTTTGCTTTATCCTGTACTGGCAGATTTCCTCTTCCTTGTTATCCTGCCCAGAAAAATGACCCTGATTAAGGGCACTGACAGCATCCTGAAGTTTTGAGATTAGATCCAGAATTGAACCCCCATTTTCCGGCTAACTTCAGAATTTATCTTTAAATGTATTAAATATTTTCGACCGATCATCAGAAATTCTATTTACCCTTTAGCTACCTAGTTAAGGATTTTTGAAATAACTTCGGAAAGGGCAAGGGTAGTTCCTGCAATGAAAGTGGAAAAATCACAGCGGTAGAACGATTGGTTGAGGTGACGTCGTAAAGCGAACGCCTGATGCGTTCTTCGACTGCATCCAGCTCCTTTAAGCGGTCTGCAAGTTTTATGATGGAAGCTCCTGCAGCTTCATGGTTCTTGTGGAGGCTTTCAGTGAAGAGAAGCATTGTGTTTCGGATTCTTTCAGAATATACGTGCCTGAAGGCTCCGAAGTCTTCGTCAAAAATCGCATCTTTGAGATTTGTCCTCATGCTGAGCAGGTTCATTGAAATTTCCTCAAAAGCCTCCGATTTTTGAGCCTTCCATAGTCGGCAGTGTGAGCAAAAGCTTCTTCAGGGGCTTTTCCTTCCGAAGTACGATAGAGAAAGAAGCTTTTTGGGAATTAATACAATTAATACAGTTTTTGAGAGTATATGCATATATTTTTTAAAGCGTATATTTTCTATTAGGTATTTATTAAATTTGTATTAATTGTATTAATTTTATTACTAAAAGAGTCTAATCATATCGAAAAATCAAACTTTTATCTTGTATTATCTTAGATCTCATCCCAAAACCAATTTTATTCTCAAATCAATGAGAGTTCAGAATTATTTTTCATCCCACATTCCGCAGTATTTTTTCGAAAATCAATAATTTTCCTGATAGCGTTTTTGGAACAGATCCAAATAATTGAGGCTCGGACTGGAACTTGGTGAAAATTGAGTGATATCGTTTTTTGGTCTCTAAATGCACCACATAGTTGCTTTTAACTTCTGCACAGAAATTCAATATATTCGTGTTAGATTGAAAATCGATAACAGGAAAAATTATGAATATACTAAAATTTACTGCGGAAAGTGGGTTTCATGATCAGGAACTTGATTGATTATTCCAAATTCGAGATTCAGAGAAGCAACTTTGAGTTTTGGGATAAGCTCATACAAATGGTGCTTCTATTAGTAGATTAACTTAGCTTGCTTTTCCCGATTACAACTCTTATGAACGACTTTAAAATTAAGAAAACTATCTCTACCACCCAAAGCTAAGGGATTACAATGATCAACTTCAACTTCATCTCCGATATAAAGTTTACCTTTGCAAACTGGACAGATGTTCCCCTGTTTAAGAATTAAATTATTTTTTTCTTCGTCATTTAATGTTATTTTCCTACTTTCAGTTTCATATTTATCTTTAAACTGAGCAACCTTTGCCCTAAAAAACCTGACTACGTCGGTATTTTCATCTGCATTTCTCATACCTAAATATATGTCAGATATTTCCATTTTCATTTCATGCCGATGGTTTCTAACCATTTCCATTTTTATATCATATAAGATAATCCATAATGAATAGAAACCTTGAATTGTCCTTCTTGTGCCTCGTCTGTGTGGACTAAATAAATTATTTAATTCAATTTTCAAATATTCGTCCATTTTTTCATTCGATGTATCTTGATCTAATAATATTAATCTTAATTTCCTTATAAAGCTTTCAACATTTTTAATTGAAGCAGTGAATTTCTTTTTATCAGATTCTTTTGTAGTTACTGAATTAAGAACTCTTGTAAGATCTGGCTTCTCTTTTACCTTAAGATATATGTTGTTTTCTTTTTATATATACTTAAAAAGCGACAAGAAGTTATGTCTTCTATCTCTTCAATGTCTTTTTTATATTCTAAATAAGACAATGCAGTGTATAATTCTTCGTTCTCCATTCTTGTATCTGTTTCAGAAATTTTTAAATAGAACCATGAAGAATGTTTTTTTACGTTTTCCTTTATGGTACTAATTACTTGTTTATCGACATATGAATTCCACATTTCGAAAGAGTTGTCCTTTATTGTATAAGGTTTATTATTTAGTCTAATAAATAAATCAATTTTGTCAAACTGTGGGTTCATTTTTTCTTCAATAAAAACAACTGCTAAATTGAAATCTAATATTTTGTCCTTTCATTTTAGACTCTAGCTCTGATATTTTTTTCCATTGATATCTGACAAAATAGTAAGTCTCTCTAGTTCAAAATTATTTTTTTCTGATTTTACTCTGTTACCATTTTCATCTGTGAACTCTTCACCAATAAACCCTAATATTGATAGGATTCTTTGTTGTCCATCGACTACTTCATTAATTCCATTAATGGTTTTATATATAAAAATGGGCGGTAATTTTACACCTAATATAATACTCTCAATTATTGCGGATGATTTTACTTTATTAATGACTTCCTCTCTTTGATAGGGAGGTCTTATTAAGAATTTATCTCGATTCATTTGCCTGCATATATCCTCGATTGTTAAAGAAGTAGGTTCAGGTTTATTTAATCTGAGATGTTCAAGTTTTTTAATATCTTCTATAGGATCATTATCTACTTCATTTTCAGCGGTTGTTTCTTTAAAAATAGAATAATCATCTAAATATACATTACATTTTATGTTTAATTTCGTTTCGAAATACTTTGCAACAATATTATATCTTTCATTTATCTTTTTATAAAAAGGGACTCTATAAGGGAAAATTTATCCTGATTTTCAATAAGATATTCAGCATAATTTGAAAGAAAAGAGTCATCATCACAAGGACTGACTGTCTTAATTTCCTGTTCTAAAATTGTTAACATCCAAAAAGTGCATTCAAAAACTAATCTGTTCATACATAAGTCAGATTCTTTTTCGAACAACTTCTTCTTCAAGGCAACTAAAATATAAATTTTATTTTTGAATCTAGCGTAGAAATCTTCCACATAGGGGGTATTATTAGCCATTATTTCATAAAATTGTGTGAGGTAATCTGACCTTCCAGACAGACTTGAATATTTTTTAATAGAAATATTATACATTACTAATAAATGACGAATTTTAGACATTACTTTGTCCAATGTATTCTTCTTCCCAACTTTAGCTAGGTCTCTTTCCGTAAAAAATAGAGTTAATACATACATATAAATTCCTTTATCTTTTTTAAGACTAATTTTAAAATAATTAGTAAGATCGTCATTAATATAACTAGCATTTTCAATTTCAGAATTCTTAAGAGGAGTGATGCCTGAATTGTAACGAATAAATCAATCATCGGTATAATGAACCCGGCTGCGTGTCCCACTTAAACGCGCCTGCGTTGCTGCAATCTCATCCCCCTGATTAATGGAAAGAATTTTGTATTTAGAAAGCTGCAATTTCAACGCTGCGATTTCTGCAGCCTGCTGTTTTATCAAGATATCTTTAGCTGAATTGCTTAAACAGTTCATGTTTTTTAAACTCCGAACATTTTTATAGTAAATATATATACTTTATAATATATTATTTTCTAGAAGATTTTTTAACACAAAATAGGAATCCATTTTACAAATTTAATATGCCAAAAATCGTGCAGACACAATCGTGTCATGTGATTACAATAACGTCTAACGATGCTGTTACTTGATAAGTTAAGTTTATATATTTCTGTCCCATATTATAATACTGGGTTTGCATATACAGTACATTCAACCAAAACCAATAAACTCCATGAAACATGGATACATAACCATAACGCCAGAGGGTGTGTATCCATGACTACTCATCACGTTTTTTAATTCGAAAGCAATTGAAGCACATGGAGAAAAGAAAAAACTAAGATGGAAGTTTTGGTAATGGTTTATTTCTCTTTTATGAAAAGCAACTTTAGCGCTCTATTCCAATCACAGCACGACAAGATACCCAGACATATAAAAAGAGTTATCCAGCAGATTAACGACAAAAACATAATAATTATCACCAATAAGTAATTAAATAGTTTAGCATGTAATAGAGAAGGCCGGTCAGGATAAAAAGGACCTTAAGCAAATGTATAATAATTATTTTCTGCAGGTTCAAACGCTCATTAATCAGAAGGCCATCGAAGCGCTAGGAGAAAGGAAAAAACCAAGATGGAAGTTTTGGTAATTCAAGCTAAGAGAAGACACATAGGTAAAGAAGATAGACGGGAGCAGATACAAAATGGACAAAGATGATAAGGTAGATTTGTTGATCGTCATAACACCAGTATGCGCCACATTAGTATACATTATGAGCCTATCCCGAAATTAAGATTATATTGAAATTATAATTTATTACTATGGGAGCGCAGAGGGTCACGAATACCCTGACCTTTACAGGCTGTCCGACAATTACTACCAGTAATAATCGATTTCCTCCTTTTTCGATTTAAAGGTCTTAAATGCCTTCTTTTTGTTGTCTTTTTATTACTATCTGTAATTGTCGGACAGCCTGTTTAGGGTGGGGTGGCCGCACGCAATTTGATTTTATATCCAATTTTTCCTCGTTCCGAGGAAAAATTGTGGAGCCTTAAAAAGGCTACCTGAATAGTTACATTTTTTTATCTTTTTTCCTTTTTTCCCCTGACATTTCTTTTTTCCTCAGGCAATTTTACAGGGCTCCATGTCTAAGATTATTGTCAATATATAAGATTTCCGAGTG
>CAVZFI010000009.1:0-19314 GCA_963774465.1 uncultured Methanosarcinaceae archaeon | reverse complement strand
CAGATATTCAAGAGCGGCCCGCGCTTGTTTTACGCGTGAGACATACAAAGACATATCCAGTATATATACCTGTCGCCCACCTCATTACTTAGAAAAAAATAATAATAAGCAACGAGTAAAAGAAAAGAGTAGCATTAAAATAATAATAGAAAGTTGAAAACTGCCGAATGAATAACCTTAAAACTCGTAAAAACGATATATAAGGGATTCAAGGGTATAAAAAATATAATAGCAATTACAAACTACTGATAATGAGGTATCACACTGGCAGACTTAAAGAAACCTACATCCAGAGCCAAGCCTGAAACGGAAGAGACGGTTACAAGAGTACGCACACCACGCAGGAACGATAACGAGATCCTGGCAACTGTTGAGAGTCTCCTTGGCGCAAACCGCCTGAGGCTCCGTTGCATGGATGGGGTCGTTCGTATGGGAAGAATCCCGGGTTCAATGAAGAAAAAAACCTGGATTCGAGAAGGAGACGTAGTTATTGTCGTGCCATGGGAATTCCAGAACGAAAAAGCAGATGTGATCTGGAAGTACACGAGGCCACAGGTAGACTGGCTTGAAAGAAAAGGGTACCTGAAAGGATAATATGGGAATGGACCAGGACGAAAAAATAAGGCGCATTGACAGCGCTAAAGATAAGTCGCGTGCCAGGGAGAAGGACTCCGCGCGGCTGAAGGTAGAAGAAAACGTATTCGATGTCCCCACCCTTAAACTCCTTTACACCATCTCCAACAAGGGCATAATAAAGGCACTGGGGGGATCCATCAGTACTGGAAAAGAAGCTAATGTATTCTATGCAGAAGGCCAGGAGAAGGAGCTGGCAGTAAAAATATATCGACTTGCTAGCAGCACTTTCAAGGCTATGGATGTCTACATCATGAAGGACCCTCGCTTCACAAACATTCGAAATAACAAGCGAGACATAATTTTTGCATGGACACGCAAGGAGTTCCAGAACCTGAAACGTGCAAAAAGTGCAGGAGTCCGGGCCCCGGAGCCAATATTCGCTGAGAAAAATATTCTAATCATGGAATTTATGGGAGAAAAAGGGGTATCATACCCGCTCCTAAAGAATACACCTCTTGAAGGGGATGAGATAAAACGTGTTTATGACACAATCGTCGAATACATGCGCCTCCTTTATAAAGAAGCGAACCTAGTACATGCAGATCTAAGTGAATATAACATCCTGATTGACCCAAATGACGTGACTCCCATATTCATTGATATGGGGCAATCCGTGACCCTTGAACATCCTAACGCCCGAGAATTTCTCTACAGGGACGTGCAAAATATACTCAGGTTCTTCAGCCGCTATGGTATCAGGGACAAACCTGAAGAACTGCTTACAAAGATACAGGCGGAATAAAAATGACTCAGTATGTTAAAATCCCCAAAGAAAGAGTCGGAGTAATTATAGGTCCGAAAGGAGAAACAAAGAAGTTTATCGAGGACAAAACCGCATGTCAGCTAGACATTGACAGCGAAAGCGGAAAAATAGATGTCACCTGTGAAGGAGATCCATTAAAAGAATTTAGGGTTCTTGAAACCATCAAAGCGATAGGAAGAGGCTTCAGTCCCGAAAAAGCCCTTGAACTTCTGGAAGACGATATGCTTATGCTTGAGGTAATTGACCTCTCGGATGTTGCTACTACTCCAAAAGAGCTCCAGAGAATAAAGGGCCGGATAATAGGAAGAAATGGAAGAACCAGAGAGCTTGCAGAAACCCTGATAAACGTCAAGATTTCAGTATACGGAAAAACCGTATCCATACTTGGGTACCCTGAACAGAACACTGTAGTACGGACAGCCATAAAGATGCTACTCGATGGGGCTACCCATGGTGCAGTCTACAAGTTTCTGGAAAAAAAGCATCAGGAACTTTTGCAGTCCCAGCTAGACTCGATTGATTTTTATTAAAATGAAGAAGCGCCAGTTTCAGGGAAATTATGAACATTATTTAACTCGCCTGGAAACTGGCCTTATTCAGCATATAAATTTATATTGAGCTAAATAAGCACTTCAAACTCTTTTTGTTAATAATTTTCATTTTTTGCTTAGCCTTCTTGGGAACATTTTCTTCAGCCCTGTTTTCACTCAGCCTCTTCAGAATTTTCTTCATCATCCTCCGATCTTTTTCCACTTCCTTCCAGGAAATTGCCCCTTCCAGGCTTTGCATTAATTGATTCGTCAATCCAGATTACTTCGCCCCTGGAGAGAGTATATTGGGGGAAAACGCCATCCATTCCCTCAAAGGGAGTCCAGCCCGCTTTGCTGTGCAATAATTCAGCCCTTATAGGCCGAAGCTCGCGGGGATTTACAATAATCAGGTCGGCATCAAAGCCCACCCCAAGCCTGCCTTTGGATTGGCGATCCAGCCCGAAAGCTTTTGCCGGATTCCAGCTTGTAAGCATGATCATCCGTGAAAGCGGCAGGATATTTTTTCGAACTGCAGCAAGCATTAGAGGCATGAGGGTTTCAACCCCGGGCACTCCCGACGGAGCAGACCTGATATCAACATCCTTTTCGGATTCAAGATGAGGAGCGTGATCCGAAGCTACCATATCAATAGTTCCGTCATTAATCCCGTTTACAAGCGCTTTGATACTGTGGCTTCCCCGGAGAGGCGGATTCATTTTCCCAAAAGACCTGAGTCTTTCCCAGTCCCTTATAAACAAAAAAAGGTGATGAGGGGTAACCTCACAGGTAAAAAGAGGTTCTCTATTCTCCCTTCTTGTAAGATATTTCTCTTTCCTTATCATGCCTGTAGCTTCAAGAGTGCTGATGTGGCAGAAATGCGCTCTTACTTTCAGTTTGGAAATAAGCTCCAGGGCTTTTTGAACAGCAGCCGCTTCGCATGAATTGGGTCGAACTCTTGAATGGTACTCGTAGGAAACATCCCCTTTTAACAGCTTTTCCAGCTCAAGGCGCATTTTTTCGTCTTCGGCATGAATGGTCGCAAGAGCGCCGAGGCGTTTGATCTCAGCCATGGCTTCTTCAAAGGTTTCTTCATTGATATTTAGCCCGCCTGTAGACTCAGCCATGAAGATTTCCCCAAAAGCAGTGACCCCCAGTTTCCAGAGTTCTTCTAATTTCTCGATATTGCCTGTTACCCCGCCATTGATCCCAAAATCGACAATAGACTTTCCCCGGGCAAGTTTAAGTTTTTGTTCGAAAGGCCGCCGATCAGTTGTAGGAGGAACCGTATTGGGCTGGTCGATAACAGTTGTAATTCCTCCCGCAGCTGCCGCACACGAGCCCGTGTACCAGTTTTCCTTCGCAGTCATACCGGGTTCCCTGAAATGGACATGCACATCAATGCCGGCAGGCAGAGTAAGAGCACCGCCTGCGTCTATGATCATATCCGAGCTCGATACCCTGAGATCTTTTCCGATTTTAGTAACTTTGCCGCCCTCAATAATGATCTCGGCAGGCTGAAGAGAATTATTGTAATAGACCCGTGTATTTTTGATAAGAATATCAGGCATGGGCGTCTATATGCTTATAAATGTACTTAAAACATGTACATCAAGAAGAATTAAGAAAAAGAGATCATGAAAAACAAAAGGAAAATATTCGGAAGAAGCTATTAGAGACATCGAAAGTAGAAAGAAATCAAAAAAGAAATCAAAAAAGAAAAGGTTGAATGGTTAAAAAATCTGTTCAATTCAGTCTGAGACGTTCAGCCGTTGTAAGATAGACAACGCTTTCACATATATTACAGCAGTGATCTGCAATTCTTTCAATATAGCGAATCAGGAAAAGCAAATATGTGGCTTTGGAAATAATACTGGTATCTTTTGCCATCATTTCTATTAACTCAACCCAGACTGCGTAAAAGAGCTTGTCGACCTCTTCGTCCCGGGCTGCTGCCGCTCTTGCGAGTTCTGCGTCCTGAGTCTTGAAAGCTTTGAGAGAATTCTCAAGCATGTATGCTGCAATACCTGCCATTTTTTCCGTGTCTACAAGAGGTTTTATATGCTTGCCTTCAATTTTTCCGGGGATTTTTGCAATATTCATTGATAGACCCAAAATCCTTCTGAGGTCTGCTGTGATCTTGAGAGCAGACACGACAAGCCGGAGATCGCTAGCCATAGGTTGTTGAAGCGCAAGAAGATCAAAAACAGAAGCTTCAATTTCTTCTTCAAGTTTATCCACTTCTGGCTCAAGGGCAAGCATTTTTGCAGCAAGCTTGACATCAAGATCTATAACTGCAACCATCGAATCCTTGAAAGCCAGCTCAACGGTTTCTCCAAGGGAGAATACGGATTCCTTGAGCAGATCCAGCTGCTTTACATATTGTTCTCGAGCCATATTAATCACCCAAACCTGCCTGTAATATAATCCTCAGTACTCTGTTCCCGTGGATTTTGAAAAATCTGCCTTGTCTGACCGAACTCAATCAATTTCCCCATAAGGAAAAATCCGGTATAATCTGATATCCTAGCTGCCTGTTGCATATTATGAGTTACGATTACTATGGTATAATCTTTTTTAAGGTTCATGATCAGATCCTCAATCCTTGAAGTGGAAATCGGGTCAAGAGCGCTGGTGGGCTCATCGAAAAGAATTGTTCTGGGCTTTACTGCCAGGGTTCTGGCAATGCAAAGTCTTTGCTGTTGTCCGCCACTCAGGGAGAAAGCAGGAGACTTAAGCCTGTCTGAAGTCTCTTCCCAGATCGCAGCCGAACGAAGGGCCCGTTCAACAATACCGTCAAGATCTTTCTTATTTACACCATGTATACGCGGTCCGTATGCGACATTGTCATAAATCGACATAGGAAAAGGATTGGGTTTCTGGAAAACCATGCCCACGTTTTTTCGAAGATCAACAACATCCACCTCTGGCCCGTAGATATCCTTGCCTTCTATCGAAACTTTACCTTCGACCCTGCAGTTCTTAATAAGATCATTCATTCTGTTTAAGCAGCGGATGAAAGTGGATTTGCCGCAGCCTGAAGGGCCTATAAGAGCGGTTACGCTGTTTTTGGGGATCTGCATGTCGATATTCTTAAGCGCCTGCTTTTCCCCGTACCACAGATTAAGATTTTCTACTTCTATCTGGGGTTGAGCTACGTTTTGAACAGCTTCAGTCATTTATGGACCTCGATTATCATATAAACGCTGATACTTTAATAATAAAACTCCGATCAGATTTGCAATTTTTGCCTGTAATGCCTGCGAATCAGAACCGCTATGATGTTCAAGCCCAGCACAATAATTAACAGGACAAGAGCAGTCCCGTATTGAATAGGCCGCGTTTTTGCAATATTTGTTCCGGCAGTAGCCAGCACGAAGAGATGGTAGGGAAGAGCCATGAATTGGGAATAGATCGAATCAGGCAGTCTCGGCAGGAAGTAAGCGGCGCCTGTAAGAAGAATCGGAGCCGTTTCCCCTGCAACCCTCCCTATGCTCAGGACTGAACCTGTAGTGATTCCGGGAATAGCAGCCGGCAGTACCACATGCCTGATTGTCTGCCATTTACTGACTCCAAGTGCAAGAGATGATTCCCGGTATTCTTTAGGAACCGTTATCAAGGCTTCTTCAGTAGAACGGATAATCACCGGGAGAATAAGGAGAGCAAGTGTAAGGGAGGCCGAAAGTATAGAAGGGCCAAAACCAAAGTATTTAACAAATAACGCAAGCCCGAAAAGCCCGAAGACTACGGAAGGGGTCCCTGCAAGGTTGTTGATTGCCATTTCGATTATCCAGGTGGTGCGGGTTTCTCCTGCATACTCGTTCAGGTATATAGCAGCCATAATCCCCATGGGAAGAGCCACAGCCATTGAACCTATGATAAGGATTACAGTGCCCACAATAGCTGGAAAAATCCCGCCCTGAGTCATCATCCGGCTGGGCATTTCAGTAAGGAACTCAACGCTAATTGCACTGTACCCATTGTAAATAATATAGGCCAGGATAATTACCACAAACCCAGCTACTGTCATTACTGAAAGGCTGAGCAGTGCAAAGGCGATTCTTTCACTTGTTCTTGCATTCAATCCCATGCTCAGTCCACCTTGAACCTGTATCGTTTTTTGATCGAATCCGCAATCAGGTTAATCAGGAAAGTTATGATAAAAAGCACAGACCCGACAGCGAAGAGGGCATGGAAGTGATCACTGCCCTGGGGAACCTCCCCCATTTCAAGCGCTATTGTGGCGGTCATCGTCCTCACAGGATCCAGAAATCCCCCTGGGAAAGAGGGGATTACTGCAGCATTTCCGGTTACCATCATAAGAGTCATGGTTTCTCCTATAGCCCTTCCCACACCAAGCATTACCGCTGCTGAGATTCCGGAAAGAGCCGCAGGAATTATGACCTTGTATATCGTCTGCCATCTTGTAGCCCCAAGAGCGAGCGAACCCTGCTTGAGAGTGCTGGGAACCGAGCTTATTGCGTCTTCTGAGATGGTGATGATTGTGGGGAGTGCCATAATTCCCAGCATAATAGAGCCTGTAAGGGCAGTCTGTCCCGTAGGCAGATTGAGGGTTTCCCGTATAAGAGGAACCAGCACAACAAGCCCGAAGAACCCATAAACAACAGAAGGAATGCCTGCCAGGACCTCAATAAAGGGCTTCAGAAAATCCGCAACCTTCGGGTGTGCGATTTCAGAGATATATATTGCAGAAGCGATTCCTAAAGGCACCGCAAAAAGGATTGCTCCGGCAGTAACAATAAGGGAGCCGAAAAATAGAGGCAATAGCCCGAACTGCCTGTTTACTGACGTCGGGTACCAGAATTTTCCCGTGAGAAAGTCCAGAAGGGACGTATCTTTAAAAAGAAGTAAACTGTCCCTGAATAAAAAGAGACATATGAGAAAAAGGATTACGACCGTAAGGGTACTTATAAAGAAAAGCATATATTCGATCGCTTTTTCCTTATAATTCCTGTTAAACATATTTTCCCCTGAAATATCTTTTTCGGATTTTACTGATTTATCGGGAAGTACCCGATTTCACGTACCATGCTCTGACCCTTCTCGCTCATTACAAAGTCGATGAATTCCCTTGTGAGACCTGAAGGTTCTCCGTTTGTGTAGAAATATAGAGGCCTTGAAAGCGGGTATTTTCCGCTGGTAATGTTTTCAGGGCTTGGAGATGCAGAGCCGTTCCCTCCGTCCAGGTTTAAGGCTTTTACGCTTTCATCGAGATATGCAACACCGATGTATCCGACTGCATTGGGATTCTGACTAACTTCACCCATAATTCCCCCTGTAGCTGGCTGTGTAAGGGCATCAGGACGGTATTCGTCCCCAAGCAGAACCTCTTCTTTAAAGTATTCGTAAGTTCCTGAACTGCTATCTCTGGAAATTGCCACAATCGGCCTGTCCTCGCCGCCAACCTCCTTCCAGTTGCTGATGCTTCCATTATAGATGCCGCGCAACTGACCAAAGGTAAGCTCGGAGACAGGATTCCTGGGATTTACAATCACTGAAATTCCATCATAAGCAATAGCATGTTCTACAGGATTGATCCCGTTTATTTTTGCAGCTTCTATTTCATCAGGTTTCATCTCCCTGGATGCGGTAGCAATATTCACTTCACCGTCAATGAGCGCCGTGATCCCAACGCCAGACCCGCCCCCGGTAACGGTTACACTTTTCCCAGGATTTTCATTTATAAATTCTTCAGCTTCAGCCTGTGCAAGGGGCAAAACCGTATCGGAACCCTTCAGAAAAATACCCTGTGATCCGGCTCCCTCTGAAGATGTTTCCTTCGCAGGGAAAGAGTCTTTACCGTTTTCGTCTCCAGTACATCCGGTTCCCAGAAAAACAAGTCCAACCACGAATATTGTGAGGATTATGTAGCTTTTTAATTTATTTGCCATCTTGGGGATACTCCACTGAAAAATAATGAGCCAATAATCTAAACCTATCTAGCTTGTTACCAGTACAATGCACAATAAAAGAGGGAAATATATAAAGATTCGCCTCATATAATATAGAGAAGTATATATGAGTCAGAAATATGGAATAAAATAGTGTAATATATATGACCTATATAAAATATAGATAACAGAAAAAAATAGCATTAAGAAAAGTAAATATAAAAGTTTAATCTCAGGCAAAAGAAATAGATTGAAGCCCAGAGACAGAAGAAAAAAAGGGTTAAGGGCAGATGTCTGAATATGTAAAAGAATCCTGAAGACTAAAAAGATTGGAGAAATTCAGAACCGAGAAAAGCAGGCTCAGAAATCGAACAGGGAACTCTGCTCTGCACGCCCGTTCTCCTGAAATGGACTCTCTTCATGAGCCTTTACTTCCTCTTTCCTTTTAGAAAGGGAATTCTCCTGTTTCTTTATCTCCGGCTTCTTAGCTTCGAAATCAAATAGCCCCTTCTGCTTAGAATCAAAGTCAAGTGAAGAAATCTTAACCCCGAAAACTTCCAGAATACGTTCCACTGGAGGCAGGATCTGCTTCTTAATGTAATAGTCAACATCAATTGGGACATTGTGCTCCCTGACGTAGTCAGGATCTTCGGCCCGGTCTACAAAAAGCCCTTTTCCTGCAGTAATGACAAAAGGTATTCTTGTTCCTATCGAAGGTGCTGCACCGGTACGTTCTTTTATCTTTTCAGCAACTGTCAGATGAGGCTGTTTATTTTTGTAGCTGTCCGTTCTCCGTGTAAGGGTACGCGTGAGGATGAGGCTTTCAATCATCTGGGAGTCTTTTGCCGGGTCAAGGTTCCGGACCTCGCTAACTACCTGACGGACATGTTCTACAGCCTGGTCGACATCACCTTTTATAAGCACAAGTTCAAGGACCCTGTTGAGGGTTATTGAGGTCAGTTCACACCAATCCCTGCGGACAGTTTCCATGCCTTTGACCTTGATCTTGTCTTCCCAGCCTGAATTCTTGGGTTCAAAAAGCCAGAGAGCATAGCGCTTCTTTGCGATAAGGAGAGCACGTTTTGCAACGGATTCGAATTCAAGCTCCATAGGGTCTGGCAGGGAAGCAGAAACAATATCTGAAAGCCTGTTTCCTACAAGACTAACATCCTCAAGAGATAGGTCTCCTCTGGCTTTACAGTGGACAAAGACACTGTCCGTATCTCCGTAGGCAACCGACAGCTCAACCACCTTATCCGAGGGAGAGGGTTCTCCGGCTTCATCAAGGAGTAGAGCCGCTTCACCCCTGAGAACGATTTTTCCTATAGTGCTGTTGATAATTTCACGGGTATTCAGGATATTGCTTCTTCCGAAACTGGTTACGGCATTTGCAAGCTTCAGGCTATAGAGCCTTGCCCGGGCATATCCGGAATAACCGTAAAAGCTGTTTAAAAGGATTTTCAGGGCGAGTTGAGTAGCATCAAGTACTCTATACTCATTTCCATCAGAAGTCCGTCTCATCCTTTTCTTTGTCTGCGTCCTCTGATTTAGCAAATCTTCCAGAATAGAAGGCACGATTCCTTTGCTAACCTCCGGAGACACGAACTCTCCTCCGGAAGGAGGTTTGATAGTTACCCCGTCGGGCCTATCACCTGTAACTACTGTAGTATAGCACAGGTTATGTGCCATCATTATAGTTGGGTAAAGGGACTTGTAGTCAAGAATAAGCACATTTTTCAGAAGACCCTTCTGAGGTTCCAGAACTTCTCCACCTTTGAGATCGGAACTCATTTCATGTCTCTCGGCCGAAACTCCGTCATCAGGTTTTGGAAGGAGAACTCTGTCCCGGAGTCCGAACTCTCTGAGAAGAAGAGTTTCAACCATCGAAGTCTGGCCCCCGTCAACGATTTCCTGAAGCAGGCTTCCGCTTACCTGGGCAAGGGCGATATATTTGTCCAGGAGTCTCAAATTAAGGATAAGTTCGAGGGCAAGCTCTGCGTCCCTGCGTGAGTAATCGACGAATTTTTTGAATTTGTCCCCTGTATCAAGCCAGTACTCTTCCATTTCAAGAGGGGGCACATCCAGCTTTTCACGGTTCAAAAGTTCCTTTGAAACCACGCGCAGGGTGTACTGCTTCAGACTGAAAGCTCTTCTTACTAGAGGAAGAGCATCCACAACCACACGGCCTTTCACTTCGGTGCGGGTAATAAGCCCGAATCGCCTGTAACCTATCTTGCTTCCATCCCGGCCGACAACAGGGTTTATTACTTCCCCTTTCGCGACCAGAGTTTTAACTCTGTCCGTTATGTAGGGAATGTCGAAATCCTGGTGATTATATCCCACTACGATGTCAGGGTCGTACTCGCAGAAGATCTCGAAAAAACGATTTAGCATTTCGGTCTCGTTCTTGCAGGGAAGAACATCGGAATTTAGACCTTCCGAAGGTTTTGCCAGAAGTACAAGGGTTTTATACCCTCTGTACTCTGGCTCGAAGGAAAAGCTGATCATGATTATAGGTGAAACGTCCGGAGAGGGCATTCCTCCTTCAAATGGCAGGCACTCTATGTCAAAAGCGAGATACTTCAGGGGGGCAATAGTAAGATTTTCGACTTTTTTAAACCCGGATGCAAGGATTGAAGAGTCACATGCAAAGTTCTCACAGCGAGAACCTCCTGAATTACTCGCCCGGATATATCTTGCAGGGTCAACTGAGTTTCCTTCTGCAGATACCCAGACCATACCTCCGAGATTTCTATCAATTAAAAAACGGTTTCTAAAGAGAATGTCAGTCTCATAGACTTCCCACTTGCCTTCAGCCCTCATCACTTCCTGGAGCTTCAGAATATCGTCCCTGATCTCGGGCACATCTCTAGGCAGGTGGGTAGTAACCCTGAGCATTTCTTTTTTTGTTTTCTGATACCCAATCGGCTCGAATTTCTCAACAATTTCGACTTTTTTAACTTGCGCGAAAGTATCTTTGATAAGCCTGGCTACGGCGTGAAGGTCTCCAGAGGCCTTTAGATAAAAATAAGGCTCAAAATCCGGGACAAAGCAGCAAACACTTTTCCCGTCCGCTCCCCTGCCAAAGAGGCGGATAACAGGGCTGCTGTCGTTAACGACTTCATAATCTGCGTCCAAGATCTGGAAATCCATAGGCATGGTTTACGGCTTTAGATAGACATATAGCTTTTGTTGTATTTTTGAAAAATAAGATCTATTTTTTTGAAAAGCTTGCCGAATCTAAAAATAAGCTATTTAAAGGGCTCAAATTGAAAAACTGCCTGAGGGAAACTGAAGATCAAAGGAGGCTGAAGATCGAACAGCTTCAACTATCGAATCTGCTTTTAAATCTTTAAGTGCCAGATACCTGGCTCCAAGAGCACTGAAAATTTCCTGGGCAAGCCCGAATTTTATCATACTGCTTTCCGTGTCAATAACTGCGGATTGTATGCCATCTCCCCTGATCATGGAAGCTATTGTTTTCGTTTCCTGGATAGGAGACTCCCCATTCATACTGACATTGGCCCTGCCGTCAGAGATAAGAACCATAAAAGGGCAGGTGTCAGGATCGCGTCGGACTTCGGCCTGTATGGTTTCATATCCTTTCTTTGAAGCCATAAGTATTGTTATCATAAAGTTTCTTTACAATATGTACACTAGTGGAATTTATTATACTTCAGGTTTAAGGCCTGTTTATGCGATTGCAAGGGGATACCTGTGATAGAAATCAAAAAATTATCCAGATCCTTTGGGAACCTGATTGCTGTTGATAATCTTGACCTTGATGTTGGAAACGAGATCTTTGGCCTTCTGGGCCCCAACGGGGCAGGCAAAAGTACAACGGTTATGATGCTTACAACCCTGTTAAAACCCAGCAGCGGCACTGCAAAAGTCTGTGGGTATGATATTATGAGAGATTCAAAAAAGGTAAGGTCAAAGATAAGCTATGTTCCCCAGGATATGGCAGTGGACAGAAAACTCACAGGCAGGGAGAATGTACTGCTCTATGCAAAACTCTATGGGATTCCGAACAGAAATTCAAAGGTAGAGGAAGTGCTTGAAATGATGGGGCTTTCAGACCGTGCCAGAGATCTTGTTGCAACATACTCAGGAGGAATGAGGCGGCGCCTTGAACTTGCTCAGGCACTTGTGCATGAGCCTGAGGTTCTGTTTCTTGATGAACCTACCCTTGGACTGGATGTGAGTGGCAGAAAGAAGATATGGGAGCATATCAGGATGCTTAAGGCCGAAGGAATGACCATCTTCATGACTACACATTACCTTGAAGAGGCAGAAAAATATTGCAATAGGGTTGCTATTATTGATAAAGGTAGAATCGCAGTTGTTGGCTCTCCTGAAAACCTGATAAGCTCCATCGGAGAAGATGCCTCCCTTAATGATGTTTTCCTTGAGAACGTTAAAACCCCCGAAGAGCAGGCAGGGTTTAATTCAACCCAGTTTAGAAACCTTCTGAGGCGAAGATAATGAGAGCAGTATTCTACTATTTTGAAAGGGACCTCGTAAAATGGCTAAGAGGAAGGATAACCGTTATTTCCTCACTTGTAATGCCTGCAGCCTGGCTGGTATTTGTCGGGCTGGCCTTGCCCACAAAGTTTACTGATAATTATCTTGAGTTTATCACCCCTGGCATCCTTGTCATGACGATGCTCTTTTCTTCCCTGCAGGGTGGATCTCTTATGATTTTTGATAAAATACTGGGTTTTTTGAATAAGTTCCTCGCCATGCCCTCTCCAAGAGAAAGTATGCTGTACGGAAAAATCCTCTTTATCAGTGTAAGGGGCCTGCTGCAGGCAACTGTAATCCTCCTGATAGCTACACTCCTTGGAGTGAGGATATTGAACCCGATAAATATAGTTCTGATATATCTTACACTGTTCCTGTTTTCGGTATTTTTCTCTGCCCTCTCAACTATGATAGGGCTGTACTTAAGTGACCATGACAGTTATTCGGCTGTAAACAGCATGATCAGCATGCCGTTGTTTTTCACGAGCAGTGCACTTATGCCGTACGAGGTCATGCCTGCCTGGTTGAGGACGCTGGCCAGGCTCAACCCGGTCAGCTATGCAATAGACAGTACAAGAATCCTGTTTGAAGGCGGAATACCTGTTCATGGGCTCATGGGCCTTGCTTTAGGAGCCGGAATTATGGTGCTTCTTGGAACATATCAGTTCCGGAAGGCATTTGTATGAAAAAATAGAGAAAAATTGGGAAATCGCAGAAAAAATAGAAAATAAGAATGAATAAAGAAATAAAAATAAATAAAGAAATAAAAATAAATAAAGAAATAAAAATAAATAAAGAAATAAAAATAAATAAAGAAGTAAAAATAAATAAAGAAGTAAAAATAAATAAAGAAGTAAAAATTGAGATTAGAGTCCAAACCTTTGAGGTTTAGCTATGCTTTACATTCATATTGATTGAAACTTCTGCGATATCGGCGCTATATTCGGCTACCCGGCGCAGGCTCTCCAGGATCATGCTAAGTCCAATACTACCTGAATTTTCACAACTCTGCGGCTCCAGGGAGAATCCGAACTGGGAAACTCTCTTGGCTTCTACAACAATTTTGTTGATAGCCTGAAGGTCTTCTTCTGTCATTGAGTCAATTGAGCTTTCGAAAACCTTTCGGGAGAGTTCAGCCATTTTAAAGATCGGGTCATCAGCATCTATTCCCGCATCCATTTTCAGGACATTTTTAGCTACCTTGACAGCATGGTCTCCTACACGCTCAATGCTCTTTATAATAAGCCTGTACCCCAGGCACTCCCTGGGATGTCGAATCCCGATTTTTTCAGAAAGTTCGATATCCTCAATCGAAGCCTTGAGCTGCCGGACGGCAAGAAGATAAAAGCGATCCACGTCGTCGTCTCTCTGGATGACATCGTCGGCAATCTCCACGTTGTGATCCCTGAGAGCAGTCATGGAGTCCTCAAGCATGGAAAGTACAAGCCCGTACATGTTTTTGATTACCCGGCCAAGGGGCAGGTCGTTGTAATTCAGGAGGCACTGGAAAACCAGTTCATTCCGGGACTCTTCCACAAGCTCAAGCCCTATCAGCTTCTGACGCACGGAATCCTTGATAAACTTGCGGTCATAAGCACTGAAACCTTTTTTGGTAGTCAGCCTGATAACGTCATAACCCACAAGATAATGAGAAATAAGAATCCTGAGATTATTTTCCGCACTATCCGAGTGAATATAGTCGATCGTTGCTTTAACGGCAGAATGTTCCTTTGAGAGCGCACTTGAAGAAACAAGCAGGGTTTTGTTAGGCATGGGTGTAAGAGTAAGCGTGTCCCCAGCCTCGAGCCCTATATCCCGGACCCATTTTATGGGGAGAGACACAATATAGGTAGAATTTCCGGTAAACTGAACTTTTCGTTTATCCTTAGTGATAAATAATCCTCCTGGGAGATTCTAATTAATCTTGAAGAAACTATATAGAGAAAGGTAATATATAAAGGTATCCTGAAAATAGGACGCTAAAGTGAGAAATAAAATATGGTAAGCTGGTCTAAGTATAGTATATAGGATCAGTTATTGGATCATAGAAAAACATAGAGGTACGTTAAAAATAAGATATGAAATTAGGTATAACACCAGGTTTGTGAAAAGCGGTTTTCTGTAAAAACCCCTCTTTTTTGCAATTAAAATAGGACAATTCTGCAAGTCTATACCTGATCACCTATTACGAAAAAGTGGAGAGAAAGTCATTAAACTGGCATGGAATGCGGAAAAATAAGAATACGAAAGGAATCACTGGGAAAATTCGGATTTAGATAACAAGCCAGCTTAAATGTAAAAGCTGCAATTAATAAAAAAACAGAATTGAAAAGTGTTTTAAATGAAAACAAGATGCCCGGAGCGGGCATCGAACATTAAGTTCTATGTACTTTATGGGCACTAAACAGCGAATAGCAGGGAACATTCTCACCATGGAAAAGCTTACTGTGTAGCTGCCTTGAATGTGATACCCGATTACAACTGAGATAATCCCGGAAACAATAAGAATAATAATCAGTGGCTCCTTGAGATTATCAAGGATCTTTGCAAATTACAGTGATAGAAAAGATAATCTGGCTCAAGTCGACTTAAGTCGATTTAAAACAGCAAGAAAATAGATAAAAAAAGTTTGGTACGAGGAGTACGATTCGAACGCATGAACTCCTAAGAGACCAGGCTCTGAACCTGGCGCCTTTGACTTGGTATAAATAGCAAAAGAAAATGAAAAAATTATAATAAAAAAGTAAAGTAAATTATCAAGTAGAATCCGGAATTTTAGAGTCTCTTTTCTGATTCACCTTTGCCCGTTTGAACATGATAGCGCCCAATCCAATCAGACCAGCTATGAGCAAAGATACATCTTCCCCTACACCTAAGGATATTGCGGCCGAAAAGCCTAGTGCTGACCATAATAAAGGTACTACCGCTACATACTTGGGCAGTCTATTTGCAAGCAAAAGAGCACCGATAGTAAAGATAGTCGTCGGGCAAGGAAGACCGAAAGTCGGAGTACTAGGGTAAGTATGGCCTAAGAGCTGGCCAAGAATTGGGTAAACAATAGGGCCAAAGAGCATTAGCACTATACCAATAGCAGAACGCCAGTCTTTGCTGAATGAAAAAGCTAGGTTGTTTCTGACAATTCCTTCAAAAATAAATATCAGTCCCTGGAGCACAAAAATAGCGCCAAAAAGGCGGGCAGCAGGGTTAATGACTGCAAAAAATGACCAATGGTAAACAATGCCTATCCATAACCAGAATAATGCCAAGATACTAGAAATAATTTTATTCGAGTATTTACTGGGCTTAAAGATAAGATAAAAGGCAATAGCAGCGGCAATGTATATAGCTACTTGAGCTGGCCATACTTTCTCATTATACTGCTCGAAAACTCCAAAGAATTGTTCTGGTGTAAAAGGCAGTTCCATAAATTTGTAATTTGTTTTTAATGTTGATAAAATTTTCTAATATAATTGGAATGTTTTTAAGAGACTTTGTCCCCACCTAGTGACGATAGTATATTATATAAATTCGAAATTATATTTAGGTTATAAGTTGTTGTAGCAATATAAAAGAAAGAAGTTCAAGCATAATAATGCAAATCGAGGCAACTTGCGTTATAGTATATACTTTAAATATCAAATAGAACCAAATGCAAATAATGCTTATTATACGATAGAAAGTTAAAGAGTGAGCTCATCCCAAAACCAATTTGATATCTCAATGAAAAGAATTTCTAGGCAATTTTCGTAACCGGAAACTCTATTGGTCATTAAAAATATAAAATTCGAAAACTCAATTTTGAGTTTTGGGATGAGCTCAGTATAAAAAATAAAATCTTAATTTACTTAACGATTATGATGGTTAGGTATTTGTCGCCTAAAAAAGGGAAACTTAAGGGGATAATGAAGGATAAAATGGATCAATTTCAAGCAATAAACTCTAATCCTGTACTTAATGTAGCAAAAGATGGAGTTATTCTTTACTCAAATGAGGCTGCTGAGCCCTTATTGCATGAGTGGGGCGTGAGAATTGGAACAAAATTGCCTCCGTATCTCGGAATCTTTGTTCAGCGGGCAATTTCCCAAAACAATACAAGAAAAATGGAATTTAAAGTGGGAAAAAAAGTATACCTGGTTGTATTTCACCCCTTACCAAAAGAAGAATGTGTAAACATTTATGGATTCGATATAAGTGGCCAGAAAGAGCTTGAAGGAAACCCCCCGGAAAGTGAAGCTCGGGAGATGGCAAACTTAGAACTTGCTGATATCATTGATACTCAGGTGATCAAGTCCCTCATGGATAATTTCTATAAGCTTGTTCACATCCCCATAGGCCTGAACGATCTCAAGGGCAATGTTCTGGTAGGTGTCGGATGGCAGGATATCTGTACCAAATTCCACAGGATTCATCCCGAGACCTGCAAGCACTGCGTAGAAAGTAACATAAAGCTATCCTCGGGCGTTCTCCCGGGAGAGTTTAAGATGTACAAGTGCGAGAACAACATGTGGGACATAGTGACCCCCATTATGGTGGGCGACCAGCACGTTGGCTATGTCTTCGCAGGGCAGTTCTTTTTTGAGGACGAACTTCTGGACTATGAGCTTTTCCGATCCCAGGCTAGAAAATACGGCTTCAATGAGGAGGAATACATAGCCAGCGCTTGAAAAAGTTCCCCGGCTTAGCAGGGAAGCCGTGGATACAAGCATGGCCTTCTTTATGACCTTTGCTAATATGATCTCACAGCTAAGCTACAGTAATATCAAGCTATCTAAATCACTGGCTGAACGTGATTCTCTAGTTTCCGCGCTGCAGGAGAGCGAGGAACGTTTTCGCTCAGTTCTTGAAAACTCGCTCGATTCGGCGTACCGCTTGGACCTTCAGAACAACCGCTTTGATTACATAAGTCCAGTGATAGAGCAGATTACAGGCTTCTCTGCTAAGGAGATAGGTGCGATGAGCAGCAATGATCTTCTTGACCGCATCCACTCTGATGACCGCCCACTTGTCATTGCAGGAATTGCTCAGTCATTAGATGAAGGTTTTGGGACCCACGAGTACCGCTTTAAATGTAAGGATAGAAAATACCGCTGGTTAGCTGATCATTTCTCGATCATTAAGGATAAAACTAGCATGATTCGCTTTAGAGCAGGTATCGTTCGCGACATCACCAGGCGCAAGAGTGTGGAGGAAGAGCTTAGGAAGACGATGGAAACGCTTCATTATAGTGAAGACCAGTTCCAAGGACTATTCCAGAACGTGAAATCTGGAGTTGCGCTCATCGATGAGACTGGCAGGTTCGCAGTGGTCAACCCGTCATTTATGCAGATGTTCGGCCTTGATAACGAGTTCGACATTCTAAACGTTAATAATCAGGACTGGAGCCGGTGGGAAGTCTATGGAGAGGATGGTGAATTGTTGCATGTTGACGATCATCCCGTTCGGAAAGCGATGAGGACCGGTAAGCCTGTGAAAGACCAGCTCGTCGCTGTGCGGAATCCCGGGGCAAATGAGCTCACATGGATGCTGATAAACGCCGAACCGATCCTGAAAGATGATGGCCAAATATACAGGGTAATCTGCACTTACCATGATATCACCGAGCTCAAGCAGGCTGAGGAAGCCCTTAAAAAAGCACGCAATACTTTAGAAGAAAAAGTTAAAGAACGTACATCTGAACTTCAGGAAGCTTATAATTCATTAAAAGAAAGTGAAGAACGTCTTGCAGACTCTCAAAAAATAGCTCACATTGGAAATTGGGATTGGAACATTGCAACTAGTGAGGAATACTGGTCTGAGGAACTATATCATATTTTTGGGCTTGACCCCCAATTTGAACTAAACCACACCACATTTTTAAACTGTATACATCCAGATGACTTCGATTACGTAAGTAATGCTATTAAAGGAGCATTAAACGGAAAGCCGTATTACATTGATTATAGAATAGTCTTACCTGACGGAGAAGAACGCATAATCTATTCTGAAGGCGTAGTTATTTTTAATGAGAAAAATACACCTATGCGAATGAGAGGAATAGTTCAGGATATCACTGAGCGCAAAAAAGCAGAAGAAAGGCTGGCGAACATTGAGGTTGCCCGTAAAAAGGAAATCCATCATCGCATTAAGAATAATCTTCAGGTAATTTCCTCCCTGCTTGATCTTCAGGCTGAACAGTTCAGAAACCGAGAGAATATTAAGGATTCGGAAGTTCTCGAAGCCTTCAGAGAAAGCCAGGATAGAGTGATATCTATGGCTCTCATCCATGAAGAATTGTACAAAGGTGGAGGGTTTGAGACACTAAACTTTTCTCCGTACATTCAGGAACTCGCTGAGAATCTTTTCGAGACATACAGCCTCGGAGAAACCAAGATCACCTTAAGCATGGATCTGGAAGAGAAACTTTTCTTTGATATGGATATTGCTGTTCCATTAGGGATGATTGTCAATGAACTTTTTTCCAACTCCCTCAAACATGCATTTATAGGCAGAGACAGCGGAAAAATTCGAATCGAACTTCACAGGGAAGAATCCATAGAATATAAAAGAACAAGAGTATGAGAGTACTAATTTTATCCTGAAAATTTCTGATAACGGCGTTGGTATTCCTGAACTTGAGATTGAAAATCTTGATAGTCTTGGCATGCAGCTTGTAACTTCTCTTGTCGACCAGTTAGAAGGGGAACTAGAACTGAAAAGGGATAATGGGACTGAATTTACTATGAGATTTACAGTGACAGAAAAAGATAATCTAACGCAAGTTGGCTTAAAGTCACAAGAAAATAAATAAAAATTCGTGCGAGAGGTGCGATTCGAACGCACGAACTCCTACGAGACCAGGCTCTGAATCTATCGCCTTTGACCTGGCTGGGCAACCCTCGCATATTGAAATGTACTTTTATCTTCTTCTATCTCATATCTAAACTTGTTTACTGCTTAAACTTATTATCATTTT
>CAVZFI010000008.1:0-12829 GCA_963774465.1 uncultured Methanosarcinaceae archaeon | reverse complement strand
GAGCCGAGTGGATAGCCTCAGTTACTTCCTGAGGCGAGAAATTAGTTTCGATATTAAGCGTAAAACTCATACCTATCCCCACTAATATTAGTCTCTTATTCCATTAAATAGTTATAAGAAGTAAGTAATTAGACATGTTTGCTACCTAGAAGTTCTATCTTTTAAGCTTTTCTGAAAGCCTATACGTGATTGTGGTGCAAAAATGATATTTCCGCAGTTTGATACTAGTGCATCGATTCCAAAATAAGTCCCTTGTTTAGCGGGAAATTAGTTAATCAACATACAAATCAAAAATCAAGGTTTTATGAACATACTTTGGAATCGCAGCACTAGCCATATTATTGGCGATTATATTATTGGTGATTATAATTATAGCAGGTCTAGCTTTCTTTAAGTCCAACTTTCTTTGAGTTCTAGCTTTCGTTATACAAACTCCGAATTTTAATATAGTATCGATTTATAGTTGGAATCTATCAGACTTGTAATAAATGACAGCAACTTTTTAAGATAAAATGTAGCTATTCTGAGACTTCAAATCACGGTAAAACTTCTTTCAGTAAGTCACTAATCCCCAGCTTTTTTATTATTAATTCTTGCTTCATCTGCTGCATTGGCTTCGTCCACGGGATCATTTGCATATATTGCAAGCTTGCACGACACCTATATAACATAAAATGTCTAACTATGTTCACGAAAGTGAAGGGTGACTACGCACGAAATGTATTTATTTAATATACACACACAAGCCAAAAAGTGATACTAAATACAAATGCATGATCATGCATGATCATTACGTGCCAACTGTTGAAGAAATATCAAAGTACTGTTATGTTGAAGGAGAAAGTGCATTTCTTACATGCCCACGATTCCTACAAAAACTAAGATATAAATAAATGTAGCATCGAAATTCTAGTGCATCGATTCCAAAATAAGTCCATTGTTTAGCGGGAAATTATTTAATCAACAGACAAATAAAGAACCAAGGTTTTAGGAACATACTTTGGAATCGATGCACTAGAATTTTACCTTTATACCATTTACCCGGTGATAGGAATGATTAACTTTCCTAATTGTGAAGGTTTACACTGATTTTGTAACAAAGCCAGATTTTTTGCACCACAACCTTATAATAATTCAGGTTCAGGAATGAAAGGTTAAGATAATATGATCGAAAATAAAACATATGATTGAAAATAAAACAGCAGGCAAAAAGAAAACACAAGTACCAAAAGAGGAACAGCTGCATACTACAGAAGAAACCTCTATCAATGAACCTCTTGCTTCGGATACAAACTCGACTAAATCTCCAAAAAAAGACTTTCTCGTTGTGGGTATTGGTGCTTCTGCTGGTGGGCTGGCTGCGTTCGAAGCCTTCTTTTCAGCTATTCCCAAAGACACAGAGCCAGGAATGGCCTTTGTTCTGGTGCAGCACCTTGACCCGAACCACAAGAGCATCCTCGACGAACTGATAAGGCGCTATACACAGATGCCGGTTTATGAGGTCAAGGATGGGATGGTTGTCCAGCCTAATTGCGTCTACGTGATCCCGCCGAACTCTAACTTAGTTTTTGAGTATGGTACGCTCCAGTTGCAAAAACCACCCGAACCACATGGCCACCGCCGGCCGATTGATTTATTTTTCAGATCCCTGGCTCTGAGCAACCAAGAACTATCCATTGGCATCATACTCTCGGGTACAGGCAGCGACGGTACACAAGGAGTTCAGGCGATCAAAGACGCCGGCGGAATGGTGATAGCACAGAGTCCTGAATCCAGCGAGTATGACGGCATGCCGCGTAGCGCCATTGCCACAGGTTTGGTAGACCATATCCTGACTCCAGAAGAAATGCCGGCCCAGCTCATCGCCTATGTTACTCAAACCTTTGAAAAAATACCTCAAGTGGTTTCCAAGGATGAAGATACGCTGAATAAAATATTCAACCTGCTGAAGGTCAACACAGGTCACGACTTTTCCCATTACAAACAAAACACCATCAACCGCCGCATCTCGCGGCGAATGGCCGGCAAGGATATCAAGAGTACGGACAAGTATGTACATTATTTAGAGCAAAATCCTGTCGAGGTAGAGGCACTCTTTCATGACCTGTTAATAGGTGTCACCAGTTTTTTCCGCAATCCCGATGCATTCGAAGCACTCCAGAAAAAAGTCATTCCGGATATTTTATAGGCAAGGATCCAGATTCAGCAATACGGGTCTGGGTGCCTGGCTGCTCCACAGGTGAAGAGGCTTATTCCATTGGCATTCTGCTCCAGGAGCACATGGAAATGTTGAAGCAAATTTTCAAGATACAGATCTTCGCAACCGATATTGACAGCCTGGCAATTGAAAAGGCCCGCAAAGGCGTCTATCCTCCCATCATCTCCGCCGATGTCTCATCGGAAAGGCTGGAGCGTTTCTTTCTCAAGGATCCAGACGGCAACTACAGTATCCAGAAAAGTATCCGTGAAATGATATTATTTTCCGAGCAGGACGTTATCAAAGACCCGCCATTCTCGAAACTTGATCTACTCAGTTGTCGCAACGTGCTGATCTATATGGACGATGAACTGCAGAAGAAACTCATCCCCCTCTTCCACTACGCGTTGAACCCTGGCAGATTTCTCTTCCTCGGCCCTTCCGAGACCACTGGGGGATTTGGGAATTTTTTTGATACACTGGATCGCAAGTCGAAGCTTTATCAGAAAAAGGATATTAAAAGTGAGCACTTTCCCATAGGAACATTTATCCCATCACGATTGGAAAGCAGAATAGCTAAAAGACCGGCCAACAAGACTCCTGTCGAAATCAAGCCTCAACTGCAAAAACTAACAGAACAGACTGTTATGCAATATTACGCCCCAATCAGTGTGCTTGTTAATCAACGTGGTGACATCCTCTATATTCATGGCCGTGCCAGCATGTACTTAGAATTAGTTCAGGGTGTGGCGGGCTTGAATATTCTAAAAATGGCCCGCGAGGGATTGAAGCAGGAATTGACCACGGATTTGCACATAGCCGCGGTCAATAAAGAGCCAGTATTTCACCCCGGCCTGCGAGTCAAAACTAACGGTGACTTCACTAAAGTCAATTTGGCGATACTACCTGTGGAAACGGGTTTTAGCGCAGCCGAAGGGCCAAACCTATTTCTGGTTACCTTTGAAGAACCGCCTGAGTGGGAGTAAGCCAAATCGAGAAGACCGCCACAATAGAAACAGGTGAAGGCACCGATGAGAGCTCAAAGGGAGTTGACACACGTATAGTAGAGCTTAAGCGGGCACTGGTGTTAAAGGAAGAACGTCTCAAAGTTTACAATGAAGAACTGGAGACCTCAAATGAAGAACTCAAATCCTACAACGAAGAAGTACAGTCAATCAACGAGGAATTGCAATCCACTAACGAGGAATTGGAGACCTCAAAGGAGGAACTGCAGTCAGTCAATGAGGAATTGATTACGGTCAATACCGAACTGCAAAATAAGGTTGCTGATCTGTCGAATGCTATTGGCGATATGAACAACCTGCTTGCCGGCACGGATATAGGCACCATCTTTGTAGATTATCAACTGCATATCCTGCGCTTCACTCCTGTCGTTACAAATATACTCAATCTGCTTCCGATCGATGTTGGACGACCAGTTGGGGATATAGTCTCAAATCTGTTAGGTTATGAACACCTGATAGAGGACATTAAGGAAGTGCTGGATACTCTAATACCCAAAGAAATTGAAGTTCAGAGCAAGAATGGCGTGTGGTACCTGCTGCGTATTCGTCCCTATCGCACCCTTGAAAATGTTATCAAGGGTGCAGTGATTACCTTTACTGATATTACCGAGCTGAAGCGGGCAAGGGAGATTCAGAAGGAATCCGAAGCCGTGCGCCGCCTGGCAGTGGTGGCGCGTGATGCTAATGATGCTATAATATTGCAGGATTTGGAGGGTCAGATCCTCTCCTGGAACCCAAAGGCAGAGAAGATATACGGCTGGCCTGAAGCCGATGCCCTGATGATGAACATAAGCAGCATAGTCCCGGAGGACCAGAGAAAAGAAGAGTTGGATATAGTGAAGAGGCTTAGCCAGGCTGAAGTCCTGGAACCATACCTCACCCAGAGGCTCAGCAAAGATGGCAGGATACTGGATATATGCCTGACCGCCTCCTCATTGGTGAATAAAGCCGGTAAGGTATATGCTATCATGACCACAGAACGTGAATTGAAATCTAAAGTCAAAACATGAAGTCAGGACCAAACGAAAAGATAAAATGTGGAAAAAGCAGAAGAAAATTTTGCTCATGCTTCCTTAATTACGTAATTTCCACATTTTTTACTTTTCTGTTACTGTAAACCTAATAATGAACTCAGTACCATTGCCCCTATTCAATTCAAGTCCACCATCTAATTGGTCGACAAGGGTAGTTACAAGCTGCATGCCAAGACTATCAAGGTCTTCAATATCAAGTTCAGGAATGCCTACGCCATTATCTGAGACAGTCAGGGCAAAACTGGTAATCTTGCAGTCTTCGCTTTCAAGTTCTTTGGATTCTTCCCTGCAAAGTTTTATTCGAATTTCTCCTTCATCTCTGCCCGGAAATGCATGTTTAATGGAATTGGAAACAAGTTCATTAACAATCATTCCTAATGGGACAGCAGTATCCATATCGAAGAAAAGATTCTCTTCCATATCCATGTTTAAGCTGATATCTCTATTTCCGACCCTGTATGTCTCGAAAAGATTCTCAGCGAGTTCCTGAATGTACGGAGAAAAGTTTAGTGTTTTAAACCCTCCACCTTTGTACAGTTCTTCATGGATAAGAGCCATAGATATTACTCTATCCTGGCTTTCCCTGAAAGCGGCGAGGACTTCAGAATCCTTAATATCTTCTCGGTTTCTGAACTGTTCAGCCTGAAGATCCAGCAGGGAAGAGATTACCTGAAGGTTATTCTTAATCCTGTGATGAATTTCTTGTTTGCGGGCAATCTCAATCTTTGCCATAGCTTCTTCTGCCTCTTTTCTTTCAGTAATGTCAGTTAACATACTTATAGCGCCAACATACTTGCCTTCCTCATCAAAAAGAGGTTTAGCATTAAGAAATGTCCAAATTAGTGAACCATCTTTACTTATTAATTTAAGCTCATAGTTACCTTTTTTACCTTTCTTCCTTTGTTTCAGACTTCTTTCGACAACAGATTTATATTCTTCACTGATAAAGTTCCATATAGAGCTACCATTAACCTCTTTAATAGTGTATCTGAGCATATCTGCAAATTTATTGTTAACGTAGGTGATTCTGTTTTTATTGTTAGTTATGATTATGCCTTCGTTTGCTGTCTCTACGATATTGCGGTACTTTTCCTCACTTTGACGAAGTCTTTCTTCTGCCCTTTTACTTTCAGTAATATCTTGAGTTGTCCCTTTAATCTTAACAGGAATCTTTTTCTCGTCAAAAATAACTTCGCCGTGTGCATGGACTATGCGCTCTTCACCATGATCTAAGATTATCCTGAAATCAACATCAAAGGGATTCCCATTCTTAGCTCTTTTAACAGCATTATGTAAATAATCTCGATCATCTGGATGTACATAATTTAAAAATAAGTCCCAAGTTACTTTAAATTCTTGAGGCTTAAGTCCAAAAATTCGATACATTTCATCAGACCAACTTAATTCATTGGTTGAAAAATACCGTTTCCAATTTCCAATATGAGCCATTTTTTGAGCTTCTGAAAGACTTCTTTCACTTTCTTTTAATGAATCATAAGCCTTTTCAAGCTCTGCTGTACGTTCTTTAACTAAGTTTTCTAAATTGTCTTGTGTTTTTTTCAATTTAGCTTCTGCTTTTTTAATATCAGTAATATCATGGGAAATTGTAAGAATAGAGGCCACTTTACCATCAACAAACTCCGGTACTATTCTTGCGCTAAAACAGTATTCATTTCCTGCAGGCGATATGTACTGAAATTCTACTTTTTCTGGTTTTCCTGTGGCGAAAGCAATTTCATAGTATGTCTCCAAAAACTTTACCTGCTCAGGATCTCTTTTCAGTTCACCAAGAGTTTTTCCAATAATTTCTTCCTGAGAAAAGCCGTAAATCTTCGCAGCTGCTGGATTAACATATGTATGACGATTTTGTCTGTCAAAGCGGGCAATTGCATCAGGGGAATTTTCAGCTAATGTACGGAAACGTTTTTCGCTCTCATGGAGCGCTTCATTTGTTATCCTTAGTTCCTCAGATTGAGCCTGCAACTCTTCGTTAAATACCTGCAAATCCTCGGATTGTTTCCGGATCTGCTCGTACGCCTTAAGCAAGTTCTCATCTGCCTGCTTGCATTTGGCGAGTTCCATTTTAAGTTTTTCTTCAGACTCTTTCTGACCACTTATATCGAATCCATAAATGTTTACGCATTCTTCTTCGGGTAAGGGGTGAAATGAAAGCAAGTATACTCTTTTTCCCACATTAATTTCCATTTTTTCCGGGCTATTTAGGGAAATGACCCTTTGAACAAAATCTACGATATGGGAAGGAAGTTTTTCTCCCACTTTCACATCCCACTCATGTAATAAGGGCTCACCGGCTATATTTAAATAAAGAATCGTCCCATCATTTCCCACACTGATCACAGGATTCGGATTTATTGCCGGAAATTGCTCTATTTTTGTTTTCATTTTCCCTTTCAGACTCCTCTTCTTTGATGGCAATATACCTACTTCCAATAAGCCATGAAAATTTGATGATGTTCCAACTGTTGTCTTTATAATTTATTTTTTGCTCTTTTATATAAACGTGTACATATATAAAATATTAGATCAAATTATTGAAATTGCACTAAACATTTACCCTTAAACAGTTAAACGTTTAATACAATTGATTTTTCAGTTAAACTGTGTAATTCTTGAATTATTTATATACTTTTTATTTATAAAATAGAACGTAAACCTACATTCCGCAGATGTACACAGATGTAGAATTTATTTGCCGATTTGCCCAGTGTTATTCGTTAAAAGCAAGATGAACTTTTAAGTTACTACACTACTGAGAAAATAGGTGGTATTTTGTGTACATATGCGGAAAGTGGGTTTCATAGCAATTTACAAGGCTAATTTGATGATGGATTCATCTTTACGAAAGTTAAAAATAAAAGTGTTTGTCTGGTCATTGAACACTTTGTCTCATTCGCAGCAAATGTATTTTCGAACTATCTTGTTATTGATTTATATATACCACTGCTACGACATTTCCCCTTCCTACAAAGCCGAAAAAGAAAAGAGAACATGGAAAGAATTAATTTTTTATGTTCTCGCAAAAACCCGTTGACGGTTTAATAACTTAAAAAATTTTTTAAAGTACTCTTTACATTGTCTTAAAGCTCCATAAACTGGAAAACGAGCCTATCCCAAAAGTAATATTGTGTAGAAATTATAAATCTACTTTTATGTCCTTCCGTGAAATCGATGACGTTCTATGGAAATCCATATAACCTTATCCTCCTCCACAGAAACCATATACAGGAAGGCCACGTGCAAATATGAGGAAGCTAATGAACGGTATTTTGTACGTCGTTATGACAGGTTGTACGTGGAAAGACGTTCCTCGTCACTATGGATCTAAGTCAACGGTTCATAGATTTCATCTTTACTTAACTCCTGGAGCTCCGATCTTTCCACTATATGCCACGCGGTCTCAGCTTGTAATATCTGATTTTCCTGTTTGATCCGCAGGTATTCAGGACTCTCGGAGACGTCGGCCTCCTTTTGGATTGCGAGATAAGGGACAAATTTAAGATAAATTTCTTTCAGCTTCTCAGGACTTGCCTGGAAATATGCTTCCTAGGTATCATTTAGTTTGTGCCCCATAAGGAATTCAGTAAAAAACGAATCTGCTCCAGCATTCAAAAGAGATGAATTAAAGTATTTTCTCATCGTGTGAGATCGGATATAGTTCCATTTCCCAAATCCTACATTCTTTCCAGCTTTTTCTGCAATGGACCTGTATACCTCGTTGATTAATTTGCTTGTAAGTTTTCGGCGTTCTTCGACCTGGTCACTGTCATACTCTGGTTCAATCGCTTGTTTTATGAAAAGATAACCACTATCAGATGTCACTCTCTGCTTTATGAGAGACTTCATTCTTTGTGCCACTCTTCTGGTCTTTGGCTCTCTTTCTCTATAATTCAAATAATCAAGTACAGCTCTCGAAGCTTCAGGACTGAGGAAAGTCACAAAATCGACTCTTGTTTTTTCCCTTCTCAAACAAAGCGTAGTGATGCCGCTCTCGGAGTCGTAACCTTTCTTAAAATCCGATATTGTCAAATTGTATAACTTGTTCGCGGAAAGTCCAGAGCTCGCACCTGTAAGGACCAGAGCCTTTTCAAGTGGCTCGCAAACCTTCAGTACTTCTTGCAGTTCCTCTTTTGTCGGTATTCTTTTATTTTCGGTCTTTGTATGCGGTCTACTGCTTTCCCTTTGCATCCTGGGTATCTCAATATCATAATAAGAATAAAAGCTTTTAACCCCACCCAACCTATTCTTAATGGTGAGTTCCGCAGCATTTTGGTCCTGTAAAGCTTTCTTAAATCCGGTTAAATATCGTTTGATGGAACGCTGTCTCATCAATTTACCGGATTTGATCTCCTCTTCCGCTTCAATGATCAGAGATTCCGGACTTTTATCCGTGAATTCTGTGAAAAGCTTCGACCCTTGTAAATATGAAAGAGCTGTATTTTCCCTATCAAAGCTGTTGATCCATTCAGATACAAGACTATCATTTTGAAGTGAGTCCAAATCCGTGAAGAATCCTCCATTAAAGTATATCTCTTATCGTTATAAAATATACCAGTCCGTATCGTCAACTGAGAGGTCTTCCCGAAGGCCGACTTTTCTCCTGGAAAGCATGAGAGCATCAGTAATTGCGTCTGAAAAGTCCTGAAGGTATTCTCTTGAGGAGAGGCTATTATAGATAAAAGGCTTATCTGGCTGGATCATTTTCTGGATCGTTGATTCCCTGGGCACGATATCAACCTCTATGTCAACCATTTCCACGGCTTTTTCCATCGCAGTCCTGAAATCCCCAATACAGTACGCTATCCTGTGCTTGTAGTTTTTCCTCGTCTTTTCAAGATAAGCTGCAAGCCTTTCACTTTCCATTTTTATGAAATCTCTTTTGATCTTTGCCACATTACATTTGCCCATCATGAAACTATAGTGCATGAAAGGATACTGGGTATCAAGTTCCCTGGGAGTAATCCCGCAGGTTCCGAAGGTTACTATATGTACATCCTCTGGTTTTGCAATTCCGAAGATTACGCGGTCGAATTTTTTATGGGATGGGCTTTCATGATAGGGTTTTCTTTTGGCACAGGGAACGAAAATACAGAGTTCCCTATAGGGAGCTTCATACTCGTTCAGGACCCATTCATTGGCCCTTATCATATCAGGATGATAAATTATCCTATCAGTATCAAGGGGTTCTTGAGAACGTTCATCTTCAGGAATAATGGGTTTCATAAACGTCAAAGCTAATTGAGCCTGGAGATTATATATATAATTAACTAACTTCAGTTAGCCGCAGGATTATGAGCTTGAGAAATATCCTCAAAAACAGAACAAAACACAAACAAAATAAGGTAAACCATACCATAGTGGTCTTATGGCAAATTCTATTCATGAAATGATAAGAGCAAACTTCAGATGCGAAGACGTGATAAAATGTGTGCTCGGCTTGAAATCTCTTGACATCGAAGCATACAAAGCCCTGCTCATGCATGGCCCCCTGACTACCGAAAAGCTGGGGGAAATCATTAACAGGGAAAGAAGTACTGCGTACCGTTCCCTGCAGAACCTTACGGTGTGTGGAATTGTCTACAGGGAAACACAGTCCATCGATAGCGGGGGATACTACTATGAATATGTAGCTATCGAACCGCAGGAAATGAAGCAGATGGTAAAGAAAAACGTTGATGAATGGTACAATCAGATGAACGAGCTAATTGAAAAAATGGATGATAAAGTAAGTGTTTTCGTCCTGAGAATGGAAGATGAGGAAAACCGAAAATAAAAATTTAATGAAAATTTTGAAAGGGGACCGGAAAGATCCGGCTGAGTTCACTGCTTTAATCCGTCCACAAAGTCACCCATTCTCTCTATAGCTTTTTTAATATCATCTACGGATGCTGCATAGGCGCAGCGCAGGAAACCTTCACCTGCATCTCCAAAGACATCTCCGGGAATTGCAACAACTTTCTTTTCGTTGAGAAGGCGTTCTGCAAACTCGGAGGAAGAGAGCCCGGTATTCCCTATATATGGGAATGCGTAAAATGCCCCTTTAGGGTTGCAACACTCAAGCCCTATTCTGTTAAAACCCCTGACAATAAGGTGCCTGCGCCGGTCATATTCCCGAACCATCCGTTCCATTTCCTCTTTACCGTTGCGGAGTGCCTCAATTGCTCCTATTTGAGCGGTTATGGGAGCGCAAAGCATGGAGTACTGGTGAATCATCATCATCGAATGTATAATCTCAGGAGCACCCATTGCAAATCCCAGCCTGAGCCCTGTCATTGCATAAGCCTTGGAAAACCCGTTCAGCATGATAGTTCTCTCTTTCATACCTTCGAGGGAAGAGAACGGGACATGCTTGCCTCCATAGGTCAGGCACTCGTAAACTTCGTCAGAAATGACAAACAGATCGTTCTCCACAACAAGGTCGGCAATACCCTCAAGCTCTTCCTGTGTCATGATCGCTCCTGTGGGGTTGTTAGGGAAGTTGAGAATAATTGCCTTTGTCTTATCCGTAATTGCAGGTTTTAGGGCTTCTGCAGTCAGGCTAAATTCGTCGTCCCGGTGAGTGGAAACGATAACAGGTTTACCTCCTGCAAGAACAACAGAAGGCACATATGCCACATAAGAGGGCTGCACTACAATAACCTCGTCGCCAGGGTTGACAACCGTCCTGACTGCGATATCAAGAGCTTCGCTCACGCCTGTTGTAACCAGTATCTCGGACGAAGGGTCATAGTCAAGACCGTAACGCCTGTAATAAGTCCTGGTAAGTTCGTCTCTGAGCTCCGGAAGTCCGTAATTTGAGGTATACGAAGTTTGCCCTTTTTCGAGAGAATGGATGCACATTTCACGGATGTGCCAGGGAGTAATGAAATCAGGCTCACCTACACCGAGAGAGATTATATCCTCAAGGCCGGAAACCAGATCAAAAAAACGGCGTATTCCCGAAGCTGGAATATTTTTCACAGGTTCCGCAATAAATTTAGAAGGATCGCATGGTGGTCTCAAGCAAAACACCCCTGGAAAAAAAACTATGTGAGTAATCTAAAACGCAAAACCGGATAGGGGAATCAGGCCTTAAGCCAGTTCGTATTAATACGAAACTGGTAGCCTTTTAATCGCCTCGGGTTCATGGAGTATAATCCCATCTTCTTTATAGGTCTTCAGTACGAAGTGTGTTGACGTACTCTGCACCTGATCAAGGGTCGCAATTTTCTCTGCTACGAAAAAGGCCACATCCTTCATCGACTTTCCCCGGACGGTAAGGGATATGTCATAGTTCCCGGATAAGAGCCTGACTGACCTGACTTCCGGGAATTTGTAGATTCTTTCTGCAATTGCCTGATAGCCCTGATTGCGCTCCAGAGTAACCTTCAGCTCAATCACGGCATAAACGTAGTTTTCCCCAACCAGATCCCAATCGACTATGGTCTTATAGTGCCGGATAACTCCTGTATCTTCAAGTTTTGCGATCGTCTGGGAAATCTCCTGTGCAGACATATTTGTAAGAGAGGCAATTTCTTCCGGACTTGTTCGGGCGTCATTTTCAAGAATTTCCAGTATATGTCGAATCTGTTCATCCATGGTGGTCACCGGCACAAAGGTGAGAAAAATTTGGCAAAGAATCCCCGTCCTGGGGGTTAAATCCTTATTCAAATTATTCAATTAATACAGCGTTTACAACTCCGTCCTGCCCTGGTCTGCTCGTAACTCTCGCAGTTCCGAGGGAAGTCCTTATAACGGAGCCTTTTGTAAGAATGTTACGCCTGACATAGTGCTTGTTTGCAGTGTTATCGACAACAGTCTCAATGGGGGCGGAAACGGTCTTTCCGTCTTTGGGATTGGTCACGTTTGCAGTGTTGCACTGGAGAAGCCTTACTTTCCTGTTGCCTCCCATTGTGTTGACGTTTTTCCTCTTTATTTCACTTATACGGGTCTCCGCAGATTCGCGACCCATTTCAAACTTGCGCTTCCCGCGGGCAGCAATAACTTTCCCACCGGTCACTTTTCTTCTGGAGCTACCTTGCCATCTCATATTAAAACCTCATACGTATATTGAAATTATAATCAATATTTATCTTTAATGATTATTTTCTCTAATAATTATGCTGTACTTTCCGATTGTAAATATACCTGTAATCCTGATCTGGTGATCTTATCAGGGCAAAAGCATACCTATCAGTAGCTTAATTGCTCTGATTATATATTAATTATATTAACAGGAATACTTTAATTAGCATATTTGCTATGGACTAATCAATACAAATAGAATCGTATAAGAACTTTGCGATCAGGCAGCCAGAGAAAAACTCAATTTTGTATTCCGCCTGCATATATATGCCTTTGTCTGCTTAAAAAGTAGTAGAAAGTTGTAAATATATATAAAAGGGCCCACAAACACAGGTGAGGTAGAAAAGTAAATACTTAAAAATTATATAAAATGATGCAGATAAATCTATTTGCAGGTTATAAATCTATTTGCAGGTTTAAAGTGCGGTTTGAAAGCTAAAATTATAATTTTTAAATTAAATAGAATTTTAGTAACTACTCAGGGTATAGTT
>CAVZFI010000007.1:0-14688 GCA_963774465.1 uncultured Methanosarcinaceae archaeon | reverse complement strand
TTATTTGGCATTACTAAAATCCCCCATAAAGTCTAAAATTAAAACCATTTCTCCAATTGGATAATAAGCAACGTTAATTTCAAACTCAGATCGTAAATTTTCCCGAAATTCAGGTATACATTGCCCTTAAGGATAGCACTTTATCTCAAGGACTTACACACTCGAGGTATAAAATCAAGTACAATAAACACATTGTCTCAATTCTTATTTGTTTGGCGGTGACAATTATGACTGATCCTTCTTTATTAAAACCGGCGTTAGATGCTCTGGAATACCCTGTAGTTGAATTTGTACACACCCAAATCTGTATGCATCTTCAATGCTACGCCCTCCTCCTAATGCCTGGTAAAAGCCAATAGCGAAGGCGATAGCAGCTTTATCGCCGATTGCCTGGTTCATGCCAATGACATACTTAATGTGTTTAGCGATGGCTTTTGCCTGAATCTCTGCGTAACAAGCATTCAATACTACACAATTCACCTGACCTCTAAATTGTTCAAACAATGCAGCCAGCGCATCAGACTCGACAGGGTGGGTTTTCCCTACCAGATCCTCAAAGCATAACGCACCTATAGGTGTGCCGTGACCAGAAAAATGGACGATTTGCGGCTGTGTATCAAGCAAAGCTTGGGTTATATCTGATGGGCGAACTGACAATTGTGGCAATTCTAATATAAAGAGATCCCGAAATTTAGCCAATTTTAGTTTTTCTTGAATCTCTCGAAATTCTTCACCAAGCCGCAGGCGAGATGCATCAGTGGGATCGGCTGCTAAGAAGAGTATCGAAACCATATCGGTTTCTTCTTTAGGTTGACCAGGTCGCTCATACTCCGGCTTAGACTGGTCAATTTTTGCCGGAGAGAGGATAGTTTTCACCGGCTCAAGATTTCGTGCAATTCCATTCATGCTATAGGTATCATTTTTTATGGTACCACGTTTGAAAGCCTCCCATCGTGTTCTCAATTCGACGGCAAATTCGTGGCAATCTTGCCAGTATACCTGGATATTAAGCTTATCAAAATAGCGATCCAGATAATTCTGGACTTTTTCTTTTTGGGCCTCAGAAACATTTCCTGGCACGAGCTGCACAGATAGGTGCGTTCTACTAATACTTTTTTCTAAGTATTCAGCAAGAATCCGGAAAAGAACACGGAAATCCCAATCAGCTATACTGTAGCCTAGAAAAAGAAGAGATGAGTCTGTAAATGCCTCCTGAATACGTGGCGGAAGCAGATTTTGCCCCATTGAATTGGCAGCAAAGAAGTCCAGATAGTCGTCCTCTGTTAGAACTAGCGACTCTGGTATTTTATAGAAGCCATGGAGGTGAAATACTAAAGGTTTATATGGAGTAGGATCGAAGTCTGATGACTTTCGTTTGGATTTCTTGAGGCTTTTATTCCACCGACATATTTCCTGGTTTGGTGTTTTGCCACGGTCTTCAAGAGCTCGTACCATAAAGTCATCGTAATTTGTGGTAATATAAACTGGCAGTGGGAGATCGGCTAGTACTCCATGAAGTTCATCAGAAGTTTCAAAGTATTTTTGTGGGACTTCTTTTAACAGTTCATTGATTTTTTTACACATCTCCTCCTTTGGAGTCATAGCGTCTGTGATTATAGCCACAAACTGAGCCACCCGTGTCAAGTCATAAGAGTCTTCCATTGGGTAGTCATACTTTTTTGCCCATTCATTTGCAATCTGGGAACCAATAGGAATCTTTTGAGAACAAGCTCCAGCTCCAAGAAAGGGAGTACATTTCCCATCCTTGATTCTCCGAAGAAGGCGTTCCCAATCCTTCTCTTCCAGCCTATTTGGCATTATTAACACCTCCACCAGGTTGAATCCCCTTCTCAATTTTTCTCGTGTTTATTTTCTCCCCACTCACCTGCTGTCTTGACTCCAGCTCTTCACGTGCCTTCGTAAACACTGTCTCAGCTACACACTGAAGTTTGAGCGCAGCCTGTACTGGTAACAGACCTACCAGTTTTGATCGTTTTTGCATCAGTTTTTTCGATATCAGGTGAAATGTATTCAGGACAGGCGGCAGGAATCACTGTATCGCATCAACAGCAAAATATCGTATAAAATCGATTGCAAATATTCAGAATCGTTAAATCTTTGAAGATTGGCACGACACTAGTAGCATGAATAATAAGGCATACAGACTTACTGTTTCCCTCATCCTCCCCCCGGAAAACGTATATACAATTTATAATAGCATTTTGTATAAAAGGCTCTTTGTCTAAGAGCGTGTCTTAAAATTAAACTTGATCCTACAACTGGGATAGGACTCATGCATTTGAACCGAAAAACAGTAGCATTTAATGTTTACTGTACTTTAATTTACACTTCGAGTGCGTAAGTCTATGGGATAAAGTACTCTCCTTAAGGTCGATGTATATCCTGAATGTAGGATCTTTATCGGCGGCCAGCGATTTAATTAGAGGTTCTACTGTACATTCGGCTCCAATCCTCCCGAGAGCTCTGACTGCAGTGATCCTCACACCTGAATTGTTATCCTCAAGGAGCCCGAAAAGCGCCTCTTCTGCTCTCGAGCCTCTCATCTGCCCCAGGGCTTCGGCTGCAAGTGACCGAACTTCAGGATTTTCGTCATCCAGAGCCTTAATACAGAATTCCGTATCTTTTCCGCTGTGGCTCATCTGAATTTCAATGCCTCCTTCCTGCCCTCTGAGGAGATTTGAAATATAGGAATATTTTTCCGACGACGTCTTTAAACCCGAAACATCGCTTAACAGGTTCATAGAAGAATAAACAATGGCTATAAGGGATAGAACCATTGAAAAGAGAGAAGAAAATAACATAAACTTCATTTTAGTTTCGGAAAAAGCGCCAAAGCTAAAAACAATCAATATGAGCCCATTAAAATATATCGTGCCTGCTGCCGTATAGGATACTATTTTAAGGGGCGGTTTTATCCGGTTTGCAATCGAGTTGATGCTGTCCCTGTTGCTTTGCAGGGATAATACGAAAATGGCAATAAATACGGCATACAATGCAGCTACGGATTGCATTACTGCAGAAGGAAGCCAGAAAGTGCCCTAGAGCTTCGCAGCAGAATTACCTGTACTCTCATTTCCGGAAAGAGTAAAAAAGCTCAAAATAACAAGAGCAAAGAAAAAGAAAACTTCCAGTTTGTAAGTTTTCAGGTCAGTCAGTTTCATTTTTAACGGGCTGCTTGTACTCAGAGAATTATATAAAAATTTCGCTGAATCGAATCCTAGTTGACTTCTGGGAAAGAAAAGAAATTAATCTTTACTAAAACGGAAATCCGGAAGTTAAGAAGTGACTGGTTTAAACTCACTGCCGGTTTTTATACATGTTTATTATTTATACAGTTTTTATGACTACCTGATCTCCGCTTTTCAGCCCGAACTGAAGCGCAGCATTTCCTTTATTTACCGCAATCTCCAGGAAGCCGTGACTGCCTATAAGAGCAAGGGGTTTTTCCTGCCCGACAAAACCGTAGGTCTGAACAAAGGACACCCTTCTGCCGTTTACTTCCACCTGTGAGCCGAAGGTAGAGAATTTCAAAATCACATCTTCCGGGATATTGGTGATAACATTTCCGAAGCTGTCTGCAAAGATAACCTCCCCGAGAAGAAAGGGCCCGTCAATTCCGAAATTTCCGAAGTCAAGGTCAACAAAATCCGAGATTCTCTGTCCGACAACCTCAATAGGTGTGCCTTTTGAAAGGTGGGCCCCTGCAGGCGCAAAAATGTCCCTGCCGTGGAAAGTTGCAGAAATTCCTGATTTAAGCATGAGTTCCGGATTTGTGATTTCGTATACTTCCATATTCCCAAGGCGGCGGGCGGCAGGGATCAGGAGCCCGTTGTCAGGACCCACGAAAAATTGCTCATTTCCTGCACTGCCTGCTTTTACAGCGAGAGCACGGCGGGAAGTTCCGACTCCGGGGTCGACGACGCCAACATGCACGGTTCCCTGCGGGAAATATCGAACAAGGGAATAGAGAGCAAAAGCCCCTTCCCGGATTCCGGCTCGCCGGATGGAATGGGTTATATCGATAATCTGCACCTCCGGGTTAATTCCCAGAATCACGGCTTTCATAACTGCGGGATAAAGGTCTCCGAAATCGGTAGTCAGGGAAATAAAGGGCATAAATATCACTCGGTTTTTTTCTATTTTATATTATGCAGGTCTGGAAAATTATATTAAGATGTGAGAAAGTACAGGTTAACATTAGAAATGAGTAAAAAAATTGAAGAAGCCGAGAGAAAATGAAACATACAAAAATATTATTCATATTGATTCTCATAAGTCTGACTCTCCTTGCATCGGGCTGCGAGGAGAAAATGAGTGCAGAAGAGATTGCAACAAAAATGCAGGAAAAGCAGGCCAGTCTTAAAGATTACTCTTGCACAATGTACATGGCGACATACCTCAATGGAGAAAAGAATCTGGAAGACGAAATCCAGATAATGTATAAAAAACCTAACATGATGAAGAGCCTTGATGATAGTGCAGGGAAAAGAAGTCGAATCTGTCTCGGACGGGGAGTTCGCATGGAGCTACGACGCTGAAACAAATACTGTCACGAAAATGAAATTGCCTGATGAGCCACTCTTAAACAGATAATGATTTTGTCAGTATCATAGGTAATTACATGAATGAAAGTGATGTTTCCATGCTTGGAGTTGAAGAAGTGGACGGAAGGGCGCATATGTCCTTGAAGCCAGGCCAAGAACCGAAGAGAACGAGTCAGGGCTAGCTTCCCGAACGAAAGTATGGGTTGACAGAGAGACATGGATGATACTCAGGTCCTAATACGTACAACAACAAAGGAAACCTGACAACAGAAACCGAAATACGCGACCTGAAAATAAATACCGGAATTCCGGATTCTGAGTTCAAATTTGAGATCCCTGATGGGGCAGAAGTGAAAACTGTGGATATGGATGAAGAACTCAAAGTACCCGAAAACCTGAGCCTTGAGGAAGCCAGACAGCAAGCTAGTTTTGAGATTCTTACCCCGGAATATATCCCGGAAGGCTACGTGCTTAACTCGACAATTATATGTGAAGACAATAATTCAGCTCCTGAAGATCAGGGCTCCGAAACTGTAATTCTTAGCTACCAGAAAGGAACTGAAGTTTTTGAGATAAGGAGACCGTTTACGAAAATGAGCCTGAAGAAGATCAGTTCATGGAGATGGCTGAAAAAATCAGCGTCAATGGAAAGGAAGGAAGATACCTTAACAATATGGAACCCTGAAGATGTTGCAGTGGGAGCTTGGGGGAGTTGAAATAACCCTGCAGCGGATCTCTCGAAAAAGCTGAGATGCTGAAAATTGCGAGTCTTAAGAACCCTCCATATACAGGAACCTTGAGCTTACCGAATTCTATATCCTGGGACCTGAAGGTACGGCTGAGAACTATCCGACCGACTACGTACTCGGGGAGAACGGAACCGTAATAGTGGGAATTATAAACCATGAGCAGAAGCCCGTAAACTATACAATGGAAGTCAGGCTTGAAAATACGCCTCTGCCTTTACCGGCTGACTGGAAAAATATATGCATCGAAAACAACGAGACCCTGGAAAAAGCCGTTACCATAACTCCTCCCTTTGAGGGAACGGACATGATGCTTGGATTTTCTGCTCTATAATGAAGACGAGAAGAACGTACTTGAAGGAGGTATCTGCGTGCCTTATAGAGACCTTCATCTACGGATAAATGTATCGCAGAACCTCTCTGAGAACGTTTCAACTCCGTTAACTGCAATATAAGCAACTGAGCTGAGATTCAGCACCGGACCCTGCCTTTCTCAAAAAAGCGAAATAATTAAAATTGCGAAATCGATATCCGGGAAATGGAAAAGTTCCCCTGTTTCAGCGAGACCTGAGAGCACAGGGTCCTGTTGCACATTTCCCGCAGGCAAGCTGATTGAGTTCGGGAAAAGCTTTTGCATTTTCCTGAAGCAGCCTGAAACATTTTTCCTTATCAAGCCCTTTTGCATTAAGAGCACCAGCCGGACACCTGTCCACACAGACAAGGCATTTCTCTCCTTTTTTATAGCGGCAGAATTCTTCGGCTAGGACGTGGAGTGGGAGGGATTTCTGCAGAAATAAGTATTGTTCCAAAACGGCCTGCACATCCGGCCTTCGTGATCAGCATATGGTGGACTCCAAAAGTGCCAAGCCCGGCAGCATAAGCTGCACTCTTGTGGGACCATGTAATATCGAAACCTTTATTCTTGTAATCGAAAACTAATTTCAGGCACAACTGCTGTATATTCCGTCTTTTGCCAGCTCGACTTTGAGTTTTTCATTGATTTCTCCTATCAAGATAGTCTGTTTCACCTTTAGCCTGAATCCATTCCTTTACAGGGTCACGAGATTTCCAGTTCAGCTTCACAAGTTCTTTTTCAAAAGGCAGGAAGAAGGAAACAACAGTTTTTGCTTCGGGAAAGATCTCTTTGGGTGCAGGTGATGGGGGCCAATGATTTTCTTCATTTCATCAAAAATCGGGTCGCTGGCTGAGGCATAGCCTACGAGAGGTTCACGATATCGAGTCTCAGTGCCGGGATTTGCGGCAGCTTCTTTGATAATACTCTCGATCTTGTTTTTGAGCTCCATACTGGTTTCTCCTGAAATTTATATTTTTGAAAGTATTAAATAGAATAAAATCATAATAAGATGAGGATTTATGATGATAATAGGATTACTGAAGTAATAGCCACTCTTGGTAATATTTTATCTTATAGTACGTTGCTGTTTTTGAAAATGATTTATAAATTAAAGAAAAATTGACAAGTACTCAGAGGGAATGAGATAGAATCTGCATGTATTCTTCTTACATAATTATTTTCTTCAAGTTTTAATAAAAATTCCTTTACATCCAACCCACTTGCATAGCCCGTAAGTTTCCCATCTGCCCCAATAACCCTGTGGCAGGGCACGATTATTGCAATTGGATTCCGATTATTTGCAAGCCCCACAGCCCTATAAGCCTTTGGGTTCCCGATAGATACGGCTATGTCTTTGTAAGTCCGGGTCTCTCCGTAAGGAATTTCGCATAAAGCATTCCAGACGGATTTCTGAAATTCCGTTCCTTCCGGAGCCAGCTTAATGTCAAAAGATTTGAGTTTCCCGGAAAAATAAGCTTCAAGCTGCCTGGCAGTTTCCCTGAAAAACTCTTTATTTTCTACCCAGTCATCTGGAATTTCTATTTTCTTCTCGCCTTTCAGGAAAATGAGATGCTTTAGCCCTTCTTCATCTCCTGCCAGAAGAATGGGACCAGATTGGGGATTCAATTATATGGTAATACATTTTGTTTGTCTCCTGTAGCGGTTACAAGTAGTTCTATCGCTTATGGTAGAAATGTTTATTCAATGATCTGTCAACAGGCAGCTCGTAGATGGAGGGTAGAATATAATAACCATGAGAATAAAATTCTCTGGACAAAAATAAGTGAAAAAGAAATTGAAGGGCTGAGGGCAGTTATCTAAAGCCCTCAAACAGCCTCAAACGTTTTACCTGAATTATTCAAATTCATCCTGATTATCATATTACACGTGGTTCCAGAAAGATCCCGAATAAATATTCAGGCTTTCCGCGGCAGACTCATACTTCAGGCATTCGTTTTCTCCGCTGTCCAGTTCCTTCAAGTTCCTGAATCCTCAATTCCACGACATCCATTGCATCTTCAAAGAGCTGCCTGTTGATTTCGATCCCGAAATATTTTTTGAGTTTTTCTTCAGGCGGCATTGTCGAACCTGCCGAAAGATAGGCTATGTAATTTTTATTGAAGGTTTCCGGATCCTCCTTGTACTGTTTGAAGAGAGCAGAGAGTTATTGCCTTTGAAACTGCGTAATTGAAGGTATAGTAATTGTTTGTAAAGTAAATATGGTTAATATAAGCCCATTCCGCAGAATCCTCATCATAATATTCAACCGAATCGCTCCCGTATTCTTTAGAGAGATTTGTCCAGATAGCATTGAGATCAGCTCCGCTGGCTGTTCCGTTTTCAGCGCATAGCTGGTGTGCCTTATATTCGAATTCCGTAATCATAGGCTGCCTGGTAAAGTAGTTCTGGTATTCCCCTATATGCTGGGAGAGAACAGTAACTGCGGTTTCTCTATCGGAATTTTCGAACCACATGATCAACAAAGAGTTCTTCATTGAAAGTGGAAGGAACCTCCATTTCATAAATCGGACCTGAGCAGTAGAGGTAATCCACGGAGTTGCCCATCAGGTAGAAATTAATTCCATGCCCCAGTTCATGAGTAAGGGTCTTCTGGTCGCTGATAATGACCATTGTAGTTGATAAAAATCAAGAGCTGGAGACTTCAAAGAACAAAGTTCGTAAGCAGTAACCACCTGGCTGTTTTCCATGTTCAGGGTCAGGATATACATCTATGAAATTGCCAGTTACCATCTTTAAAAAGATTTCATTGAAACGGGGATCCATTCTGGAATAGGATTTCTGGATTTCCTGCAAAGATTCCACATATGTATAAGTTCTTGCCAGGTTGATCCGTCAACTGCAGCATAAGGTCGTATGGCCTGAGCGTTTCAACCCCGAGTTTATTTCTCCTGAACTCGTTATAGTCCTCAAACACACCTTTTCTCTCTTTGAAAACCGTATTCATATCATCAATCTGAGTACGGTTAAGATAGAGACCATAGAGAGTGTAATCATAGAAGTCCGTGTAATTCAGTTGCTCTGGCAGTAAGATCGTCAAGCCGGGCTTTTTCGGAATAGAGAGATGCCATGGAATCGGATTCGTTTTTCAGGTGGTAAAACCTCTTCTCATAACATTTTTTTCTGTTTTCCCGGTTTTGATCTGTTGAAAGTAGAGTAAAGTAGGACTGGGAATTGACCGAATATTCCTCCCCATTCTCAAGCGTTATATTTCCTGCCATTGTAACGTTATTCGTAATTTCTGAAAACGCCTCAGTCTCCAGTTTCATGCGCTGATTTTCGAGATCTGCAAGATATACAGCCTGGGATTCATTCATTGCCCTGTGCTCTGCAAACCTCATATACTTGGCTTCAAGATAAGGCCTGTACTCCTCAAGTTTGGGCTCTTCGGAAAAGAGCCTGTCCCATTCTTCCTTATTGAGCGAAGTCAACTTTACGGTTGTAAACGAGTTAGCTTTCCCATATTCGGTAAGCAGATCCTGAGAATCCGTAAGAAGAGACGCAAAGAACGGATCACTTACATTTTTACTGAGCTGAGTATACGCATAAACGTACAGAACTTCAAGAGATTTTGAAAACTCCTTTTCAGCGTCCAGATAATCCAGTAAAACAGGTCCCGACAAATTTTCAAATTCCGGACGGAAAGTTTCGTTCATTTCCTCGGATCTCTTTTTTAATACCTCAAGTTCTTTTAAGGCATCTTCCCTGCTGCTGAAGAGGTATGAATCGTTCCATTCAGTCGTAACCTCATCGGGATTAAGCTCTTCAAATGTATATTCTTCGTTTATGATTTCAGAAGAGCCTCCTGGCTCCGCAGAAGCCCCGCATTCTGAAAAAACTGAAAAGAACAGAAGTATCCCGAAAGTAATAAGTCCTTTAACTATTCCGAGACCAACAAGCCCTTTAACTGATTTTCGTCTCATAAAACCGCTACCCCTGATAAGATATCAAAAAATCATCCAGGCTGTGTAAGAAGAATTCCAGACATCTCAATAAACAATTAATAAGAAAATAATCTTTGGATATTTTTAAGGTAATGCTGTAAAAAACTATCGATTTTAAACTACCTGAAAAGCAAAAAATCTGGACTGCAAAAGATATAAAAGTTCTAATGAAAAAGAGAATAAAGTTATTGAAAACAAAAGATAAAGTGCATGAGTGAGAGACAGATCACAAAGAAAATGAGTTAAAAAAGAATTAGATAAGTAAAGCCCGAAGGCTTTACTCTGTGGATTTACCAGTACCTGCTTATTTTGCGAGGTTGTAGTTCTGGTTGACGATCTTGAGGGCGCAGAAGTTGCCGCACATTGTGCAGGCGTCTGTGTCTTCGGGTGCCCTGCTGGCCCTGACTGCTCTTGCATGTTCGGGGTCGATTGCAAGGGAGTACATCTTTTCCCAGTCAAGTTCTCTTCTGGCCCTGCCCATCGCGAGGTCCTGTTCTCTTGCTCTGTCCGGATATTTTACCATATCGCCTACGTGAGCTGCAATCCTGGAGGTCTTGACCCCGGTGATGACATCTTCAAGGTTTGGAAGGGCAAGGTGCTCTGCAGGAGTAACGTAGCAGAGGAAGTCGCAGCCATAAGATGCAGATACGGATGCTCCGATTGCGGTCACTATGTGATCGTAGCCGGGTGCGATGTCAGTTACAAGCGGACCGAGCATGTAGAAGGGCTTGTGGCCGCTCATTTCCTTCATGAGTTTTACGTTGGTTGCGATCTGGTCGAGAGGGACGTGGCCCGGACCTTCGACAATGACCTGCAGACCCTGTTTGTGGGCTTTATCGGCCAGTTCGGCATTGATGATGAGTTCCTGGATCTGGGCACGGTCAGTTGCGTCGTGAACTGCACCTGCACGCATTCCATTTCCTGTAGAGAGCACAACTTCGTGTTCCTTGAGGATTTCAACAAGGTAATCAAAGTTGGCATAGAGCGGGTTTTCCTTTTCGTTGTGGAGCATCCAGGAAGTCATGAAGGCACCGCCACGGGAACAGAGACCGCCGTACCTGCCGTGGGCTTTAAGCCGGTCCATAGTGATATTGTTGATTCCTGTGTGGATTGCCATAAAATTGGTCCCGAGCTTTGCCTGGTCTTCGGTTGCCTTGAAGAGTTCTTCTTCAGTCATGTGCACGATTGAGCCGTACTTCCTTGCAGCTTCAATGAAAGCCTGGTAAAGAGGCACTGAACCGACTGAAAGGGAAATGCTGTCAATGACCTTTTTCCTGATTGCGAGGAAGTCTCCGCCAGTCCCGAGCTCCATAAGGGTGTCTGCACCTGCAGCTTCGGCAGCCTGGGCTTTTTTGACTTCCATATCTGCATCAACAATGTCTGAGGATACACCGATGGATGCATTGACCTTGGTCCTGAGCCCTTCTCCGATACCGCAGATCTTTACCTGCCTGTATGGGGAAGTTGGAATAACAATTCTTCCGGCTGCAATACCACGGCGGATGAATTCAGGGTCAAGCCCTTCATCCTTTGCAACAATCTTCATCTCTTCGGTAATAATCCCTTTTTGTGCATCTTCCACGATTGTCATATTATTAACCTCAAGCTTTCTATTATCTGTAATTGTATCCGGTCTGTAAGATTAGTCTGTAATTAAGGCAAGGGTGAGTTAGATCATAAAAGGCGCGTAATTATATATAACACTTTTTAAAAAACTAACTTTAACCTTAATCAAGTTTACTTTACTTCAGATGCCTATAGATATTGAAAAATATAAGAGATATGATTAAAATAAATAGTTTATAAATAAATACTAAAGTTCCTTTGAGTAAAAGAACAAGTAAAATTGTTTTAGAGGGTTTTCGAGAAGGGTGAATAAGCTAGCAAAAATAAAAAACAGATTCGAAAAACCAGGTACTGAGAAATAGAGTAATAGGAAGATAACTTGGATTAGTGTGTAAGAATTCCGAATAAGTGGGCACCGCAGAAAAAATGAATAATAAAGAAAAAAAATCGCCTTTAAGAAATTTCCTTACTTTCTATGTTTATTTTGTTCCAGGATTAACTGGACTGTCTGCCTGTGGAGGGTTAATATGAAATCGCTCAAGATTCCGAAGATATACATCTGAAGGCCGAATATGATCAGCAGGGTTGTAAGAATGGTAAGCGGGATATGGTCGATTCCCCGGAGCCACTCGACTACAACAAAGGTTCCTGTGAACAGGCCTGCCATGATTAAGATGAACCTATAATTCCAAAGTAAAACATCGGATTATGCATTTTTGCAAGCTTGTAGATAGTAGACCCGATTCTGAACCCGTCTTTTACCGGATTTAGCTTGGTTGCGCCTTTTTCACTTCTCGGAAGGTAAGTGATAGGGACTTCTTCGACCCTCTGCTTTTTAAGAATACATTCCACAGAAATCTCGGTCTCGATTTCGAAACCTGTCTTGTTAAGTTCGAGTTCCCTTACACTTTCAAGAGTAAATGCACGGTAGCCTGAGAGGATGTCCTTTAATTTCACCTCATAGGCGACATCAAAAAACATATTTATCAGGTGGTTGCCCAAAAGATTGAGCTTCGTAAAAGCTCCAGGAGAGTAATTCTCCAGCCGATTGCCGATAACATGATCGGTCCGGCCTTCCAGAACAGGCGTGAGGAGAGAACGGGCCTCACGTGCGAGATACGTTCCGTCGCCATCAACCATTATTACGTAAGGGCTTTCTATAAGCTCGAAAGCCTGAATCATTGCCTGCCCTTTACCTTTGCCGGACTGCATGACAACTCTTGCGCCTTCAGCTTCTGCAATTTGTCCTGTGCCGTCCTTGCTATTCCCATCGATTACCAGAATGTTGGAAAAGCCTTCTTTCCTGAAGTCTTTGATAAGCTGTCCTATTGTTGCAGCTTCATTCAGGGTAGGAATTAGAATGCAAACATCTGCGCTGTTCACGTTTCACACATATCCTTTGCCGGAACCTCTACGCGCGACGCAGAATCCGTTTTATTGTAATAGTATATCAGTTACCTTATTTCCAGAAAAGGTGTATATAATTAATAGATTGAGGATTCTTATAAAAGTCCCATATTGTCGAGCTGCTGGCGAACGACTTCGACGCCCCTCTCACAATCTTTAGGGGATTTGCCGCCTGTAACTACCAGCTTTCCGGAGCTGAAGATAAGCACAACTACTTTGGGCTCATCAATTCTGTATACAAGGCCAGGAAACTGTTCAGGCTCATATTCAATGTTTTCAAGTCCAAGCCCTATTGCAATTGCATTGAGGTTCAAAATAGTATGCAGGTCTGCGGAAGCAACAATATTCTGGACAGTAATCTGGGGGTTCTCCATGGTCTTAATCCCGATACTGTTCAGCTTTTTCGCCATATTACCTATAACTGTGTGTACATCGGCAACGTTTTTCGCCCCTGTACAGACAACCTTACCGGAAGTAAAGACCAGGAATGCAGCTTTAGGATCTGAAACCCTGTAAACGAGCCCGGGGAACTTCTGCTTGTTGTACTCGGCTCCTTCGAACTCGGATTCGATAACAGTTAAGTCGAATTCTTCAGCGAGTTTGGTAGACGCAACCACATTTTCGATCTTGATGCTAGATTCGCTCATTAGTCAACCCTCAGTATATAAAGCAAATATAATATCCTCTAACGAGTATATAAAGCTATAGTTAAATGCTCAGCATACTATATAAATACCATATATAAAGAATATAAACACGACAGAAAAACTTAAATTCAAGGCGCCCGCGTTTCAAAAGAAATTAACATAGAAGAGGGAAGTTATATCCCCTTTTCAGGCATCTCAATTTTTAAACATTTTAAGGCCTTCAAGTATAGAATCATACTTTGTACATACTCTCTGGAGAAGATCGCCCTCAACACTGCGGTGAGTGGGTATCAGAATCTGAGCCCCTTTTTCGATTTTAACTCCGCGTTTCGAAACTCCGTAGTCAGGTGCGATAAGAACGCCGTCTGTGGAAATTCCAAGGGAGAGGTCATTTACGATTCTTGAAACCATTTCAGTTGCCGGCTTTACCTTCATCCCAATAAGAACAGCAGAAGATACATATCTTTCCCTAGTCTCTTTAATTTTATCAGTACTGTTTTCCACAGTTTTAGAGTCCACTTCATCGGGAAGTTCTTCGGCAAGTAAAGCAATCGCTTCTATAAGGTCTTCAAAAGTCGTTGAATGCATCTCAAGGATTTCTCCGTCACAATACTGCCGTACAGTATCGGAATAGCCGGACGAGATCACGACTACATCTGCCTCAAGCAGGCGGGAGATTTCCTCCTTTGAAGGCGAGTAGGCATTGGCTACAAAGTATTCCCTGATCCCGCACATGCTCATTAGAGACTCATACATGGGGGTCACGGCAATAGTCTTCTTTCCTATCCAGAGGTTGATCTCACTCTGCCCGCCCTGGGATCTCAAAAGTTCAAGGATTTTCTCTTTTATGGCTTTCGGGTCATTTCGTTTAAGCCCGAAATAATCTGCAAAAAGAGGAGTTGTGGAAAGCTGCCTGCTTCTCCCGCAGGGCACAGACTCTACAAAGCCTCGTTCTATAAGGTCTTTTATATGGTCATAAGCCCCGCTTCCTCTCATATCAATAAGATCTGACTGGAGCAGAGGCTGGTGATAGGCAATCATGGAAAGGGTACGAAGTTTCGGGGCTGAAAGCTCTTTTGGGGCCACTTCCCGCATAAGTTCGGAGTATTCGGGCTTGACCTGCATGACATATCGTTCCCCAAGATCAAGAATCTCTATTCCGGATCCCCGGCAAGAATAAGCCTCTGTCAATTCCTGTATTGCCGAAAGGACGGCTTTTTTGGGTTTTCCTGTGATTTTCGCAAGCTTTTCGAGGCTTACTGCCCTGCCAGCAGCAAAAAGCGCGGCTTCGATAATCTCAAGCTCACTCATAAATCTCACCTCCAGAAAAAGAATAAAAATATTCTTTAATCAGATTAATTGGTAATCGAACGAATGTAATCAATGATTTTTTACAGTTTATATAAAGGATAATATCTCAAGGTACAAGTATAATATTCA
>CAVZFI010000006.1:0-82921 GCA_963774465.1 uncultured Methanosarcinaceae archaeon | reverse complement strand
CCACTTCGGAGGCTGTATTCTTACATTCGGCTTTTAAAGCCGATATTATCTCGTCTGCAAGTGGGAGTGCCTTTCCGAGAGCTATCCGGGCGTGGCTTTTTTCATACTGCTCAATTGCCCTTGCAAGGTTTTCTTCACTTTTTTCTCCGAAGTCTTCCAGTTTCCTGAGTTTGCGTGCATTGATCGCATTCTTGAGATCCGAAATAGTCATTATCCCAAGTGCTTCGGCAAGTTTTTTCATTCTCTTCGCCCCAAGACCCCTGATTTCCATCAGTTCCGCAGTGCCTGAAGGGGCTTCCCCTTTTAGTTTTTCAAACTTCTCCACCTTGCCTGTTTCCAGATATTCGGCAATATGATCGGCAATCGATTCCCCTATACCCGGAATTTCGATCAGTCCCTCTTTCCCTTTTACCGCATAGATTTTTTCGATATCTTCCCCTAGATTCTCTACCATCTGAGCTGCTTTCCGGTAAGCTCGGGGTTTCCATTCTACCTGCTGGTATTCAAGAATATCGGCAGCTTCATAAAATAAATCAGCAATTTCTCGGTTTTTCAATGATTTCTCCCCTTTCCCCTTTCATTCTCTTTTTTTCCTCTTTCTTACCTTATTTCTTCCCTTTATACCTTTAATTCCAGGCTTATGCCTCTCTTCTACCCTTTTACGCCCATTTTTTCCTGCTTAAATCTTCAAATGCCTTCCTTCAAATCCCTGACCTCTTCAACTGTAGTAACGTCATAGGGTCCTTTATCGTATCTTATGCGTAAAAAGCGTGGAAAGCGCAGAGCAAGCCCCGCCTCTCCTTCTCCCTCTCCAGCGGTATGCCCGGGGCTTTCCGTTATTCCCGTACCAAGGACTTCGATAACCACAGCTGGCTCCACGAAAGTATCAGGAAGCATTCTACTTTTTATGAAGACATTTTTTGGGGCGTCAGCTATGACATGCTCTGAAAGCAGGCTGTCAATCTCTTTTGCGTCCGCGTCTGTGAAACCTGTTCCTACTTTTGTAAAAGTCTCAAACTGCTGCTTATCTTCATTGAGAATTGCACACAGGAGGGCCCCAAATGAGCCTTTTCTTTTTCCTCGCCCATAATATTTTCCTATAATTACGAGGTCAAAAGTCTCCCTCATTCCCTCAGCATATTCCTCTTTCCATTTGAGCCAGAGCCAGCTCCTTTTTCCAGCTTCGTAAATAGAATTGCTGTCCATAGATTTAATTACAATTCCTTCAAGCTTCTTTTCCAGGGTTTCGTTAAAAAAATCCTCAATTTCCTCAAGACTATCAGTAACAATTCTTCTGGCAAGGCGAGTAATCCCCGATTGCTTTACATGTTCTTCAAGGAGAGCTCTTCTTTTAGGATAGGGCTCTTTCAGGAGAGAGTTTCCTTCCAGGTAAAGGATATCAAAAAAAAAGGCAGCTACAGGATATATCTCAGTATACTTTTTAACTTCATACTTCCTGCGCCTTTGCATAAGTTTCTGGAATGGATAAAATTCTTCTGCGGAGTCATTTCCTTTCCTGTCTTCGATGTATGCGACTATTTCCCCGTCAAGCACTATTTTATCCGCAAGAACGTCTTTCCTGACAGCTTCAACAAGATCAGGATACTGGGCAGTTATATTTTCAAGCCTCCGAGAAAAAGCTTTAATCTCATTCCCGTCTTTGTGGATCTGCACCCTCTCTCCATCATACTTTTCTTCGGCTGCTTTTTTTCCGGAAATCCTTTCTTCAAGCTCTTCGAAAGTTTCCACGCGCTGGGCAAGCATAGACCTGACAGGCCTGCCCAGTTTTATAGAAAAACGCCCTGTAGCCCTGGGCCCGTATTCTGCAAGGGATTCCGCAAGCTCTCCAATATCAGTGCAGACACTGTAACTTTCCTTGATTTTCCCTGTATATTTTTTGTCCTTTGTAAAAGCAATAGAAAACGCTTCGAGCAAAAACTGGTCCCCGAACCCCAGCCTGAGCTTCCCGAGAACAATCCTGATTATGTATTTACCTTCTTCAGGGCTGGCTCGTTGCAGGATATTGGAAAGCAGCCTGGTCTTTTCCTCCTGGCTTCCTTTTCCTGACACTTCTTTTATCTCTTTGAGCCTTCCGAAGACTTCTTCAATTGTCAGGGAATTTCCTTCTCTCTTGTTTAACTCAAATGCCACATCCCCAAGGTCCCCTGTCCTTGCATACCTTTGTTTAACTTCCTCTTCGGAAACTCCGTATGCCCCTGCAATGCTTTTTAAAGCAAGCTTATCCCCGACTCCAAGTGCCGTGTTCTCAAAGGCAGGCCCTATGCTCCCGAGAAAAAGATATGCACTGTCCTTTACTTCTTTTCCTGCCAGCTCCTAAAAAAAGTCAGCTATTTTCCTGACTATCTCTTTATGAGATGTTATCTTTTCAAGTTCCTCAAAAAGTTCTGCAAGCTCCATAAACCGAGCCATTGCCATCTCCCCGAAAAAACGCCTTGAAATTTACCTCTACAATGTTATATCTACAATACTATTCCATTCCCCGGTCTTTATCGCTTTGCACCCTCAAATTTCAGAAATAGAATTTTTCCTTTTCCTCCCACTAAAACAGCTCTCCTCGCCATTCTCTTCTCATTACCGAAACCTTTAATATCTAAAAGATGCATGAGAAGAATACACAGCACTTTCTGAAATCCGTGTGCGACTGTGGTTTAGTGGCTATGACCTGAGCTTCCCAAGCTTAGAACCCGGGTTCGAATCCCGGCAGTCGCATTGAATTTTTAACTGAATATTTTTTAACTGAATGTTTTTAACTTAACTTTTTTAACTGAAATTTTTTAGCTCAATATTTTCCAAACTCTCTCAAAAATACCGTGTATTTTTATCTTGATGATATAATCTAAAAAAAGTTTTAATCTAAAAAAAGTTTTGCAGAAAACCTGGCTGAAAAAGAGTATTTTCAGCCAGGTTTTCTACTTAAATATTCCTGTTAAGATGTATCCTGCTGAGTTTAAATTCAGTAAAGATCATCAAGTAAAATCTTTTTCCTGTAGCTCATACCCTGAAATATTGCTACAAGGTCTCCTTTATCGTCAGTTATGTTTACAGTATATGTTGAAATTTTCGGGTTTATTGATGTTTCTTTTGCCTCGGCTGTAACAGTTTTGCCTGTTGCGGCTTTTACGAAAGAAATATTTGCATTGATAGCAACAGCAACATTGCCGTACGCATTTGACGCTGCAGCAAAAGTAAGGTCTGCAAGGGTAAATAATGCACCTCCCTGAACGGTCTTCAGGGCATTAAGGTGCTTTTCTTCTATATTCATCGTGGCTTTTGCGTATCCGGGAGAAACTTCAATCAGTTCTATTCCTGAAATTGCAGCGAAATTATCTTTCTTAAAAAACTGTTTAATATTTTCCATGTAATAACTCCAGTTACTGTCAGTAAAGTCGTGCTTTATTCTTCATATTTTTAATTAAAGTTATGCTTCCTTGACTGCACCCCGGGAAACAACCAGCTCCATTCTTTCTCCCCTCCCTGTATAAATTCTCTCCAAAATTTTCCGTTTCAGGAGGTTATATTCCTCCCGAGTCCTGAAGTTAATATTCCAAATCCTTTTAGGCACCAAAAATAATTCCTTCTTGGGGGAAAATGGTGGAAAAGGACGCGCAATTTTGGAAGGCTTTTGCCAGGCGAATGTCACAGGTTCTCGGAGGCCTACTCTTGTTTATGGTTATGTTTTTTCTTTCTGCCGGTAGGCTTGATTTGTCAAGGGCATGGATTTTCTTCGGCCTTTATTTCGTCTCATTATTTTTCAACATGGTTCTTTTTCTCAAGTTCAATCCGGAGGTTATAAGTGCCCGTAGTAAAATGATCAGTAGAGAAATGAAGTGGTGGGACAAGCCTTTTGGGGTGTTCTACACCATGTTTCTTCTTCTAATGTTTATTGTGTGCGGGCTCGATGTGGGAAGGTTCCAGCTTTCAAGCCCCATGATAGAGTTTTTGGCTGTTGGTGTGGTAATTTTCGTTGTGGGCTAGGTGTTTGTAGCGTGGGCAATGGTCGAAAACAAGTTTTTTGAAACTACAGTCCGCGTCCAAAAGGAGAGGGGTCATAGGGTTGTTACCACAGGACCTTACGCTATCGTCCGGCATCCGGGCTACTCTGGCATGATACTGTTTTACGGTCGCGCTCCGTTCGCCATTGGCTCTTTTTACGGGCTGATCCCTGCACTGTTACTTGATGTTGCTCTTATTTTCCGCACGTACTTCGAAGACGGGATACTCTACAAGGAGCTTCCAGAATATAAGGAATATACGAAGAAGGTAAGCTACCGGCTTGTGCCGTTTATCTGGTGAGGAACGAACTTTGAAAAATCAAAATATGTAAAAATGCGGTAGATAGTTAAAAAGAAGTATAAAGCAAGGTTTACCTGAGGCAAGGTTTACCTGAAAGCAAAAAACGGCATTACAGACATTTTAAAAAAGCATTAAATACGATTTTCCTTTATGTTTTTGGGTATACTGCTCGATATCTGTTTATTCACTCACTATCTGTTTACTATATTTTCCTTCTTATATATTATGAGCTCATTCCAGAACCAATTTTATTCTTAAATCTGTAAAGGTGCAGAACTATTTTTCATGACCAAAAACTCGATTGATTATTCAGAATACGAGATCAAGAAAAGCAATTTTGAGTTTTGGGATGAGCTCATATGTGACATATACTTACTTTTAAAACGCCTTCGGATCCTTAAAACCAGACTGGTCTCTATAGTTAATAGAGATTAATTATTTATAAGCTGACCGTTTATTATTTGGTTAACTTCTATTAAATTGATTTTTATTTAATTAGAATATATATGATCGACCAAATGGTCGAGCTCGCATACGGGGGGTAATGAATGAAAATGAAATTAATAGTTTCTCTGCTAGCGTTATGCTTAACGTTGTTTGTTGTGTCTGTGCAAGCAAATACTGGCGAAGTTGAAATGGACAACATGACAGGCATGGATAACATGACCGGAATGCATATTTGTGATTTTTCCGGAGTGATGACATGTATGCCTGAAACCATGGATAACGTGACCGGCATGGACAACATGACCGGAATGCATACTTGTGATTTTTCCGGCGTGATGACATATATGCCTGCAACCATGGACAACATGACAGACATGGACAACATGACAGACATGGACAACATAACAGACATGGACAACATAACAGACATGGACAACATGACAGACATGGACAACATGTCCGGAATGCGTACTTATGATTTTTCCGGCGTAATGGCATGTATGCCTAGGACCATGGACAACATGACAGACATGGACAACATAACCGGTATGGATAACATGACCGGAATGTATACCTGTGATTTTTCCGGCGTAATGACATGTATGCCTAGAACCATGAACATGACAGGCATGGACAACATGACAGATATGGACAACATGACAGGCATGGAGACCGGATACACGGGTGAAACCCAGATTGGAAACACGACCCAAACTCAAACTCAGACTCAGAGCATGGCCCAAACCCAAACCCAGAATATGACTGAAGGCCAACAAACTCAGAATATGACTCAAGGCCAAACTGGAACCATGGCAGAAAACCAAACTGGAACCATGGCAGAAAACCAAACTGGAGCCGTGACCGGAAACATGGACAACATGACCGGAGTGTATATCTGTGATTTTTCCGGCGTGATGACATTTATGCCTAGAGCCATGGACAACATGACGGGCATGGACAACATGACCGGAATGTATACCTGTGATTTTTCCGGCGTAATGACATGTATGCCTAGAACCATGGACAATATGACAGACACGGACAACATGACAGACATGGACAACATGACCGGAGTGTATATCTGTGATTTTTCCGGCGTGATGACATGTATGCCTAGAGCCATGGACAACATGACAGGCATGGACAACATGACAGGCATGGACAACATGACTGGAATGTATACCTGTGATTTTTCCGGCGTAATGACATGTATGCCTAGAAACATGGACAACATGACTGGCATGGATAACATGACAGGCATGGATAACGTGACCGAAAATGCAACCGGTGCAGTTGCGGGCGGCAAGATTGTTGAAGTGTCAATCAAGGATTCTGCCTTTAATCCCAAATCAGTTACAGTATCAAAAGGTGATACTGTAAGATGGACGAACCTTGATTCAACTGCCCACACAATTACAAGTTCGACTTTCGATTCCGGCACACTTCAAGAAGGAGAATCATATGATTTCCCGTGTGCCGACGCAGGCACCTATGAGTATCATTGCTCGATTCACCCTTCCATGAAGGGGACTGTAATAGTTGAGGAGAAGTAAAGGTTTGGTTTTAGAGTGGACTGAATGAAGGAAATACCAGTCTGCTCAAAACTCTTTATTTTATCTTTATTTTATAATTGAAGAGCTTTAAAACGATTATCCTTTTTTGAGTTACTTTATATGACATTTTCTTACCTAAATAAATTTAACAAAGATATCTATAAATGCTCCGAAAATCAATAATATTTATCCAATTTTTCTTTTAAAAGCAGGACTGCACTCACCTGACAATCTCACTAAATTTCGGTGACAAGTAAACAAATGGATAAAGAGCGATTAAATGAAGAAAGAATAGAGTTACTTTCCCAGATTAATGCTCTTCTTGATTTTCCTCTAATACTCTTGTCGGTTGTATGGTTAATTCTAATTCTTGTCGATTTTGTCTACGGGCTTTCTCCATTTTTGCAAACATTAAATCTGGTTATCTGGGGTATATTTATAATTGATTTTTTTATCGAACTGGATATTTCCCCGAAAAAAAAGGATTACTTAAAGAAGAACTGGCTTGTAGCTCTTTCACTATTTTTGCCCGCATTGAGGGTTTTAAGCTTATTTAGCGGATTCAGGATAGCCAGATTTGCGAATTTTGTCCGATCCCTTAATCTGGCCCGGATTCTCTCTTCTTTTAATAGAAGCTTAAGAACGGTCCGGCAGGTAATGAGGCAGCGAGGCTTGAAATATATTCTCCTTCTTACAACTTTGATAACTTTTCTTGGAGCAGCAGGCATGTACGATTTTGAGCGCTCAGGGCTTACTTCTTATTGGGAAGCTCTCTGGTGGACAGCAATGATTATGACGACAATAGGAAGCGATTACTGGCCAAAGACTGCCGAAGGAAGGGTACTGGCTTTTCTTTTATCGGTTTATGTTTTTGCAATTTTCGGATACATTACCGCAGCCCTGGCAAGTCTACTTGTCGGAAAAGATAATGAGTCGTCCTCAAAAGAGATTGAAGAGCTCCGTAGCGAAGTACAGCGCCTTTCCAGTGAAATTAACGGGTTTTCCGAAAGAGAAATAAAGTAGGTTTGCTAAAGTTTTCTTTAGTTTTTGCTGCCTGCCTGTTACCGGCTCTTAACCCCGTCCTGGATTTTTAAGCAGCCGGATTAAACCCGCAAAGGCGACAAGTGCCCAGGTTCCTTCCAGAATTACAAAGGGCTATAATTAATCAGAACTGACGCATAGCATGAGAGCCCTGCTCCGACCACATTAAGGATTGTATACGTTTTCGTATCCTGCATCAGTATTTTGAAGAGATTGAGGAAAAAGGCAAGTAATAACAGGAGTACACCTGTTGAGCCCACTATTACCGAAAGTTCAATCATATCCGGGCAATATAATTTTTATCTTTATATATATTTTCCTACTTTCGTTCATTTAAATCTGTGACTTCTGCCCTGAACTTAATTTTTTCAGCTCTTTTTTTGTTTTGGTGCCGATCTCTTATCTATAAATATAGCTATTACAGTGACTGCCATCGCAAGTGCAAGTACTTTCATCATATTAAATCTGAAGTCCGCGCCTATCATCGGGGCGTGTATTGAAACAAGTAAAAAGGCCAGGTAACTGAGGTAGTGAACTTTTCGCCAGTTTCCGTATTTCTTCCTGTATATCGCAATTCCGGCAGCCAGGAGGAACAGGTAAAAAGCCGGACGACCTCCTAATGCAATAAAAATATTTGCCGGAGAAATGGGTGACAGAATCTGGATGCCCCGTCCCTCCAAAGCGAAAGTCAGCGGGTGAATAAGAATTAACAGGATTCCAATCCTCGCCAGATTGTGGTGAGCTTTCATGAAAGGCATTCCTGATATTTTTTTAATTTTAGCCATATATTCGGATGAGGCAATTGCAAGGAACATTGTCAGATATCCGAACATCCCTGCAAATCTCCGGAGCATTACAATAGGCTCCTCAGGAGTTTGCAGAATGATATATATTATAAACACGATTATAAGCAGAATTATACCGTAAATTGAATAAAAAGGTTTATTCGAGGCTCCTTTGACTGAAATTTCTCTGCCTGAGCTACGACCCATATCTTTTCCCGCCTTATCCCTGTCCAGAACTATCCCCCCGAAAGCATCTCTGCTACTCTTTGCTTACTAATAAATGCTACTACAGCTTTTATTATCAAAAAAGCAACTATAGCCCATTATCTTACTCTTATCTCTGGTAAGAGTGGCTTTTATTACTATCTACTAGATTGCTTTAATCGCATTAAAATTAAATCCTATTAATAAAATTGTCTTTCTCTCCTGTCTTCTCAGGCAAATATCCGAACATACTGGCAGGTTATACCAGAACCCAAAATTTGCTTTTTTGAATTTTTCATCTCTGGAATTCGCAATGGTAATTCAGATCGTAGAGCAATCCCGAGGGCTCTTTAAATTAAGTCTGAAATGGGTTTTGGCATAAAGTTCTTATTAAAAAGTAATACCTTCATATGAAATAGTGTGCAAAATACTATTTATTTAAAATGCGTTTATATAATATATATTATATAATATATTCTTTTCATTAAATATTGTTTCGTATTTATATTTCCATATCTATTATATCCTTCGAGTATAATCTCCTGTTGGTAAATACAAATTGTTGGTGCAACCTGAGATCATTTTCATCGGCATATAATTTTTCAGCACGTAAATGGGGTAAAATTTGCCAGTGATACATCTTCCGGAAATAATGCGGATGATCAACTGGTAAAATAATATTTTACGCGCTGTATCTGCCGACGGAAATAGTCGAAAAGCCAACATTCTTAAAATCGTATCAAATCGAGGAGTGTGTACAAATGGGAATATTTAGAAAGACAATGAGCATTTTAGTACTGGTATGTTTCGTACTGTCACTGACAGCTGCGTCAGCAAGTGCATGTGGCTGGGGCTGTGGGAACGACTGTAACTGGGGCTGTGGGAACGACTGTAACTGGGGCTGTGGGAACGACTGTGATTGGGGCTGTGGGAACGACTGTGGCTGTGGCGGCTGTGGCTGTGGCGGCTTTGGGTTCATTAATTTCGGTTTCTGTAACTCTTTTGGGTTCGACTGTGACTGGGGCGGCTGGTGCTAACGACTAAACCAGTTATGAATGTAACCGAATGACGACCCTTTCGTAAAGCCTTACATCGGACTGCGGGGGCAGTAAGCCCCTAAACCTCTCCAAATAAATATATTGAAAAATATTCAATAGGATTTACGCGCTTGAGGAGTAAAAAAGGCATGAGAACATCTGCGACAAATCTCATGAATTATAGAAGTTTGAAGTCTCATGCGACTTGTTTTTTAGTTAAACTGCGTAAATCCTTTCCTTCTACTGGCCTGCAATCATCGAAGCGGGCTTACGAATGAGTCTTCTTTAATATTTTTTATAATTATGTAATCTGGAGAATAAAACCTCATTTTCTATCTGCCTTTCTTATGCATCATATTTTTATAGGAAACTGATCCAGAAATTCGATTGCCTTGCTTGTAAGGTATTTCCTGTGGGTAGATTTCTTTTCTCGCCAGGCAACTCTGAGCCCTTCTCCTTCAAGACTCATATCTATATAGTATGTGGGATGCCGGCCTTACCCTGAATTTCCTGACACTGCAATTTTCGTTTTTTATCCTGCGCCCCAGAGCGTGGACTATCCAGTTCCTGAATGGGTCCCTCGCTTGAGTTTTCTAACATACTCCTGTGAAATAAAGGACCCCTATTTATAAGCACCTGGAGTCGAATCCCTATTTCGGGCTCAGATATTGGAATCCTTACCAGCCACTGGAATATTCAATCTTCCTTTCCATACCAATCTGAGAGGCGGGGTCTAAATGCACTGGATATTCCCTTAACTCTCCAGACTCATAGCAGTTATTCTTGAATTATATACAGGATCGTGTATCCATGAAAGTCTCAAAAAAGACGTGAAGAGAACTGAAAGCTAAGAATAGATCAGAGACTTATCATTCATGCAAAACCTCATAGTAAGGTAGAAAGTGAATCCAGATTTATTATGGACAGGATTCAATGTCTTTTAGGTTTCTCTTATGAAAACGGTTTTCAGATTTATCCTAAAAGTTATCACAAACTTAATTAATATATATAGTGATTGCCCTGAATCCGGCAGTTCATTCGATAGTGAAATGGAATTTAAGAACGAGCCAATTAACGGTTCAGACTGCCAAAAACAAGCCGATTGGAACTGGTTTTTATATGATGGATTTGCTTGGAGCACACATTAAAGTGGGCCCTTTTCCTGGTAAAATAAATTAAGTGAGTAAGCCTGGAAATGAATTCTAAGATGGAAACTTAAATTGCAATAGATATGAAATTAAAGAAAAGACAACACGTTTAATGGGGACTTGTTGTGATATATACTACTTTGAGAAGACATCTCCTGAAACAGGGCTAGATAATGTCAATTTTTCTTTAATATTGGTTTCTGATTTTTATTTCTATATATATTATATTCCCTGGCGAATAATCACCTAGTGATGCGATTTGGGGGTCATTTCATCGGCGTATAAATCCTCAGCACACAAAATGAGGATATGGGAGTAAAATTTTACCAGTACTATGCTTTTCCAGGATAGATCTGGATGACTGGTTGGTAAAATAAAATTAAAAATAAAATTATTCAGTTATTTGCCGATGAAAAATTGACTTAAAAATTAACCTTAGATTGTATCCGATAAATAAAAACTTAAACTGTATCATATTAAGCAAAAAAATCTGGAGTGTAGGTATATGGGAAAATTTGGAATAAAAAAGGCACTGAGCATTTTCATGCTAGTGCTTTTCATAGCTTCGGTAACAGCCGCGTCAGTAAGCGCATGTAAGTCCGCAGACTGCAAGCATAAAGACTATAAAAAAGTCTGCAAGGGTGATGTCTGCAAGAATGTCAATGTCAATAAGAATGTCAATGTCATAATAAACAGGGTCGTAGACAGAGATATAGACGTTGACAGAGATATAGACGTTGACAGAGGAGTCATAGACAGAGACAGAGACTTTGGAGACAGAGTCAAAGAAAGAGTCATGGACAGAGTTGAGGACAAAGACTATGGCGGAAAAGTCATGGACAGAGTTGATGACAGATTTGACAGATTTGACAGATTCGACGGATGCGGTGACAGAGGCTGTGGCGGAGATAGAATCGGTTTCGTTGGAAAGTTCTTTGGTTGTATTGACATGGACCGCGGCTGCGACTTTGGCTGCTGAACGATTTTGGTAAATACTAAACTGGCCCGGCTATAAGCCTGGCTATACTAATACAAGACGTATGATGACTCGTTCGTACAGTCCTGCGTCAGATTAAAGGAGCAAAAGACCCCGACCCACATAAAATCTAAAAATCGGGGTTCTTTCCTCCTGATATTGGACTGCAATCATCAAAGTGGGTCTACGAATAAGTTTTATTTACGATTTTTTATAATTATGTGGTCTGGAGACTAAAATTTGAATATTTCTGAAGCTTTACAAATTTCTAACTTTTCGGTTATACTTTTACCTATGGAAAAATGGTAAGGTTCTCATTGTTTATTTCCACTTTATTCACTGCAGTTTTTACATCCTGAATACCAGGAAATTTTTTACTTGATCCTGTATATTCGGTATAATCTTATTATCCTTAATGTCTCCTGAGATTGGCTTTATTTTCTTCCGTCTTCTATCTGCCTTTCTTATGCATCATATTTTTATATGGGAAACTGATCCAGAAATTCGATTGCCTGGCTTATAAGGTATTTCATGTGGGTGGATTTCTTTTCTCGCCAGGCGACTCTGAGCAGGCCGTAGCTAATCTAAAGTGGAAGAACCTGTTTTATCCGGCAATACCTGTTTTATCCGGCAATATTCCTTTTCGTCTACTGCTGTAGTTGCGGAGAAATCGCTTGATATAGGGGAAGGAGGCATATGCCATACTTTTTCGTGCGAAATGATAGAATACTTCAGTACGCATTATCTCGAGGTCATTTGCAGCATTCCCGTGCTCTGTGGAGAGCTCCAGGTCTATTGCATAGGTTTTGCCCCTGTAAAAGAGGTAATTTGCAGGAGTAGCATCACGGTGTACTATGCAGCCCTCATTTTCGTCCAGTCCAGTTCCTGAATGGAATTTCCCTTGTTTAGTTTCTAATGTACTCCTGTGAGCACAGAACCCCCATTTATAAGAAATCGGAAATTGATATCCTTCCCGTCTCAGATAAGATATTGAAATACTTGACAGTTTACCGAATACTCAACCTTTCTTTTAATATTCAATCTAAGTGCAGGGGGATTTACAACTCCCAATAATGACCTGAAGCTTGATGCAAAAAGATACTTGTGAAATACAAAAGCCACGTAGTAAGGTAGAAAGTAGATCTAGATTTATAGAGGACAAGATTTAACAGTTTTTAGGTTTACCTTAAGGAAACGGTTTTCAGGTTTACCCTAAAAGTTATCAGAGACTTAATTAATATCGATAGTAATTGCCCTTAATCGGTCAGTTCATTCGATAGTGAAATGGAATTAAGAACGAGCCAATTAACTGTTCAGCCTGCCCAAAACCAGCCTATTAACACTGGTTTTTACATGACGGATTTGCTTGGAACACACATTAAAGTGGGCTTTTTTCCGGGTGAAATAAATTAAGTGAGTAAACTTGAATATGAATCCTAAGATAGAAACTTATATTGAAATAAATATGAAATTAAAGAAAAGAAAACCCGTTTAATAAGGATATGTTGCGATATATACTACTTTGAGAAGACATCTACTAAAACAGGGCTAGATTATGTCGATTTTTCTTTAATATTGGTTTCTGATTTTTATTTCCATATATATTATATTCTCTGGCGAATAATCACCTAGTGATGCGATTTGAGGGTCACTTTCATCGGCTTATAGTTCCTCAGCACACAAAATGAGAACACGGGAGTAAAATTTTACCAACGCTTGCTTTTCCAGGATAGATCTGGATGACTGGTTGGTAAAATAAAATTAAAAATAAAATTATTCAGTTAATTGCCGATGAAAAATTGACTTAATAATTAACCTCAGATTGTATCAGATAAATCAAAACTTAAATTGTATCATATTAAGCAAAAAATCTGGAGTGTAGGTATATGGGAAAATTTGGAATAAAAAAGACACTGAGCATTTTCATGCTAGTGCTTTTCATAGCTTCGGTAACAGCCGCGTCAGTAAGCGCATGTAATTCCGCAGACTGCAAGCATAAGGATAAGGTCTGCAAGGATAATGTCTGCAAGAATGTCAATGTCAATAAGAATGTCAATGTCATAATAAACAAGGTCGTTGACAGAGACAGAGTCATTGACAGAGACAGAGTCATTGACAGATCGACAGAGTGTGACAGATTCGACAGATGTGACAGATTCGACAGATGTGGCGGATTTGGATGTGGCGGATTTGACAGAATCGGTTTCTCTGGAAAGTTCTTTGGTTTTGTTGATGTCTTCGGCATGGACCGCGGCTGCGGCTTTGACTGCTGACCGATTTTGGTAAAGACTAAACTGGCCTGGCTATAAGCCTGGCTATATAATACATATATGACTTACGCGGTTGAACTGAGAAATCAATAGCATTAAACCTTCAATTGTATAAAACACTAAATCAGTCACAACACCGAGTGTGCTTGATTTTGTACTTCAAGTGCGTAAGTCCTAACATAAAAACGATGACGACCCGTTCGTACAGTCCTGCATCAGATTACAGGAGTGGAAGACTCCGACCCACATAAAACACATAAAATTGGGAGTCTTTCCTCCTGATACTGACCGGCAACCTCAAAGTAGGTAGGCGAATGAGCTTTATTTGACATTTTTGCAGGCATGAACTTGCGGATAATTCTGAAAGTTTGTAACGGTTCCTAATTTTCATATCATTTTTAATTTCTGCCTTTCAATTTCTGTTTTAATCCACGAAACAATCCTGAGATTCAGACTGAGATCCAGATTATCGTTTCTACTTTTTACCTGGCGGTTAGCTTTACGTTTTTTCCTGTCACTGATTGAGTTTAGATGAAATTTTTTTTCTCTTAAGTCCCAATTTACTTTTTTGACCAAATTTAATGCTTATCTTTTTATTTCGGAATTTGCTTTATAACTTGCTGGACTGGAGATCATCCGACTTAAATGTAAAAAGAAATTCAATGTGTAAGAATGTTAATGTTTTTTAAGGAAATAGAATTGTACCGGGGAAACAATTTCTACAGAAGTGAATAATTTCTACAAAAAAATATGTGGATACTGGTAAAGAAATAAATGTATCCAGTTACTTTTCCGGATGTCAAATTTATATATCAAATTTATATATCAAATTTATATATCAAATTTTTATATCAAATTTATAGTGCAGGAGGAATCTGATTGAACAAACAGAATTTGATATATTTCAGCTCTCTTATTATCCTGTTTCTGGTAGTGTTTTTAATCTTTACAGGAAAGAGAAAGGAAAGCCAGTCAGGGTTTGAGAACGTAAGTGTACAGGAGGCAAAAGAGATGGTTGAGAACGGCGATGTATTCGTGCTTGATGTTCGCACGCCTGCTGAGTTTAACTCGTCACATATCAAAGGGGCAACCCTGATTCCCGTAAGCAACGCCTCTGGATCGAATTTGAGTTCGGACCGTCTGCTCGAAGCTCGCATAGATGAAGTCCCTAAGAAGAAAATACTGGTTTACTGCAGAACAGGACGCAGAAGTGATACGGCAAGCACAATGCTTGTGAATGCAGGATATTCCCAGGTATATAATCTGGCAGGAGGCATCACTTCCTGGATAGATGCAGGGTATCCTGTTGTAGGCTCTAAAGACCAGGAATCTGGCGGTTCCCGCAATTGAAACTTCAGGCAGCGCAGGTTACAGAAGCATAAGAGGGCTATATCCGGCCATTGAAATGGAGAGTTTATTCCTGGATTTATCCCGAAGCTCCATGATGCGGTTATCACTTTCCATCGGAGCCACCTGATCATCTTTAATTATGCTTCTATTCTCCAGCGGTCCGAGGTCTGAAAGTATATCTCACAACTCCATCCGTCCTTTTTTATTCTGGAGTTCCGGATGTTCATCTTTGGCTTCGGTCTCATCCCCTGAGAACAGCAGTTCAATGAGGTTTGCTCTCGGGTATTTTGCGTAGAGGTAGCCTCCTGCGGAGATGAGCAACCCTCCTCTAAACACGAAAATCAGATCTATCATCGTATCCGGATGCGGCTTCTGTAATTCAAATCCGAATAACGAATCGAGCATATACTCAATAATTTCCCAGATCCCACCGGCAGCCATTGAAATAGCAAATGAGAAAAAAGCAATCATCGAAGGGCTTAGTTGAATATAGTTTTTCACCTCTTTCAGGCGGAATATGATTGAAAAGCTTATTAAAGCTATATTAATGCCCATGAGCAGGTGCATTAGGATATCCCACCACCAGATCATTTCAAAGAACGACTTAAAGCTTCCGAGATAGGTTCCAAGGTAAAGATAAACGAGTATAAGGGTATCAATAAGCGTTGGAAAATTAGTATTAAACTCTTTTCGAATAAGCACAGGAGAAAATATCAAAAACATAGACAGCAAAGAGAGTGCAAAATCCAGAAAGTTACTCACGAAAAAAGAAACTGCTGTCAAGGCCGGTGAATAATTCCTCATTTTAGCCGTTTTAAATATCCTCAATTCTCAATCCTTGAGAAAAATTTGAGGATTGTGAATCATGCTGAAAGAGGAGGAATTATTTTTGATACGCGATTTAAGTTCACAAAACTTGAGCATCAGTGAGATCTCCAGACAAACAGGTTTTGACAGGAAAACTGTGAGGAAATATCTTCAGCTTAAAACTTTGCCTGAACCCCAGAGACATCCTGGAAGAAAGAGCAAGCTTGATCCTTTCAAATCTTATATTCTTGAAAAACTCAAAGAAGCTCCCTATACTGCTGCTCGCCTCTATCGGGAAATCAAAGAAATGGGTTTTGATGGAGGAAAAACCATTGTCAAAGACTTCATAAAAGAAGTCCGACCAAAACAGGGAGTACCTGCGGTACTTCGCTATGAAACAAAACCTGGTGTTCAGGCTCAGGTAGACTGGGGAGAATTAGGAACAATTGAAGTCGATGGAAAACTCAAGAAACTTTTCTGTTTTAATATGATTCTTGGATATTCCAGAATGAGGTATGTTGAGTTTACACTGAGCATAGACACTCCTATTCTGATTCAATGTCATGTGAATGCGTTTGAGTGCTTTGGAGGATGTACACAGGAGATTCTCTATGATAACATGAAACAGGTTGTTATCAAAAGAGCCTTGAAATCATCAGATTCGGAATGGAACTCACAGTTTGAGGATTTCTTCAAATGCTTTGGTTTCATTCCCCGTCTATGCAGGCCTTACAGGCCTCAGACAAAAGGCAAGATTGAAAATACGGTAGGGTACGTCAAGAGGGATTTCTTCCTTGGAAGATGGTTTACCTCTCTCGAAGACCTGAACGCCCAAGTTAACAGGTGGTTGGAAAGGGTAAATTCAACTGTCCACGGAACAACCTATCAAATCCCTCTTGAACGCTTTAAGGAGGAGAACCTGAGCCCTCTGGATCAGGTTCCTCCTTACAAAGTTGTCCATAAGGAGACCAGAAAGGTCTCCAGAGACTGTTATATTTCTTTCCTTGGAAATAAGTATTCTGTTCCTTACAGGTTTGCAGGAAGAACTGCAGAGCTTCAGATCTTTGAAGGAAAGTTAGAGGTATATGTGGATTACGAGAAGATCTGTGAACACGAAATTCTTCCCGGTAACTGCAGAGTTTCCAGAAAAAAGGAGCATTTTCAGGGTCTCCTGAGTGAGATTCTGAAAGAGAATTCAAAATGCAAGAAAGACTCGCAGATTCCGTTGAAGTTCTCAGGTCCTGAAGTTGAAAAAAGGTCTCTTGATGTCTATGAAATATTTAGCCAGGGAGGTATTGAATGAACAACTTCAGCTACGAAAGGCTTCACAACAACCTCCAGTACCTGAAACTGAATACGGTTGAAGTGCTCCTTGACAACTGCCTTGAAATTGCTGCAAGAGATAGCAAGACAACTATGGAAGTCCTTGATTATCTGTTTGAACAGGAAAAGAAACACAGGGAAGCTGCTGTAATTGAGAGAAGGATGAAAAGCGCAGTTTTCCCTGTGAAAAAGATGCTTGAAGAATTCGATTTTGAGTTTCAGTCCTCTATTGATAAAAAAGTCATAGAAGACCTTGCAACTTTGAGATTTGTTCATAACGCAGAGAATATTGTTTTGCTCGGCCCTCCTGGAGTTGGAAAGTCTCATCTTGCAATTGCTCTTGGGATTAAAGCGGTAAAAGCAGGAATTTCTGTCTACTTTACCAATACAGGAAACCTTATCGAGAGATTGAAAATAGCAAATAGAGAAGGAATGCTTGAAAAGAAGATCAGGGACTTGATGAAATTTAAAGTGCTGATAATTGATGAAATAGGCTATCTCCCATTTGATGATGAAGGAGCTCACTGCTTATTTCAGCTGATATCCAGACGTTACGAAAAGAGTTCAACAATCTTGACATCGAATAAGTCATATGGAGAGTGGGGAGAGATATTCAAGGACCATGTAATAGCGGCTGCCGTACTTGATAGGATACTCCATCATTGTACAACCATTAACATAAAAGGGGAAAGTTACAGGCTGAAAGAAAGGAAGAAACAGGGTATAAAAACGGTAAATCTCTACCAGTGATTTCTAACAAGTTTATGGAAAATTGAGTAAACTTTATATCAAAAGGTGGGGAAATTTATACCGGCCAAAATGGGGAAAATTAAACCGGCCTTGACAACTGCTCCTATAACAGTTATTAATACAAAATATAACAGGTATATTCCCACTCGGATCCTATCTTTTCTTCTCATAATAATATGTTAATTTATATCAATATAAGTCTTCTATTTCTAATTTTAAGTCTTCAATTCTAATTTTCTCCCTGCTTCTTCGACTCTTTTCAATTAAAATTTGTTTATTTCTAGGACTTACGCACTTGAGGTAAAGAATCAAGTACATGCGGCTTCGCCAAAATTATTTTGATTTAGACAGTAGAGTGACTTCTGCGTATGATTTTTAGTTCAACTGCGTAAGTCCTAATTTCATGTAAAATTTGTTTAATTTCAATTCAGTAGCCTCTTAAAATTACTACTGCATATTCGCTCTCTAACTATTGTTTATTCTTTCTATAACTGAAAACACTTTTATGTCCTAAAGCCAAACCTAAAATAGGAAGATCATTGGAGTATTAGTTTGGGGATAATATGAATAAAGGAAGAGATACATCAACCGAAGAGAGGGTGTCTATGACACCTAGAGACAGAAATGTCACTTTTGAAAGAGGTACGGATTTTGTGGTTCCTTATGCGCGGGCAAACATTAGCAGATGTAGATGCCCACAGTGTCCGGTTCAGGCTGACAGTAAATGTGCTCAGGATAAAATTCAGAGTTCAAAACAAGCAATAGAGAATATGCCCTCAGATGAGGTTCCTAATCCTGAGGATTTCCCAGGGATATACTGCTCTATAGGCGAAGCCACCTGTCAGGACCTTAACTTTGACAGGCAATGCATTTGCGGTTCATGTGAGGTCTGGAAAGAATATGATCTTAAAACTGCAGATCCAAACAACCACTTCTGTCATCACGGCAGAGCAACCTGATCTTTTACTTGCAGATGGTAGTTTTTTTCTTTTTATCCATACTACCACCTTTTTTATTGTTATAGGCTTCTTTAAAGCCTTTCTGCGTTCTTAAGCTCAGATCTATTATTTTCCAGGCCAGAGCATTGTGTTCTGCACTTTCCTGAACATTTTTATCTTAATTCTGCACCTTCTACATAATAAATTTATTTATCTAAGTTTTCCTGGCCTTTCCATTTAATTATTTTTTTTGCTTTTAATTATCATCTGGCGCTAAGAACATTACCCATATTTATAAATCTCAAGGTTTCTACCGAAAATACTATATCTTTTGATAAATATTTATTCACTTACGGTCAAATAATGGATTTGGGGCGGGTGAGTATAAGCATTCACACATTATGCTCAGGTTTATCGTTACCCCCTTTAAGATCTCAGAAAACTAAAAATATTTATTCTGACCTCCGAAGGAGCGAAATAAATGGTATCTTCTTTACTGGCAAATGTTGACGTACTTCTTGGCTTTGCCATCTTAATTCTTACTATCTTTTACAGATTTGAAGTCCCTCCTGTACTGGGTTATCTTGTAACCGGTATGCTGATAGGACCTTATGGGCTCGGCATTCTAAGTGGAGGAGAGAATGTAGACTTGAACGCCGATCTCGGTGTAGTCTTTCTTCTTTTTACAATTGGAGTTGATCTTTCCTTAAGTGAACTCTGGAAAATGAAAAAGGCTTTATTTCTGGGTGGAACCCTTCAGATTCTCTCAACAACAGCATTGGTTATCATAGTATGCTCAGCTCTTGGATTCAGTCACGCTACCTCTGCCTTTCTCGGTTTCTTGATTTCTCTTAGCAGTACTGCAATAGTACTTAAAGTCCTTCAGGACAGAAATGAAGTCAATACTCCTCATGGGAAAACTTCGCTTGCAATTCTGATATTTCAGGATCTTGGTATCGTCCCCCTAATTCTTATTACCCCATTACTGGCTGGAGATTCTTTGAATTTTGAGGGTTCACTTTCAACCGTTTTTCTCAAAGGCTCACTAATCATTCTAGTTTTTATCCTGAGCTCCAAATTCCTTATTCCCTGGATATTCTACCATGTGGGCAGGACAGGCAACAAAGAACTATTCCTTGTCAGCGTTGTTTTCATTTGCCTTTCTACCGCTCTATTTACGTCAAGTATCGGACTGTCTCTTGCCCTGGGCGCCTTTTTAGCCGGGATTGTCATATCAAGTTCCCAGTACAGCCAGCAGGCAATGGGCAATATAATACCTTTGAGAGACATGTTTATGAGTTTCTTTTTTGTGTCCATAGGTATGCTGCTGGATACCGGGTATTTGCTTGACCATCTTCGTGTTCTTATTCTTGCATCAATCGCCCTCATTCTCATAAAAGCTATAGCAGGGACTGCTGTAACCTTCATTCTCGGGTATCCTCTCCGTACTACTTTAATAACAGGGATTGCACTTTCGCAGGTAGGGGAATTCTCTTTTGTGCTTTCAAGGCTGGGGATGGATTATTCTCTCCTGACAGAAGAGACTTACCAGGCATTTCTTGCAGTCTCTATAATTACGATGGGAGTTACGCCCTTTTTGATTAACGCTTCTTACAAGCCTGCCGATTTCCTTGTTAAAAAGGTTTCAGGTATGGCTTACGGCATGAAACTGGTACACGGCATCTACTCGGAACCCATCGAAGAAGAGAAAGAAGCCGAGCCCGAGATAAAAGACCACCTTATCATTGTGGGGTTCGGTTTTTCCGGAAAAACAGTCTCGAAGGCTGCAAAAACCGCAGGTATCCCATACATTATCGTAGAAGCAAACCCTGAAACTGTTAAGCAGGAAAAAATGAAAGGGGAAAAAATATACTATGGAGATGCGACATTTGGAGCTGTACTGGAACATGCAGGCATCAGTAATGCAAGAGTTCTTATTATCGGAATCTCTGATGCTGCCGCCACAGGGAAAATAGTAGAAACTGCAAAGAAGTTAAATCAAAATATCTGCATCATCGCAAAGGTGCGGAATCTGCAGGAAATGAAACGCCTCCATGCCCTGGGTGCGGATGAAATTATCCCGGAAGAGTACGAAACGTCAGTAGAAATTTTTGTCCGCTTGCTGGAAAAGTATCTGGTTCCGAGAGAAAATATCGAAAAACTGGTAAATGATGTACGGGCTGATGGCTACAGGATGCTGCGGAAATTATCCGTTAATACGGGCATTGATGACGAATTCAGTATAAAGGACGGGCTGCCGGGAGTCGATATCCAGGTTCTTAAAGTAGAAAGCGGCTCAAATTTCGACGGGAAAACCCTTGCAGATCTGGATTTCAGGAAAAAGCACGGGGTGACAGTGCTTTCTGTTCGCAGGGGCTCGGATCTGGTCTATACTCCAGAAGGCAGCTTCCTTCTTCAGGCAAAAGATGCCTGTATCCTTCTGGGAAAACCTGAGGACCTTTGCAGTATCAGAAGGTTCTTCGAAAGTGTTCAAGGATAAACGCAACTTCCATAACGCAACTTTCCCTTAATTTTTTTATTTTTGCCTGTCCATGCGATACAACTACCTGTGTATGCAATACAAATATATTCCATCCAGCCTGACTTTTTCCATGCGTCAGATTATTCTTGCATCTGCATCCCCAAGGCGAAAAGAACTGCTTGAACAGTTGATAGGAAATAACTTCCTTGTCTATGCCAGTTCCTATGGCGAGGCTCCTCATCCTGGCCTGAGCCCTGAAGAGCTTCTCATTAAGCATTCCGTTGAAAAAGCCAGGGATGTAGCTAAACATTTCGATTCAGGACTTATAATCTCCGCTGATACTTCTGTGCTTTTCAACGGAGAACTTCTGGGAAAGCCGCACTCTCCAGAAAAGGCAGAGGAAATGCTGGAAAAGCTAAGTGGACAGAGATTCAGGGTCATAACCGGGCTTACAGTCCTTGACCTTGACAGCGGGAAGGAGATCAGCGAACTGGAGTCCACCACTGTCTGGATGGCTGAAATAAGCAAAGAACAGATTTCAGCTTATGTCAGGACAGGAGAGCCTCTTGATAAGGCAGGGGCTTTTGCTGCTCAGGGAAAAGGGGCAGTGCTTGTGGAAAGAATAGAAGGAGATTTCTTTAATACAGTAGGCCTTCCTCTTTTCCGGCTGGGAAAGATCCTGCAGAGAGTTGGAGTGTCTGTATTTGAGGAAGGTTTATCCTGAATTCTCCTTCTCTTCTCCAGAGAGGCGGCAAAAGTAATAAAGCATCTCTGACCAATTAGGTATCAATAAAGCGAATTCAAGTAACTTTTAACAACTAAAATCGGTTTTAGCAAGTATTTCAGGCACTTTAAATGTCCAGAGGCGTTCAGGATGCTCCAGGTTTACAACACCCTTACAAGAAAGAAAGAGGTTTTCAAACCCTTGAAAGAAGGCGAAGTCTCGATTTACGCCTGCGGGCCTACAGTCTACAATATGCCGCATATAGGTAATTACCGCACCTTCCTGATGACGGACAATATTGTGAGAACCCTCGAATACCTGGGGTATAAAGTAAAGCTTGTAATGAACATTACTGACATAGACGATAAAACTATCAGGGACTCAAAAGCAGCCGGAATGTCTCTTAAGAATTTTACGGACAAATACACGGCAGAATTCTTTAAAGGCCTTGATATGCTTAACATAAAAAGGGCATCAGAGTACCCAAGAGCTACGGAAAATGTTAGCGGGATGATAGAACTTGCGCAAAAGCTCATGGATAAGGGGCTGGCTTACGAAAAAGGGGGTTCGGTCTATTACAGGATTTCAGGATTCCCGGATTACGGCAAGCTTTCAAAGCTCGATTTTGACAATATTATAATTGGCGCGTCTGTGGATGTGGACGAGTATGATAAAGACAATCCCCGTGATTTTGCACTTCTAAAAGCTTCAACCCCTGAGGAAATCGAAAGGGGAATTTTTTATGAAAGCCGATGGGGAAAAATCCGCCCGGGCTGGCATATTGAGTGTTCGGTAATGGCTATGAACAGTTTTGGGCCGACCCTTGACATCCATACCGGAGGCGTGGACCTCATCTTTCCTCACCATGAAAACGAGATAGCCCAGTCTGAAGGAGCAACCGGAAAACCCTTTGCGTGTAACTGGATTCACGGAGAGCACCTGGTAGTCGAAGGGGAGAAGATGAGCAAGTCCAAAGGAAACATCTTCACGCTGCCCGAGATTGTCGGGAAGTACGGTGGGGAAGTTGTGCGCTTTATGTTTCTCTCAGTCCACTACCGGAAAAAGCTGGACTACTCCGACGCCTTTGCAGAAAACGCAAAAAATAATTATTTGCGGCTCAAAGAAACTCTCGATAACCTTGAGTTTGCCCTGGAAAGCACAGAAGATACAGCTTATCCCGAAGACAGTGAAGTCCTTAAAGCCCTTCCTGAACTCGAAAACCAGTTCAGGGAAGCTCTGGAGGACGATTTCAATACCCCTAAAGCCATAACGGTTTTAAAGGACCTTTCCCGCATAGCCAATAAGTACCTTGAAAGTGGGAAAAATAGGCAGGTTCTTGGAAAACTCCATTCCCTTTACAGGCAGTTTTCGGACGTCCTGGGCCTTTTTGCAGAAGCCGGAAAAGAGGAAATCCCTGAAGAAGTGATAAAGCTGGTTGAAGAGCGTGAAGCCGCCAGGAAAAAGAGGGATTGGGCAGTTTCAGACGCTATAAGGGACAGAATAAAATCCCTTGGTTATATCGTGCAGGATACGAAAGAAGGGCCCAATGTAAAAGAAGCCGAAGAAAGTTAATAAAACGCTTAAGGTATGAATTTCTTTTAATGCGAAAATATTTGTTCGAATAGGAGACCTTCTGAATCCTTATAAGTTCACTTATTGGGTCTTCTGGTTAAATCCTTTAATTATGTCTCATGAGCGGCTTTTCCAGTTTTCCTGCACGATTCCGAAGGAAGAAATAAGTACGATATGAGGCGAATTAATAATGGTTGGTGGTATGAAATCCAAACTTCTTGTCTTTGTACTGGTCCTTTCGCTTGTTGCAAACGCTTACTTTGTCCTGTTTGAAGAACAGCCTTCCTTTGAGGGAGGGCAGGTTCAGGAAATGCAGACCCGTATAAATTCCCTTGAAATAGAAAACGAGAACCTTCAGGCTCAAATAAATCAAAATAATGAGTCGCTTCAGTCTTACGCTTCTCAGCTTGACTCTTATCGCCAAAAGGTCTTTGAACTCCAGAATAGCTCTCAAATGTGTCCGGCAGGTATCGAAGGATTTGCTACCCTTGAGGGTCCTGCGGTTTTCCAGAAAGTCGAACTGGAGAGATCAGGCCCCTTTGTCCGGGAAAATATCTCTCAGGAAGGTGCCTTGCTTGATATCTCGGTTGAGATCAGGCCGGGAAAAGGCCGTGTGCTTGTCCAGACAACGCCTCTGATGGGCATGGTCTTCCAGGATGCCGCAAACACTGCAGTTTTCGTAGCTGAAAATAAAACCGGAAAGCAATTGTCAAGCAGTGATATTATCTTCAGCATTACTGCTCCGGATGGAGCCCCAGGTGTTGATGGTCCCAGTGCGGGGGCGCTCATGACCCTACTTACAATTTCAGCCATTGACAGTAATAACAGGCTTAATAACAGTATAACCCTCACAGGCACGATTGACAATGAGGGCAATATCGGCCCGATAGGCGGGGTTCTCGAAAAAGCGAAGGCAGCCAAAGCCGGGGGCAAAACTCTCTTCCTTATACCCGGGGAAAACCGTGAGCTTGTTACATACAAATATGTAGATAGAAAGTTCGGCGGGTTTACTGTTACCGAGAGAGTGGCGGAAATCGTAGATGCTAAAGAATATATCGAGAAAAATGTGGGAATCAGGGTCGAGTATGTGGATACGATTGATGACGTACTGAGGTATGAAGTATAAAATTCGGATCTGAATTTCTTCCGTAATCCTGAGCGTTTTTCGGGGATTCTTTTTCTCCCCGGAACTGCCTCATTCCGTTACAAACTGCTTTTTCACGGTTTTGAGAAGCATCCAAACTTCGGAAGAGCTGCCAGTTCCTTATTTTACTAATCTTCGAGCTCTTTCGTCATTTTGTAATATCTTAAGCTTTGCCCGTTTTTCACAGGAATTGCATCTTCAGCCTGTGTTTTATATCCCAGGGACCTGTAGAAAGGATACGCTACAAGTGAAGCATCCAGATCTAATATCCGGATTCCTTTTTCCACAGCCTTTTCTTCAAGTCCGTACATGATTCTCTTCCCAAATCCCATTTTTTGATATTCGGGCTTTACGAAGACCCTTCTGGCGTTTGAACTGAAAAGCGTGCCTGTCCCTATGAGCTCCTGTCCGCAGGTCAGAATCAGGCAGTGTCCTTCTGATATATCATTAATGATATTCGTCAGGTTATGATAATCCTTGAAGTAATCAATTGCTTCCTGCGAGTAAATACGGAAATAGCATGTATCAATTGTCCTGTGTATCAATTCTCTCAAAGACTCAGCATCTTGAGGTTTAGCTGTTCTCATTATTATTTCTTCGGCCAATTTATCCCCATCTGGTTTTCAAATTCCGAAAATGTATTTTAATTGCCTTTAAGGCATTTAATTTTTTTGGATTGAGTGACTTTTTATGGTCTGGAATTTTCTCGTACGGAGATCTTTGGAATATTGAAGCCGCCTTTATACTTTATATCCAGACTTTTTCCACTATATTTTTTATGTCATCTATTTTATTTATATGGCGTAAAGTATATATCCGTAGGTGTTGAAAATTGAGACCATCTTATGGCTGCCTGCCTGATGTACGATTTTAAATCCTGAAAAACAATTCATTGTCGATTATGCAACCCGAAATCATACCTATTGTTGAAGAACCCGCCCTTAAGGTCACGAATTCCGAAGTTTCGCTAGTTGTTGCCGATGTTCACCTCGGGATAGAGTGGGACCTGTACAGGAGCGGGATCAATTTGCCAAGCCAGATGGAAGCACGGCTGGGCCGGATTCTGGGCTATATCCAGGAAAACAATCCTGACAGGATAATACTTCTTGGGGATGTAAAACATAATGTTCCTCAGGTCTCCTGGCAGGAGAAAGATGAAATCCCCCGTTTTCTTGAAACGCTTGCAGAATATGCACATGTGGATATTTTCCCTGGGAACCATGACGGAGGAATCGAGCTTCTTTTCAACAGGGAATAAGGACATAAGGGTTCACTCCGCACGTGGTGCGGTTCTTGATGGGGTGGGGTATTTCCATGGGCATACCTGGCCTGCGCCTGAACTGCTGGCCGTATCTCATATCATTGTTGCCCATAACCATCCTGCTGTCCGTTTTACAGATGCTTTCGGCTATTCCATAGTTGAACCTGCCTGGATCAGGACAAAATTCAATGCGGATGTCCTTAAGGGCCGTTTCGGAAACCTTGATTTTGAAAATCCTGTTCAATGGGCTGACCCTGAAATCTTCGTCATGCCTGCTTTTAACGAACTGTGCGGAGGCGTGCCTTTTAACGAATCTAATCCGGAAGACCTTCTGGGCCCGGCTTTTTCTTCAGGAGGGATCGAACTTGAGAATGCCGAGGTGTATATGCTTGACGGGACAAGGCTCGGGCTGCTCAAGAATATTCGGAAACTGAAACACACAAGGGTTAGAAGCAGGACTGGGAGCAGGAGATGTAACTCCAGAAGTCCCTCCTGAGAATGATTTGATAGGTAGCCAGAGGATTCAGCTTTAATTCTTAGAGTCTCCCTATTGCAAAAACAGTTTTTCTGGCTTGAATTGTTCAACAGATCTCTGATTTTCAATGAGAATAATTATGTTCTCGTTCTGACTTTTAACCTTCCAATCTAAAACGATGCGTTTTTCAACCCCTTGTTATAAGTTTTCTTTTGGAATCAGTTTAGCATTAACACTTACCATCTCTCTCAAATATGTTCCTAAAGTTAATTGTCCAGTACCTGTACAATTTTTATTTTTTGGGAATATCTAAAAAGTACAAACATGATATAAAATCCAGAAACATCTATATGATCTATTTAAATGTTCATGCAATACTCATATCATCAGGCAGATTGATCCTCTGTTTTTCTTAAAAAGAGCCACGTAATACGCTTTATTTAATACTTCAAAAATTTCCCGAGTCTCAAAATGGTCATTTCACAGGCAACTAAAATATGGGATTTCAAAATTATTTTTGTGATAGGAGGAGTGAAATGGGAGAAAAAATGAGAAAGTCTGGTATTGATATTCTTGGAGATGTGCCCTGGGGAACTCACTTCTGCCAATTTTACCAGACAAAAGAGGATTTGACGGACATACTTGTCCCCTATCTCAAAGCAGGCCTGGAAGATAATGAATTTTGCCTCTGGGTCACATCATACCCTATGGAAGTCGAAGAGGCAAAAGAAGCCCTGAAAGAGGCTGTTTCTGATATTGATGTTTATCTTGATAAAGGGCAAATCGAAATTATTCCTTATACTGATTGGTATATAAAAGATGGGGTTTTAAATTCGGAAAGAGTTTTAAATGTCTGGATTGAAAAACTCGATCAGGTTCTTGCAAGTGGCTATGAAGGGCTAAGGATCGCAGGGGATGCTTCCTGGTTGAAAAAAGAAAGTTGGGATGATTTTGTTGGTTATATGGGGAAAATGGATGCTATTATCGGTAAATACCGAATAATGGCTCTGAATTCATATTTTATCGACAAGTATAGCGCAACCGAGATTATTCATGTAGTCTCCCATCATCAATTTTCTTTGATCAAAAGGGAAGGAAAATGGGAGCTGATAGAAAATTCCGGGTGGAAAAATATAACCGGGCGCAAGAGGGCCGATGAAGCGCTTCGCCAGAGTGAGCAGAGCTTCAGGCTTAATGTGGAGAACATTCTCTCGCCTGCTCAAGAGCTGGCGAACCTGGAGCTTGCCGAGATCATTGATGCCCAGGCAATCCAGTCCCTAATGGATGATTTCTATAAGCTTGCTCATATTCCCATAGGTATAATCGATCTCAAAGGCAATGTTCTGGTAGGTGTCGGCTGGCAGGATATCTGCACACGATTCCATAGGGTTCATCCCGAAGCCTGCAAGCACTGCGTAGAAAGCGATACAAAGCTATCCACGGGCGTTCTTCCGGGAGAGTTTAAGCTGTACAAATGCAAAAACAACATGTGGGACATAGCTACCCCAATAATTGTGGGAGGCCAGCATGTCGGCAATATCTTTTTAGGGCAATTCTTTTTTGAGGGCGAGCCTCTGGACTATGAGCTTTTCCGATCCCAGGCCAGAAAATACGGCTTCAATGAGGACGAATACATAGAAGCGCTTAAAAAAGTTCCACAGTTAAGCAAAGAGACTGTGAATGCAATCATGGTTTTCTTCATGACGCTTGCCAACATTATCTCGCAGCTAGGCTACAGCAATCTCAAACTGGCTCAGTCGCTGGCGGAACGCGAAGCCCTGGTGGACGCGTTGCGTGAGAGCGAGAAACGTGAGCGAGCTCGCTTGGACGAACTGGCAGCAGTATTGGATGCCGTGCCTGTTACTGTGTTTATAGCACACGATCCCAAGGCGCTTAAGATAACTGGTAACCGTCTTTCCTATGAATGGATACATGTTCCTGTGGGTACAAACTTTTCCAAGTCCACTCCTGAAGAAGAAAGACCCGAGATGTTTAAGTTATTCAAGGACGGGGTGGAAATTCAGCCTGCAGATATGCCGTCGCAGATGGCAGCTGCAGGTAGAGAGATAAACGACCTCGAGCTAGATATTATATCTTCTGACGGCGAGATACGACACGTATTGGGCAATGCCAGACCCTTACGTGACGAGCAGGGAAATCTACGTGGGTCTGTTTCTGCATTTATAGATATTACTGAACGTAAGAAAGCAGAAGAAGCTCTAAAAAAAGCACATGACAATTTAGAAGAAAAAGTTAAAGAGCGTACCGCAGAGCTTGAGAAAGCTTATAACTCTTTGAAAGAGAGTGAAAGAGGTCTTGCTGAAGCCCAAAAAATGGCTCATATTGGAAACTGGGAATGGGATCTTCTAACTGAGAAATCATACTGGTCTGATGAATTGTATCGTATTGTTGGGCTTATTCCTCAAGAACTCAAATCAACTTACGATGCGTTTTTAAGGTATGTACATCCAGAAGATCGAGACTATGTGAATAATGCCATTAAGGAAGCAGTAAATGGAAAGCCCTATGACATTGATTATAGAATAGTCTCAGCTGACGGAACGGAGCGCATAGTCAATGCACAAGGTGAAGTCATTCTTAATGAGGAAAATATTCCTGTTCAAATGAGAGGAACAGTTCAGGATATTACTGAAAGTAAAAAAGCTGAAGAGAAAATTCAGATACTAGCGAATGCAGTTGAATCATCGAGTGATTCTATTGTAACAGGGTCTCTTGATGATATTATTATCAGCTGGAATAAGGGAGCAGAACTGATTCATGGTTATTCAGCTGAAGAAATTCTGGGAAAACACGTGTCAATACTTGAACCAGACAGTCTTAAAGGGGAAATGAAGCGGTTTTCTGAAAAGATTAAAAAGGGAAAAGCGATTCAGAACTACGAAACTTTAATGTTAAAAAAGGACGGTACAATAATAAATGTTTCAGTAACTCTTTCTCCTGTTTTTGACGTATCTGGAGAGCTTGTGGCCATCTCAACTATTGCAAGAGACATTACTGAGCGTAAACGTGCGGAGGAAACGCTGCGGAAGAGCGAGGCGCGAATGCGCCGTTTTTATGAATCAGGCATGTTCGGCGTGTTTTACTATAATCTGGACGGTTCGATCACCGATGCCAATGACAGGTTTCTGGAGATAGTCGGTTATACACACGAAGACTTACAGGTAGGAAGGATTAACTGGGAGAGGATGACCCCGCCGGAGTACCGCCTCCTGGATGAGAACTGCATCGCGGAACTGAAAACCACCGGTGTGAATGTGCCCTATGAAAAAGAGTTCATCCGCAAAGATGGCTCGCGCGCACCTGTCATTCTCGGTGCAGCTATTTACTATCAGGCGCACAATGAAGGCATAGCCTTTGTTCTTGATATTACCGAGAAAAAGCAAAGAGAGCAAAAGATACGCAGATACTACAACGTCCTTGAGGGAATCAACCGGATTTTCGGCAGTGTGATAAGGGCCGAAACAGAAGAAGAACTGGGAAATGTGTGTCTATCTGTAGCCCTGGAAGTGACCGGCAGCCAGACTGGTTTCGTTGGTGAAATGGGCGCCGGCAGTATATTGCACGGCATCGCAGCCAGCAACATGGAATGGGCTCAGTACCTGACATACGACAAAACCGGGAATCACCGTTCTCTGAGCGACTTTGTCCTGTATGGTATGTGTGGTCGTATTGTTGACAGTGGAAAAAGCTTCTTTACCAATGATCCGCCATCTTATCCCAACAGCATCGGTCTGCCTCACAGCCATCTGCAGTTCGCGTCGTTTCTCGGCGTGCCCCTTCTCTCCGAAGGGAAAACAATAGGCTTGATGGCGGTCGCAAACCGTGAAGGCGGCTATAGCTACGAGCAGCAGGAAGATCTCGAAGCTATCTCGCCGGCGGTGATGCAGGCCCTGCAGAGGAAAAGGGCAGAAAAAGCCCTGGAAAAAATGGAGATAATCCGGATAAAAGAAATCCATCATAGAATTAAGAACAACTTACAGGTGATCTCTTCTCTGCTGGACCTGCAGGCTGAAAAGTTTCAGGATAAAGAGGTCCTCGAAGCTTTCAGGGAAAGTCAAAGCCGGGTACTCTCAATGTCCCTTATCCACGAAGAACTCTATAAAGGAGAAGGAACCGACACACTGGACTTTTCAACATACCTTCGAAAACTAGCTGAAAACCTTTTCCAGACTTACAGCCTTAGTAGTGAAAATATCCGTCTATACATGGATCTGGAAGAAAATGCATTCTTTAATATGGATACTGCTGTCCCGTTAGGAATAATTGTTAATGAACTCGTTTCCAATTCCTTCAAGCATGCATTTCCCGAAAAAGAAGGAGAAATTCGAATCCGGCTTTGCAGGGAAGAAAAGAATAAAGAAATAGATAAATCTCTTTTCAGCCTGACAATTTCAGATAACGGAAAAGGAATTCCTGAAAATGTAGAATTAGGAAGTCTTGAATCACTCGGATTGCAGTTAGTAAGCATCCTTGTTGACCAGCTGGATGGAAAAATCGAGCTTAAACGAGAGCAAGGGACAGAATTCAAAATCATATTCCGCGTAGCAGAAAAATCATAAGTCTATGAATTAGTTAACAGGGGATATTTTTGCAACAAAACCTATGAAAGCAATTTTCCTCAGGAATCAACGTTAATTTCATTAATGAGTTGACTCTTTTTCTCAATGTTTATATAAAATGCATGGATGTATGGAAAAAATAAATGTCAGGAATCAGGCTAATAGACAGTCATCATTCTTGATAATTCGGACCCTCAGAATTCAGCCGCCAGAACAAGCATGGAATCCATAACTTTCAGAGAGATTCTCCTCTGCTGCAGGTAACGGGGCTGATTTGTTGATTATTGATTTATGTATGGCTAATTTACCGCTTGATTACTGATCGATTTAATGATTGATGATTATTCTATCTACTGATCGATTTGCTGTTAACAACTGATCGACTTACCGATTGATAATTAATCAATCTACTGATCGATTTGCTGTTAACAACTGATCGACTTACTGATTAATTTATTAACATTCACCTGAAAAGGATGTACTGATTCGATGAGCATAGAACTTAATAACACGGAACTGTCGGATAAAATTATCCCGTCCGACAACAATGCTACTCTGTCTGGCAATAATGACATTTCAGATAGCAGGATCTTTGATGACTCTAAACTTGTAAAACTAAATGGCATCAGAAGCCAGGGACTCAATCCTTACCCCTACAGATTTGAAAAGAACGAGGACATCTGTGATATCTTAAAAAAGTTTGATGACTTCGAAAACACTGAGGGTTTAACGGTCAGAACCGCAGGAAGGCTTTACAATATCCGCAAGCACGGAAAAATGATATTTGCCGACCTTGGAGACCAGGCTGGCAAGATTCAGGTTCTTTTAAGGAAAGGAAACCTTCCTGATGAGGATTTCGAGACTTTTAAAAACCTGGTTGATTCGGGAGATATCATAGGCATTCAGGGCGAACTTTTCAGGACAAAAAGAGGTGAAAACTCTATCAGCGTGTCTGAATTCTCTCTGCTCTCAAAATCCCTCTGCGCACTTCCCGAAAAATTCCACGGTTTAAAAGACATAGAAACCAGGTACAGGAAAAGATATCTTGACCTCATAGTTAATGCTGAGAAGAGGGAGATTTTCGTTATGAGAAGCAAACTTATCTCAGAAATCAGGAGATTCCTCACTGAAAGGGAATTTCTGGAATTTGAGACTCCTGTGCTCCAGACCGTGTACGGAGGCGCAAATGCGAGGCCTTTCACGACTTTCCATAATTGCCTTGGGCAGAACCTCTTCATGAGAATAGCCCCGGAACTCTACCTTAAAAGACTTGTTGTTGGAGGGTATGAGAAAGTCTTTGAGATCGCCAAGAATTTCAGGAATGAAGATATTGACACGACTCACAATCCTGAGTTCACTATGATCGAGGTCTACGAGGCTTACAGGGACTACAATGACATGATGGATTTAACCGAAGGCCTGATCTCGGAACTCGTGCTCAAACTTACTGGCGGCTACGAAGTCAAAATGGGCGAAAATACTCTCAATCTCCGCCCCCCCTGGAAGAAAATTTCCATGGAAGATGCCTTGAAAGAGTATGCCGGGCTTGATGTTTTTGCACACTCTCTTGAAGAATTGAAGCAAATCGCAATCGAAAACAGGATCGAAGATTACGAAAAGGCAAAGACCTACGGAGAGTTCCTTGCCCTGCTCTTTGAGGGGCTGGTGGAAGACAAGCTGATAAACCCGACTTTCATATACGATTTCCCGGTGGAAAATTCCCCGCTTGCCAAAAACCACAGGTCAAAAGAAGGATTTGTTGAGAGATTCGAGCTTTTCCTCAATGGCTGGGAACTGGCAAACGGCTATTCAGAGTTAAACGATCCTCTTGAGCAGGAAAAAAGATTCGAAGAACAGGACAAGAAAAGAAAGTTAGGAGACCTTGAAGCCCAGACAGTCGATTACGATTTCATAAATGCCCTCGGATACGGACTGCCCCCAACCGGAGGCATGGGGCTTGGAATCGACAGGCTTACCATGATATTTACGGGCCTGGAATCTATCAAGGAAGTAATTCTCTTCCCGCAGATGAAAAGGGAAGACTGATTGAGATAAGGCTTAAGATTTCCCGCCAGCTTGACGGGTTTTTTCCGGGGATTCGTCCCCACTTTCCTTTCTCCAGGCACACTGATGGTTCAGCAGGGTTTTCAAACGGTTTAATTTAATTTTTTATTCTTTACCTGTATCCGTTTCTTCAATTAATATGTTAATTTATACGTTTTAATCTTAATACTGGTCTTCGTAATCTTCGTTATGGCCTTCGTAATCTTCGTTATGGCCTTCGTAATCTTCGTTATACTTCTTTCCTTACGCGCCATTTCCCTGTTCCGATCTCATTGCCCTGCTTACATAGAAGTATTTATACTGGTGCCGACTAACACAACAATTGAACAATTTCACCAAAAACCGATCACAGAAAACATGACATTTCATAACATCTTCAACACTTTTCATCCAAAAATTCAGGAAGCCCTGAAAACCCTTGGCTTTACAAAACCCACAGAGCCTCAGGAAAGGTCATTTCCTCACATAATGGATGGAAAACACACTCTTTTGATAGCTCCTACAGGTTCCGGCAAGACTGAATCAGCCGTGCTGCCTGTTTTTAACAGCATCCTGAAAAAGAAACCCGAAGCCAGAAAAGGAATCTCTGCCCTTTATATAACTCCCCTGAGGGCGCTTAACAGGGATATGCTTTCCCGCATTGAGATCATGGGGCGATTGCTCGACATCAAAGTACAGGTTCGGCATGGGGATACTCCGCAAAGCGAAAGGCAGCGCCAGTCCAGAAACCCTCCAGATGTCCTGATCACAACCCCTGAAACCCTTCAGGCAATGTTTACCGGCTCCCGCCTGCGCCAGAACCTTCAAACCGTAACCCACGTGATTGTAGACGAAATACATGAGCTTGCAGGTTCAAAACGAGGAGCCCAGCTGGCGGTTGGGCTTGAGAGGCTTGTGGAAATCTCAGGGGAATTTCAGAGAATCGGGCTTTCTGCAACAGTCGGAAACCCCTGGGAAATTGCAAAATTTCTTGCCGGCACAGGAAGGGATTTCACTGTAATTGAGGTAGCCCTGTTGAAACTGCTTGAGTTCTATGTTGTCAACCCTGAAGTTTCAGACGGCGGTGAGATGCGGGAAAGAGAAATCCTGAAAATTGCAAACACTGTCGGCTGTGAGCCCGAATTTGCCTCTCACCTTCTCTGCATCAGGGAAATTGTCGAGGATAGCCAGTCAACTCTTATTTTTGTAAATACGCGGCAGAGTGCCGAGGCTCTGGCTGCCGGTTTCCGGAAGCTTGGGGCATCCATAGGTGTGCACCACGGGTCGCTTTCTTTTGAAGCCCGTGTGGAAGCTGAGGAGGCTTTCAAATCCGGAGCCCTGAGAGGCCTTATCTGTACCTCTTCAATGGAGCTCGGAATCGATATCGGAAATGTCGACCGGGTAGTTCAGTACGGATCTCCGCGCCAGGTTTCAAGGCTGCTCCAGAGGGTAGGAAGAGCAGGGCACAGGCTGCATGCGATTTCGAAGGGCACTATAATTTCTATGGAGGCGGACGATACTGCGGAGAGTATGGCAATTACGAAAGCTGCACTGGAAGGCAGGGTTGAAGAGGTTTCTCCGCACGTTAAATCCCTGGATGTTGTGGCAAACCAGATTGCAGGCATGGTTATGGATTTCGGGGAGGTCGAAATTGATAAAATTCTCAGGATTCTCCGGCGGACGTACCCATTCCGGGACCTGCAGGTTGAAGAACTGCAGAGGGTTGTGGACCAGATAGGGGATTACAGGCTGGTCTGGCACGAGAAAGGTTCAAACGTGCTGAAAAAGCGCAGGAAAAGCTGGGAATACTATTATGATAACCTCTCCATGATCCCGGACGAAAAGAAGTACGAGATCTACGATATCGTGAGCGGAAAATCGGTTGGCGTGCTGGACGAAGCCTTTGTCGTGAATTTTGCAGAACAAGGCGCCGTTTTCATAACGAAAGGCTACATGTGGCGGGTCGTTGAGATGCCTGACCGTGAACGCGAGCAGGGAAAAGACAGGATCAAAGTCGAGCCTGTGGAAGGCATGGGCGAGGTTCCGAGCTGGACCGGCGAAGAAATTCCTGTGCCTTTTGAGGTGGCCCAGGATGTAGGAAAGCTCAGAACGGAAATTGCAGCCTTTATCCACGAAGGACTTGACGACGAAGCCATTGCCGAAAAGCTCCAGGCAAAATATCCCGTAGCAAGGAATGCCGTTCTCGAACTGATCCGCCTCGTGCGCGATCACGTAGAAGGAGGCTTCCCCCTGCCTGATGCGGATACAATCGTGATCGAAGACGAAGGAGATGCTGTGACCCTGAACGCCTGCTTCGGCCATAATACAAACGGCACCCTTGCAAGAGTCCTGACCTCGCTCCTTTCAGCCCGCTTCGGGAGCAGTGTAGCCCAGGAAGTGGACCCCTACAGGATAAGGCTGACTCTTCCGCGCAGGGTAGGCCCTGTCCAGATCCGGGACATGCTGCTTTCCCTCCGTCCTGAACATGTTGAGCCGATCATAGAAATGACCCTGAAAAATACAACCCTCATGAAATGGAAAATGGTCCACGTTGCCCGAAAATTCGGAGCTCTCTCTCGGGACGTTGACTACGACCGGATCAGCATGAAAAAACTCCTTGAAATCTACCAGGGCTCTTCAATGTACGACGAGGTAATCCGCGAAATCTTCCACGACCTGCTCGACGTCCCCAGGGCAAAAGAAGTCCTTACAAAACTTGCAGCCGGCGAAATCTCAATCGAAGTCTCTCCCCCGACCCCGATAGGCTCAGCCGGCTTCGCCATGAAAAAAGACCTGGTCGCCCCGGAAAAAGCCGATCGATCAATCGTCCTTGCCCTTAAGGAACGCATTATGAACGACAAAATTGTTCTATTTTGTACGAACTGCAAGAAATGGACTTCCCGCCGGCAGGTCAAGAGCGTCCCTGAAGAAATCGTCTGCCCGGTCTGCGAGTCCCGGATGATTGCAGCCCTCAAACCCTGGGAAGAAGAGGAAATCAACCTTGTCAAAAAACAGGCAAAAAATGTCAAAGTCTCCGCCGAAGAAAAGAAACGGATACAGAGAGTCTACAGAAATGCAAGCATAGTCCGCTCCCAGGGGAAAAAGGCCGTTATTGCGCTTGCCAGCCGGGGAATCGGGCCTGAAACGGCTTCAAGGGTGATTGAAAAGATGAGGGTGGACGAAGAGGCGTTTTACAGGGATATTTTGATTGCGGAGAGGAATTATGTGAAGACGAAGAAGTTCTGGGAATGAGAAATGGGAGATGGCATTTACGCTGGCACACCCTATTGAAAGTAAAGATATGAGTACTGAAATAAATGCATATTAAATAGCAGTATATCACAGCATTTATATAATTGCCTTTATATATTATGTATCGAAGACATCTGATAACATCTCTTTCTGATGTAAACCATTTTTCCACCCCCCCACTCCCAATAATCAGATGTCTTATCCCCAATCAATTTTCTTTTTGTGTTTCGTGAGTTGTTGTTACTTCGGACCTTGGGCTTGTTGTGTGCCGATGAATAATTTTCTTGTTTGGCACTTTAGATCATTCGGGTCATAGAACGGTTTTACCCAGTTATCTGTTATATCGAGTTGTAATGGTTTGTTTGACGTGCTGTTTTCATGCAGGCTTCTGAACCTGTAGTGATCGAATAGCCGGATGGCTTCAATGGCGTAATAGTTCGCTATATTTGCATCCCGGATTTCAATCAAATTATCGCCATTGCTTATTTCGCCACCTTGCGCGAGATTGGAAGAGCCGCAGAACACGACCGGGGAATCGCTATTAAAGTCGCAGACGACGAATTTGTGGTGTATAACCTTTCCACGTCCCCCTTTCCATTCGGCTCTGAACGGTTCTGGCACGTCATTTTCCAGGAACGAGAAACTTGTCACTCCACTATTCTTTCCTTGCTTAAAAAATTGTAATTGGCTTTCTTGTTCAATAGTCCCAAGGGAGAGGACATTCTCTCGATTTGCCAGGTTCGCCAAAGCCGGAATCACAGGTCCTCCTCCAGAAGTCTCCATAACAGCAAAGAAGACCGAGCTTTTTGCCGAATCTATAATCTGAGACACTCTTTCCAGGGAGAACGCAGTTTTATGCGGGGCATAGCTGATTGACACCGAGGGGCTGTGATTCGTTGTTGCCTCGAACCATTTTGATGCGATATTCGATGATTTAAAACCCTTTTCATCATTGAAAGCCTGTTCGAAAGCCTGCTCATAGAGTCCAGCGGTTACCGGGTCATCGAAAACTAAAACACTATTAGCCTGGACATACAATCCTCTCAATGAGAAATTCGCTGAGCCTGTGAGCACTTTAGTAGCTTTGCCATTTTTCTTTTGAATCATTACCTTGTTATGGGCAAAACGTCCGAAATGACCTGTCTTTACTATAGCTCCCGCTTGCCTGAGCGTACTGACCGCTTTAAGTTCAAGATCTCCGGTTTCAGTGTGCGATTGGGAATCGTCCTGAAATACACGAACACGAGATCCCATAGCAGCAAGTTTCCGAACAATGTCAGGCTCGTCGAAGTCGTAAGAGAACACGTCTACACTAATCGAAGCGTCATTCAAGCACTCTTCAAGAAAATCGAAAATCATTTTCCTTGCGTGAGCACCCAACCATTCATACTGCGCTTGGTAGGGGCCGGTATCAAAATCAATGGACTTGATCTTCGGCCTGATATCAGCATTCTTGAACCTATCAACATAAGCCTGAGATGAAATATACCCCCTCGTGAAACCCAGCTCAAGATTGGGAAAAGCATGATAACTGAGGTCTACCTCAGTTTGAACGCTGGGGCCTAAATCAACAGACCCATCATCCTTGAAATAACATGCATAGACAGTGTAAACGTATTTCCCCGGACCTGCACCCGGAAAATGCACCCAATGGAATGTCTGGAAAGGAGCTTTATTCGAATCCTCCCACATTTCAGGAGTAAGCGCAGTTTCCCTTGAAAGCTCCCTGTTAAAACTAAGCCTGTTCTTCAACCAATACTCGTTCGAAGGTAAGGACCGTTATCCGGAGTAACAGCCTTCACCGCAAAGCCAGCAAGGTTTTGTGTCTTTTCCTCATCAATATCAAATGCCAGAAGAACAGCACCGTCTCCATCATAAGCAGTCACTGCCAAACCTTCATTCTTAAAAAATTCCCCCAAAGGCATAATGTCTGCTCCCCAAAAAATCGTTTAGTAATAAGGAATTACGAAATAACAGGACTTAAACACTTGAGTATCAAAACTAAGAAGGAAGTACATTGTGCTTATATTTGTGATTTGGATTCATTGGCCCACTCTGAAACTCCAAATGGTGCAGCACTCAAACCCTGGGAAGAAGAGGAAATCAACCTTGTCAAAAAACAGGCAAAAAATGTCAAAGTCTCCCCCGAAGAAAAGAAACGGATACAGAGAGTCTACAGAAACGCAAGCATAGTCCGCTCCCAGGGGAAAAAAGCCGTTATTGCGCTTGCCAGTCGGGGAATCGGGCCTGAAACGGCGTCAAGGGTTATTGAAAAAATGAGGGTGGATGAAGAGGCGTTTTACAGGGATATTCTGATTGCGGAGAGGAATTATGTGAAGACGAAGAAGTTCTGGGAATGAAAAAACTGAGTTATTCATATCAAAAGGGATGACTGATCTTTGTTATCGGAAAGTAATTTTCTGTCTTCATCCCTTTTTGAAAACTCTTTTTTGAAAGAAAAAAATATACTGGCCATCTCTTTTCTTAGTATTAAACAATAAAGATGTTTTTTTGAAAATTGTTTCATTACACGTTGTAGACGAAGAATGGTTTTATGATCTAAATCCTCTGTTGAAACAACAGATATGATATCAATCCCTTCGTTTTCCGTACAATCAAAAAATTGTGTGAATAAACTATTTTTTGAATTTGTGTCATCTTTACTTTTCATGAGAAATGCAACAAAAACTTCTTGATCTTCGTATTCAGTAATTTCACCGACGTCGTATACCTCGTGCCCGTGATGTGCTCCTCCTGTACTACCGATATAATGACCCAATATATATTTCATACAGGTTTCATATGATAATTCTTTAATTAGTAGGCAATCTTGGCAATTTTCTTTTTTATGATCAGGACATTTTTCTTTTAATATATTTAATTCATCCAAAAAGTCTTTAGTTAGCTCCTTTTCAGGAATCAATTCTATTCCTTTGAAAAATCCCAATTCATTGAAAAGCACCCTTTTAATAGATGGACATTTCTTGAAAGATCTTTCAATAATTTCTGATTTCTGAGATGAAGCATATGTTTCATTAAATTCTTTCCAATCGATTGAGTTTATTTTTTCTATGAGTGGTTGTGCAAATTCCGGTTCTACGACATTTGTAAAACTTAACAGCCCATAAACCATTTCCTTGAAAAAGGGATTGTTAGTTTCGTTTGCTTCAATTGATCCATTTTCCGAGATTTTATGAACAAGTGATTTGATTATTCTCTTCTTTTTCCTTCCAATGCTCACTTTATCATTTACTACTAATCCAGTTACTAATTGACAAGATCCTCTTCCTTGTATCCTCACTTTTTCATAATTTATTTCGAAGCCCTCTTCTGTTATTATTCTGAAAATTAGAGTTTTGTATCTAGGCAGCACCTTTCCGCCAGAAATTGTGATATCATCTGCATAACGGGAATATAGCAGATTTTTCTTTTTGCAGAATCCTGCCAACCTTCTATCTAAACTTGATGCAATTAAATTGGATATCATTGGACTTGTTGGAGCACCTTGCGGAAGTTGCCACTTAAATGTACATAGTTCGGCTAAAATAGTAGAAATATTATCGTTATACCCTACACTTTTGAAAAAACCATTTACTCTGTTAAATTTAATACTCGGGAAGAAGTCTTTAAGATCAATTCCCATAACTAATTCTTGGCCGACGTGGATTTGTGCATTTGTTGCAATTGATTTTCCAGGAATGAATCCATGTGAGTCTTTACTTACCTTCATACTGTACAATATATTTTCTAATATCCACCGTTGGACAAATTTTAGTTTTTTCGATGGGACATCGATTGTCCTGTATCCGCCTCTTTTTTTCTTCATTTTGTAAGAGACATATACTTTTCTTTTATTTCTTACAAAAAAGTCCAGTTGTTCTGTAGATTCTCCTATAAGAAAAGACAAATGATTTAGGTCGTATATATAAGGTAATTCTTTCTTTGATAACCTTAAAAATGATTTATATTGAATATCATATTCTTCTTTAGATATTGGGGGTTGTATTGAATCCATAAATTCCTTGAATTGCTTTTCATCATAAATTATGGAATATTTCATCAGATACCCCTGAGAGTTAAAAGAAAGTTATCCTTACTAAAGCGCTCAGCGCTTTGGTATGGCAGTCGTTCGACTGGCATGGCAATGGGTTGAGGGCTTTACCCTTTCCCTGGTATGTCTTTTGCGTGGCTTTTCACCACACATTCATCTTAAAAAAGATGAAATTCAAATCTAAGGATAACTTTCTTTTTTTAATCCATTTAATAGCTTTTAAACTTTCTGATTTAATTCCAATAAAATCCTCATTGATTATAGTAAATTCACCAGCACAACTTTAATAATGACCAGTTGCTGGAATCTTTATATTGTGGTTTATCTTTTATTTCTTCATTATTTTGCTCACTTTTTTTCGATCTAATCTTACTTCAGCTACAACCCGTCCATAGCTTCTGGCTCTAGGTATCAATGAAACAGTTTCTCCCTCAATGAGACTTTTAAGCTCTTTAGCTGCTCTTTTTCCACCGCGCTCATCGAGTTCAGGGGCACTATATCCTGCAATCCTTACTCTATTAGTATCCCCAATTTTAGTTGCAACTTCAAAAGTGTCTCCATCAATTACTCTTGTTACTTTCCTTCTCATTAAATCACCTGAAAACTTTAGTGAAAACTCCAGCTACGCCAAGAAGGCCTAGAAGGATCCCTATACAGACTCCACCGCCTATTGCAGCGGTAGACCACTCAGGATAAATTTCAAGCATTTTTAAAGCAATTCCGGCAATAATCAGAGTGCTCACGATTCCAGAGCCTCCAGACCCTCCAAAAAATATTTTTTGCATTATTTTTAACCTCATAAGTTTTTTGCTATAATAGTGTTTTTCTTTGTAATATACTTTCTTAAGCTTATTAAGCCTAGTATACTTACTATGGTTAATTAAATGAATATGCCAAATAAGCTATATACAATAAATTCATATAGTGTTTTATGAAAAATCCTCTACGAGTGCATATATGCGTAGTTGGCTTTGAATTGGATAGGATTAGCAAAGCTGCAATTATGAAAAATGCTGATATAGTTTACCTTATCTCTCAAGAGATAAATGATAAGGGTAAAGATTACTTAAGCGAAAACAAAAAACGACTGGAGAATGAAGGTATCACAGTTGTCGTAAGGCTTATAGGATCAATAAGTGACTTATCTGATTTATTGAGTGTAGTAAAGAAAATAATTGCAGAACAAGAGAAAGAAAATTATATTTATATAAACATTTCTTCTGGGAGCACTCTTTCGGCAGTAGCTGGAATAATAAGTTCTATGATGCTGGAAAAAGATAGGAATATTATTCCTTATTATGTCAAACCTAAACGTTATTTTGAAGACTTCGATGAAAATAATAAAGAAAAATTAAGAAAAGTATACAACGGATTAAAGCCAAGAAGTATAGGGGTCAAAGAAATAAGTGAAATTCCGACCTTTCCCATGAGACTTCCTAATAAGGATCTAATTACTGTATTACAGTACCTACAATGTAGGAGTGATCCTGTAACAAAAAAAGATCTTATCGATTTCTCAAAGGAAAATGATTACCTGAGAACAATTCGGGATAAAAATCGTTACTTAGCTGGGAAACTCAGTGATAAAAGTAAAAATAACAGTTTAGACGGAGATATCGACGAATCAAAGCAAAAAGCTAGGGATTATGCTTGGCTAGATCAGAACATCATCAGTAAGCTTAAAGATGAATGGAATTTGATCGATATCGAAAAAATTGGTAAATTTACTTGCATCAAATTAAATGATAAAGGAAAAAAAATGTTAGATTTTCTGAATGAATAATATTACTTTTTCTATCAATAGTTCCAGATATCCTTTATTTTTAGAGCGATCTTCTTTGTCTTAGCATTTCAGCAGGCTTTTCTACAAGCTTCATAAAGCTTCTTAGTTGTCGTTTGGGTTCAGCATATGTTTAAGTGAGAAAAATGGAATTATACTGACATGGAAAATGCTGCCCGGCATAAAGACTTGTTCGAGAAAATCTCTTCATTCCTTGAAAAAGAAGGAGCAACGAAAATAGCTGTTTTTGGCTCTTATGCAAGAGGAGAAGAAAAACCGGAAAGCGACATAGATATTCTTGTAGAATTTTCAGAAACTAAAAGCCTGCTTACCCTTGTCATGATTGAGAGAGAACTGTCTGAGTTTCTTGGGGTAAAAGTCGATTTACTTACTGAGGAATCAATAAGTCCATATCTTATTGACGGAATCAAAAAGGAAGCAAAAGTGATCTCAATATGAAGAAGAGTGACTCGCTTTACCTTAGCCATATTCTCAATTCAATCGAAAGGATTCAACTGATTTAATACTTCTTTTTCTAAATGATTGTGATTTTGCGTGTATATTTTCATAAAAACTTTTTTCGCTCAAGCCTTTTTCTAAAAGGCTTGTTTTTGGGCCCCTTGAAAAATCTTACTTTAAAAGCTAAGAAATAAGCAATAATTATCCGATCTTCGTTAACGTCATGAAGTTTGCCAGATAAAAGATGTAAGTACTTCTATATCACGAATTCGGGGAAGGATATGTGAACTAGTTGTGAACTAATATACGAGCTATTATATAAAATTTCATGTTAGTTTAAAAACATTTATATTATCGATTGTATAGACAGTTATACGATGTAAAAATTTCTTAAACCAACATTTTATTAGAAGTGAAAAAAAGGTTTTGTACATAGTGGTGTAATTAATGAAAATTAAAGAGATATTGAAACCTGTAATTTTTGTATTTTTTTTATTTCTGGCAGTTTCAGGGGTTCCTCTTGGTGCATGCCAGAATAATAGTTTGATAGGAGAACTTTCAACGGTTGATGCTTTTCATCCTCCGGCAAACAGTAGTATGATGCCCTTGTACAATGAATGGCATTACTTCAATGTAATAGATGAAGAACAGAACCTCTCAATCATCTGTACATTTAAACTGAATGGAGTCTTTAATTCCTCCGGAGTTCTTCTTGGTTATGATACTGGCGATGAGAATTCCAATGCCTCTTTTGGATCATATCCAATAGGTATTGCGGAATACTCTTCTCAAACGCCAAATGTTACGATAGCTAGAAGCACGGTCAGGCTAACTCCAGAGGGGTATTCTGTGCACGTAGAATCCGATGACGGGTCTACGGTCTTCGATGCATTATTTAAACCGGAAGTGGAGCCGACTCCAGTGTTTAACGCTTCCGGTTTCTCTCCAGTACCTGGAGAAGTTATCAACTGGATAGTAGCTTCATCAAAAATGAAGGTCAACGGAGAACTTTTTGTTGATGGGAAAAAGTATACCCTGAAAAACGCAAGAGGTTACCATGATCACAACTGGGGATACTGGTCCTGGGGAGATAATCTTGGATGGGACTGGGGCCAGGTTACTCAGACCAAGAATGGTTTGAATGGAAGTGATGTCGGAGAATATTCAATTAACTTCGGAAACATCACCGATGCTGGCTATACTCAATCAGTAAGATCGGTCTTGAACGTATGGAAGAACAGGGAAATCGCTGCTACTTTTAATAATGAGGATATCCAAATTAAGCATTCAAACTTTATATATGTCAATGAGCCCGTTCCGATACCATACTTAGGTGCTTATATGCCAGCAGGTTCGTTCCCTCTACCTCTTAACACAGATATACTTGTCTCATCCGGTTCTGGTGATCAGCTAAATATAGAGTTTACAACAAACCCGGAACATTCTACTCCACTTCCAGTATCTGTACCAACAATTGATGAAAATGGAAACGTGACACTTAAATATCGGGTGATCTGGGAGATGATCGGGACTTACCACGTCAATGGAGAAATTGATGGGAAACCGGTTTCATATGTTGCAGATGGGTTTATGGAATACGTAACTGGAGATTCCGTTTCACCCGTATCTCAGTAATGAATGGAGGATTTCGGATAGTTAATATAATTTGATAAATTTATAACTATAATTGAAAAACGGCTTTTTAAATTTTTTATTTTTTATTTTTTATCTCTCCGGTAATTTACATTCACTCCAATTTTTATTCTTCCTAATATTTCTCGGGACCGCAATCAATTTTCTTATAGCTAGCTGTCGTGTTCTTTACAAACTACTTCAAAAGCGGTGCAGTCGAAGTATTTGAAGTAGTCTGGAGCAGAAATATATAAAAAGTATTCAATACAAGCTTATTTCTGATTTAGAAGTCTCGATACACGCTTTCTCGAAACGATTTTTTCCATGCTATAATAGAATATCGAAATGCATAATGGAAATCTTATAATACATCTCCTCTTAATTTATATAGTCAAAAATGGAATTTTAGTGGCGTGTATATGAAAAAATACATCTACTTCACATTGTTTATTTTGTTGGTTGCACTGATTGTCGGGGTTTTTGCCGGATCACAAAATGATAATAATGCTTCTCAGGCTCAATCAAATTCACCTCTAAATACCCTCAAATCAGCCTACCAGGATATTGCGTGGGGAGCTAACGTCCAGAAGCATTTAAAGATACTTAAAACAGATCTGGACGGTGTATCCGATGCTTCAAACAATTCTGATTATACCACGCTCGCGGTGTATGCGCAATACATAGTAAATGATACTCAGAACGCCATTCAGGAAAATGATCGATATACCGTATCTCTCAAACTCCAGGATGCGCAGAAAGAATGGAAGGCGGCTCTTCAGGACTATAACTCGGCAGGTCAGTTTTTGTTGCAGGGAGCAAATGAAGCGAAAAATGGTACTGGAGGAGCTGAAAATTTACGAAAGGCCACAACACTTCGCAATTCTGGTACAGCTCATCTTAAGAGAGCGTCTGAGTTATCAGGAATAACATAAATATTTCTTTTTTGAAGGAAAATGTATAGAAAAACTGTTGCCTTATGCGGGGTTTAATCATTAAAAAAATGTTTTTATATAGTATGGCTTTGTTGCAAAAATAGCTTTTTTGCTTGAATCCGACTTTCGGCAGGTAAATTGTGTTTTTTCTTAATATTCTGCTGATCGCGCTTTCGCTGGATATTTTAGTAGATACGTTCTTCATTTAATTTCCTGCACGGATTTCATAAGGCTTGGATAGAATCGAAGAGTTCCGAATTTGTGCTGATTAATAGAAAGTTCGTAGTTGTGTATCCCCAATGATAAATAAACTTCAAAACGGCGGCGCAATCTGAGGATTTCAGGAACGCAGGAGAAAATATAGTAAGAAAGTTATATTATTCCGGCTTACAACTCAACTTTAAAGCCCTAAATTTTTTCCTTTACTTTTAGAAATTCCAGGCGGATTTTCGCGCTTTATAATCTCTTTCTCTACTTCAATACTATTTTGTCGTCTTAATCTACAGTTTGGTAAGAATCGGGTACGTTCCACGTCCCACACGAGGTCAGATAAGCGGAAATATTTACTTTTCTGAGAGAGCCACTTCCTTAAACAACACTGCAAGCAACTGGGGGGTAAATGTAAAAAAGTTTAATAGCGAGGAAATTTATACTGTAAATAAGGGAGTGTAAAAATAATGATCGAAGAACCAAACAAAGATGAAACTATTTTTCTCACAGGTGGAAGCTCTGCCGATCTGAACAACGCTTTCAAAGAAGTCTCACAGTCAAAAGGGGCTTTGAAAAACGTTTTCCTGACAGAGAATTCTCTTTTCAATATCGATGAACCACTTTTGATTTTTTCGAACACCGCTTTTCTGGGGGTTCAGACAGCAAAGTTAAAACTCGTTGATCATGCTAACTGGTCGGCATCGACCCCGATGATCAGGGAAGGAAACACAAACAGCCATGAAATTACCATTCGGGGCTTTACAATTGACGGAAACCGAGAAGGAAATAACAATGTTATTAGCGGAAAAGGCTATCACAATCTCGTCCATCTTACCGGCTGCCAGAATGTTAATGTGTCTGATATGTGTCTTACCAACAACCACGGAGATGGACTTAAAGTCAATAAATGTTCCAATATCAAGCTCTACAATAATAGAATCTACCTGCTGGGTCACGATGGTCTATATGCTACCAACTGTTCCGGTGTGGAAGCCTGCAACAATATAATAACCTGCAGGACGAACAGCGGACTCAGACTGTATAACTCAAATCACTCCAGGCTTCACGACAATATTATTACCTCCCAGGGCTCCGGAGGTGCAGGGATTGAGATCCAGAAGTATGGAGTCCCTCAAATGGATGATATCGAGGTATACAACAATGTGATATACAAAACAATGCTTGCGGGAATCTGGATGTTCGGGTCAAACAGCTATCCTGCATCTTCAGCAAATGTCCATATTCATCACAATCAGATCTATGACACTGGTATCCGGTCGATGGGCGGTATATTTTCCAACGGGTTCAATGGTCTTATCGAATATAATGTGATTGATGGAGTCTACGGAGCCGGTATTACTCATGGCAGTGCATATTCTCCGGGTCCTGCAGATTCGGGTTTTGTGCTAACCGTAAAAAACAACATAATAACAAACACAAGAGACGGCATAGGTATTTCCAATACACTGTCGAATACTCATTCCTTTCAGATGCAGGGCAATTGCCTCTTCGGGAACGTAAAGGGAGATTACAAAAATGTCGAAGCTTTTTCACTGGATATCAAAGCAGATCCTCAGTTTGTTGATAGAAGCAAGCACGACTATAGCTTAAAGTTGATATCTCCCTGTCTCGGAATGGGTATCTCCATCATCTCCGAGATCCCGGTAAACGGCTACGACAAAATTAAAGGCGCTACGATCGTCTACGTAACGGAAGATGACAAAACAAGACTGATTGAGAGTATCGTTCTTGAAAAGGATGGGAAAAAGTACACAATTCATCCATTCAGGGGCGCACAGGAAGACTTCATAGAACTAGTGGAAAATTAAAATAAAGCGAAAAACAAACGCCATGTGAAACAACGAAAGGTAAAACCCCAAAACTTAAACCAAAAACAGATCACTATTTTTTAAAATTATAAACGTTGAAGGCAGCGCAATCGGAGTATTTGATCTGGGCTGGGGCGGAAATACAAAAAAATTACCTCACTTCAGCTTCTTCGCTTTTCAGCCTGTTTTGCCTCCATTTTCAGCCATATTCATACTTGTAATCTTCACGGTAAAAATCAACACCTGCCAAACTGAACGAGATACATTTAATTTGTGTTTTTAACTCCACTTATATAGTAAATTTATTATGTTGTGATGGCCATCTTCTCTTTATAATGTAAGATAAAATATACTTTCAGTATAAAGCAAAAAGGAGAAGGTATTATCCGGTTGAAATACGAATTTCCTCAAGTAAACTCTGAAAGGCACTCAGAATTAATTGCAAGCAACTGGATACAGCTACGTGAACCTAAAGATCTCACGTCCTTTATACTCGCAGCAATCCCACTAATGATCCTGAGCGCTCTGCCTTCTTTAATAATTCTTAATATACTCTCGCCTTTCTCTTTAGCAGATTTCGGCATTACTCCATCACAAGAGATAGAAATAATAATATATTTACATGACTTTGTATTCTTTATCGGGCTGAGTATAGTTATTACTTTCATTCATGAACTTATTCATCTTGTCTTTGTTCCAGATTTTCTAACGTCGGATAAAGCGTTTTTAGGAATTACTTATTTTGGTGGGTTTATTTATTCAGAGGAAGTACTGTCAAAATCAAGATTTACTCTTATGTTACTGGCACCTTTTGTTGTAATCTCAATAATACTGCCTGGAATTCTGGGGGCTCTGAATCTATTAAATCCGCTGGTAAAGTTTGTGATATTATTAAGTGCGATGGGTTCCGGCGGGGATATGTTGGGCTTAATCCTTATACTGATCCAGGTGCCTGCAGGCGCGTATTTAACCTGCAACGGAATAAGAACTTACTGGAAAAGAATAGATTAGAGCATTCCCGAAAGCAACTGAGGATGTATGATCTTAAGGTAGACAAGCAAATTTTTTTCAATTAAGACTTACGTACTTGAAGTATAAAATCAAGCATTGTAGACGTTTTTGCTTAAACTTAGATTCCAGACAGTTAAAGCTTTAATGATATTGATTTTTCAGTTCAACTGTGTAAATCCCAATAGAACAAAATAGTTATATCACTCCGGCTTTTTATAGTTCTCAAATAATTTTTGCCTTCAATTTTGGTTGTAACAGCTTTAAATACTCTCAGATTAAATGTTATTCTGGTAAAGATGGAAGGCAAGAGCTTGAATTATACGGTTCTGATCGAGCAGGACGAAGACGGGATATATATTGCAAAAGTTCCTGACATCTCTGGTTGTTATACTCAGGGAAAAACGGTTGAACAGGCCATGGAGCGTATAAGAGAAGCAATACAGGTCTGTCTTGAAGCCGAGGAACTTGAAGATATTCTGCCCTTGAAATTTATTGGTATTCAGCAGGTAGAGGTAAAGGTATGAGCAGACTCCTTCCTGTAAGTGGAAGGGAAATGTGCAAAATACTTGAAATGATTGGATTTCAAAAGATCCATCAGGTTGGAAGCCATGTAAGGTATGTTCACCCTGACGGAAGAAAGACGGTTGTACCCGTTCATGGAAATGAAGATTTAAGTATTGGCCTGATTAAGGAAATTCTGAAGCAGAGCAGGATTTCGCGGGAGATGTATGAAGAATTAAGGAAAAAAGTTTGAGAAATCGAAGGCTTAAATTTTCTTCGTTTCTTAAAAGCGACGCAATCGAAGGATTTTAGAGGAGCTTGGGTGAAAAATATAATCAAAAAGTTATATCGCTCCGACTTTTGGCAGTTTTCAGGTCTTCTAGGTCTTCTTATAAATGCGTTGACACGTTAACGTTTTTAAAGATTTTTCTTTCCGTGTATCCTGGAAAAGCCGTGCTGAAGCGCGGAAAAAATTGGGAGCATTAAATAATATACTGAAGTATGGAAAAAGAAAATTTTCTATCCAGCAACCTGGTTCAGGATAGAATGATCAGGCGAATTGAGATCACAGGTGAACAAAGTCGCTATCAGATACTCATTTTCCATACTCTATAATTTTCCAAATCATCTTTAATAAGGCTAAATGCAAAAGCAAGCACAGCCACATCATCTACAAATCCAATTAAAGGTAAAATATCTGGAGCGATATCAACCGGACTTAGGAGATACAGAAAAGCGAATGTTAGCACTAATGTGGTTTTCTTTGGAAGCGGGTATTTCCCTTTAAAGGAATCTAATAACATAGAAAACAATAACCCTAAATAATCCCAAATTTTCCTGGGATCTGCTGAGCGGTAACGATAGTCTCTTACTTCTTCAGGAAAACCCACGCTAGTATCAGAAACTTTGTTTGGACTGATATTAAAGTATTCAAGATTTGATTCAATTTGTTTCGTTCTGACGTTATCGATTTTACCCATAATAATCCTCCACTCCTATATTGGATTGTATATCTGGTCTCTTAAATTAACTATCAAATTGGATATTTTTTCTTTTTTTTGCATCAATTGAGGCAATTAATGGTCTTTCCACAAAGATAAATCAAATTTTGATTCTGTAGAAATGCTAATTTGTTGCATCATTATAAAAAAAGATTCTAACTTAAGTGCTCCTTCCAGTTTGTACCAAAAACTTTTGTGCACTTAAAATAATTGAATGCAAATAAAAATGGTAGTATAAGTATATTAAGTTTGTTGAACTTAGTCTGAAGACTATTCAGTCTTCCAGACTGAACCTTTATTCTAGTAAATTCTCAAAATGGAATTATACTTAACATCAACACTTTGTTCTGGTTTTACTTAAGGGATACATAGAAACAGATTACTGCGCGATTATTGAGTCAATTGATATTATGAGTAACAAAACAGGTTTAGAGAATGTAAAAAGGGAAAAAAGGTGTGAAATTGAGAGTGTGGTTCAGACCACTACAACATTAAGTTTGAAGGTCTGCTCCCGACCTGTTTCTGGCTCCCAGGGTCTTTTGTATATTGCTTTTACCTGCTGACTGCCTTCAGCCACAGCTTCAATTCTCCATAAATGAAACCCTCCGGCACCAACAACGAAATTTTTACCACTTTTTGAAGATTCTAAGGGGTGATATTCGTCCGAGAGCAAGTTAAGCCCATTACTCAGGCTGAATTGCCAGGAATAGCCCGTGCTCGGATTTTCTTTAAGCTTCAGGTAAAAAGCGTGTCCTTCTTTAAGATCTATGCTATTTCCGTTGTCACTTTCGGTTATCATCTTATCCTGACTTGCTGTATCAGGTTTAGCACATACAGCCGTTGGAAGCGTTGCCAGAATCAAACATATTATCAAAATTGTTATTCCATACACAATTTTTGACATTATATCACCTGCCACTCACAGCAATTTATTTCCTAAATTATCTTATTACACATCTATATCTAATGCAGTTCACCCTAATTACTGCAACCCCGGAATTGCGGGTTTCTTGATTTCCAGATTGACAGTTCCGGAGGTAAGTGGTTTAGCGTGTACATGATAAATCCCGTTTTCTTTCACGGTAAACTCAGGATAGTAAGGAAGGTAGCTTTCTCCGGAGTGCGCCAATACAAATGTGTTTTGAAAAGCAACATAGGAACCTTTGCTTATTGTCGCATTTATTTTTTCGGGACCGTCAGGGTTCTCAATCCAGAGTTTATAGTTTACACCTTCTGCGAGATTGACCTGAAAATCCGATTCATGTGACACTGATTCCGAGAGGATATTATCCCCGCCTCCCGAAAGTGCGACAATTGTATAAAATAAAACAATGAGCATATAAAGCGGTATAAGACTCCTGGACTTTTTCGGCTGTTCCGGCATCTTCTCCCTCTCTCGTTAGTCCAAGTGCTCAGATAACTTGCATCGATCTCTTCCATTGAAATCTGTTCTCTATGTGCTTTTTTCCTTTCCTGCGGTAGAAACATAGTTTTACAGGCAGGTCGATAGAGGTCACAGATTAGATATTACCTCTACCTCGAATGCCAGAGCAGATTCCCTGCGCTTTCATGCTTAAGGCGGATTCAGGCTTTACTTCGGGTCCTCTGCGACGCGCAGAACGATTTTTCCGCGTGCATGGCGGCTTTCGCTCATCTCATGCGCCTTCCTTGCGTCTATCAGAGGAAGTACGGTAGTCACGATCGGCTTGATTTTCTTTTCGTCTATTATGGCTGCGATTTGAGCGAGTTCTTTCCCGTCAGACCGGGTCATGAGAGTTTTTGCACGTACTCCGTATTTTTCGGGAGCTCCTTCGGGGATGCTGGCTACAGTCGTTACAAGGAATCCGCCTGGCTTTAATACGCCCCAGGACCTCTCGAACGTATCTCCTCCTATCGTATCCAGTACCACATCCAGTTTACTCACTACATCCTCAAACCTCTGGTTCTTGTAGTCGATTACCTCGTCAGCGCCTATGCTTTTCAAGAACTGGGCATTTTCGCTCGATGCGGTGCCGACGACATAAGCTCCTTTCCATTTGGCGAACTGGACTGCGAAAGTTCCAACCCCGCCCGCAGCGCCGTGAATGAGTATGGACTGTCCTTTCTCCAGGCCTGCAATATCAAAAAGTGACTGCCAGGCAGCCAGTCCTGCAGTAGGAATTGCCGCGCTTTCAATGAACCCGATACTTCTGGGTTTTTGTGCCGCCTGTGTGAAATTGACAACGGTGTATTCGGCATATCCTCCCTGTCCTATCGAGACTTTAGCAAAAACTTCATCCCCAGGCTGGAAGGAAATCTCTCCCGGTCCCACTGCGTCTACAATGCCTGCAACGTCCAGTCCCATAATTGTCGGCAAAGGCAATTCACCTATATAGCCTCTGCGTATCTTCCAGTCCATAGGATTGACCCCAGCCGCAATAATTCGAATCCGAATCTCACCTTGACCAGGATGGGGTTCGGTGATGTCCTCATACTTCAAAACGTCAGGCTCCCCAAACTCATGAATTCTTATAGCTTTCATATTTTCACCCTCAAAAAAGCTTATTTAACGAGTTATATCTCATCCGTTTCCTTTACAAATTCTATCCCTGTATCCCTAGTTTTGTCCCGTCAATGTAATTTCTGTACCGTTGCATATCGCTCCAGACTTCCTTATCTAAAAGATAAGTTCGAAAGCGGTCTGGTACCACTGCATCGATTATACTCCCGGTTTTATATATAACGACTATTGTATAAATTGATTCTTATTCATTTTGACCTGAAAAACAAATTAATATGAGGTAGACGGAGAAATACAGACTCCCAATCCTGCTTTCAGTCTGATTTTCCTCATTTTATTAAACTTTATTATTAAAATCTACTGATTATTTTGGAGGGTTCAAAAATTTAATTTCTTTTCTAAATTTACACCTGAGTCTCCAGCTTAATTTTTCACTGCTTTTTTCTAAATTCTTTGCAAATTTGATAATCGTAGCATGAGTCAATGTAATAACTTCTGCTGTTATCATAAAGACAGTAGAAAAGCTCGTTTTCTGCTCCAATCCTGGATACATTCTGATTCTTCAGGAATTATATTATCCTGACATTTGTCTGCTCACACATGCAGTTTTCTACCTTCGGAGTTAGTTTTATATAACAGTACAATTTTTTTATATATGACTTCAACTTCAAATTTATGAAGTCCCCGCTAAAATACTGTCTTTACACCTTTTAAAGACAGCTAGAATGCCAGGAAAATAAACCGGATAAGAATCAAAATGTGAAATTATTTTGAGTGTTTGGTTTCTTCTCATCTTATTTTTTAAAACTGACCTCAAAGTCTGGAATTTACAGGTAACCGGAAGCAATACCGCAAAATACAACCTGATAGATCCAATCTATCCAATTAATCCAATGTCAATTTCTTCGGATCCCAGGGAGTCCTGTAATGCCTCGCATAAATTTCTCATATCCGGTTATTAACTCCGCTAATTGTTGTAATAACGAAACCGTGATACTTTATCTAAATTTTAATATGGGGCTTACCATGAGGCAAGTAAAAGAAACATGCATAATTGTTCTTTCAGTACTTCTCGCCTTTCATCTGATGACTGCAGGGAGTGCAGCAGCTGTCTCAATTTCTGTAAATAACAGCACGGGTCAGGTTGCAAACTTTACCTCGATCCAGGCTGCCGTAGATGCTGCAAATCCAGGAGATGAAATAATTGTCAAACCCGGTACTTATGAGGAGAATGTCAAGGTCACCAAGAAACGTATCTATCGTTTCCGAGTCCGGAAATTTCTCCGATACTCTAGTCCGGGCAGCCGATGATTCTGACGACATTTTCGGTATCTGGGCAAATGGCGTAAGCATCAAAGGCTTTAGTATAGAAGGATCAGGTTCTGCCGGAATCCATTTTTTCGGAGTTATTGATTGCAGTATTGAAAATAACGAATTGTCAAATAACAGCTGCGGTATCGATCTATATATGATGAGTTCAAGCAACACTCTCAATAATAATGAAATTTCGGATAGTCTAACCGGCATTAGCCTTGGTGGCAGCTGGGATAATAATTTAAGTAATAATTTAATCTCAAATTGCAGTAATGGAATTTCACTTTTTGATTCAGCTAATAATAAACTTGAAAATAACACAGTCTCAAAAAACATAGAAGGGATTTCTCTCACAGGCGAGTCAAACGGCAATACCCTTGTGAATAATACTATAAACTTCAACGAGAAACTGGGGCTGCATATCTACGAGACTTCCAGCAACCTGATTTATAATAATTGTTTCAATAACACGGTAAATGTAGGATTCGAGATGGTTCCGGGAACAAATATCTGGAACACGACCAAAATCTCAGGCACTAACATAGCTGGTGGCCCTTACCTGGGTGGGAATCTCTGGGCAAACCCCGACGGCACTACCTATCCTGACGGAGTGAGGGATATTGACCTTGACGGGATTCTTGATGCCCAGTATAATATTGAAGGCAGCGAATGCATAGATTATCTTCCGCTCAAAGACTCGAAACCAGTGACAATTACCGTAAGCAACGATACTGGTCAGGCCGCGGATTTTACCTCGATCCAGGCGGCTGTGGACAATGCATTTCCTGGTGATATAATCCTTATTTCCCCGGGCATCTATAAAGAAAACATCGATGTATACGTCACGAATTTAACTCTTGTCTCTGAATCTGGCAACCCTGCAGATACAATTGTCCAGGCAGCCAGCAGTCTGGACGATATTTTCTATGTTATTGCGGACGGAGTGACAATCAGCGGGATGAATGTAATAGGGCCTGTAGATTTCCCCAATGCAGGCATACATCTTAATGGAGTTAAGGACTGCAATATCGAAAATAATCAACTGTCTGACAGCTATAATGGCACAATTCTAAACACTTCCAGTGGGAACAACTCCTTTGCTGTCAACAATTCAAGTTCAGATGCAGGATTCGGAGTCCGTCTGGATTCTTCCAGCAGCAATGTGCTGAGCAATAATACTGTATCAGGGAACGGAACCTCTATTCTCCTGCGCAATTCCAGTGAAAATAGTCTTGTCAATAACTCGGCATCAGGCAGCAATTATGGTATCTGGGTGGACAATTCAAGCAATAATACTCTGGATGGGAATAACCTCTCAAACAATAAAGTCGGTATCTATCTGAAAATCTCAAGTGGAAATACGCTCAATAACAGTAAGGTCTCAAACAATACCAACTCTGGCATCAATATGTGGAATTCTGTCGGAAACGCAGTAAACAATTCCACGGCGTCGAAAAACATTGTTTCTATCGTTCTGCATAATTCCAGCGAAAACCTGCTCAATAATAACACGGTGTCTGATAATGACTATGCTATCTGGCTGTACTCTTCCAGCAATAATAATGAGCTGACTGGTAACAGGGCATTGAATAACAGGGTTGGTATCCACATGAGGGCATCCGGTGGAAATGCTCTTACAGGCAATATCGCATTAAACAGCACCAGATTCGGAATCAGTCTATGGGATTCTGTCGGAAACACATTAAACAGCAACACAGCCCTGAACAATGAAGTCTCTATCTTTTTGCAAAACTCCAGCAAAAATTCACTTCTTAATAACAGGGCATCCGGTAACAGTTCTGGCATGTGGTTAGGTTTTTCCAGTAATAATAACCTGAGCGATAACAGGGTGTCAAATAGCAAATTCGGTATTTATTTGAAAAATTCCAGTAATAACAGGATGTCAGGCAACTGGGCAGACTCGAACTCCAGGTACGGGATCTATCTAGGTTCTTGCCAGAGTAATGTGTTGAATAACAACAGGGTTGTTTCAAATTCGCAATATGGTCTCTACCTTCTGGACTCAGGAAATAGCTCTATCTTCAATAATTACTTTAACAACACAAAGAACATTTATCTCAAAGGTACAAACGCAGGTACCAGCTTGAATAAGACCCTAACCCAGGGAACGAATATTGTCGGTGGGCCTAACCTTGGTGGAAATTTCTGGGCTGCACCAGAGGGAGATGGCTTCAGCCAGACCATGGCAGATAAAAATGGCGATGGGATATGTGATGCAGCTTACGCTGTGAATAACGAAAGTATTGATTATCTGCCTCTTGCAGTTTCTCGTACCAAGAATTAATCTTAAATGCTGCGAAAGAAACGTTGTCCTGACTATCAGGCATACGGCAGCAGGAAATTTACCGGTACTACCGGAGATCCCGGGCTGTACAGCTCTTGAGGATAATTGATTCTGGGCTGTACAGCTTTTGAGGGGAATTGATCCGGGACTGCACAAAACTTCTTGAAGAAGGTTGGAAGGCAAATTTAAAGCGCATTCTTCCAATCACCAGGTATGTGTGGGCAATTTAGTCTGCCCATTCAGCCTGATTTTACAAAAATTGAGAAGAGTAGGAATAATCAACCACTTTAATTTCTCTCTTTTGGGCTTTCTTCCAGGAACTTCTGGAGCCACACGATATCAAAATAAGCTCCGAACTTCGTTCCGACAGCTTTAAACCTGCCGCATTCCACAAACCCATGTTTGAGATGGAAATTCAGGCTGGCTTCATTTTTCGAGGAAACATTTGCAAGGAGGCTTTTCATGTTTCTTTTCTGGGCATCCTTGGAAAGAGTATTCAGCAGTCTTGTTCCCAGGCCTTTTTTTGTGTACTCTGGCAGTATAAAATATGAGAGTACACCTGTATGCAGTAAATTACGGAAGGGTAAATAAGGCCTCAGGGTTCCGATACCTACTACTTTGTTTTTTCCTTCGATTACATAAAAGGGAAAATGCTCATTTTTGTTTTGTCCAGACTCATCATGAGTAATCTGGAAAAAGTCCGGCCCTACAGGAGTTTCGAGATAAGCTGCAAAACTGTTTTCAACATAATAATTGAAGATTTCAAGCATTCCCTGAATATCTTCTGATGTAGCTTCTCTTATTACAAAAATTTCGGAGTCGTCTCTTTCCTGCATATACTTATATTCGGAATGTAAATATTTATACTCTTTTGGCCAGTTGTGAAATAAATCTCTGTGGAACTGTCTTCTGCCTTAATTTCTTTATTTATCACGATTTATATTTATAATTTATTTTCAGTGAGATTATATTTATATACTTATGTTATTGTATTATTTCCTGCGTAAGTAATCCAATTCTACCCTGATTTCAGGCAGGACTTTGATATTTTAATGGGGTCCAAAATTCCGGAATGGCGGTGCGATTGATATATTCCATTCCGGCAAATCAGTCCTGAAAATAAAAAACATAAGAGAAGATACCTTCTCAATGTACTTCTACCGAAGTGAAAAATAGATGTTACTCAAAGAAAACAAAATCGTAGAAAAAATTTGTGAAATCCCGGTTACACTTGAAGATGTCTCCGAAAGCATCTTTGCAGGTGTAAGTACAAAAAACATTATGATGCATAGGCTTCTCTCCCCTGAGGAAGGCAGTTCGGACTCATATTATCTTTGCGAAGGCCTATGTAAACCTGTATTTTCAGAACCTGAAATTGTCTATCCATATGTATCAGGAGCATTTTCCAATCAATTTGCGTTTCGCCCTTCACCTTACCATTTTATGCTACCTTATGAATTGCCCGACAAGGGCAAAAGCAAAGAATACAATGTAATTCCCCCTGAAAACCTGAAGACCAGATTCCCTATGGCTTACGAGAGAATTATGGAATTCAAAAATGAGTTTCGTCACGATACCTCCTCTCTTAAGGCAACAGATTATAGTATAAATGGAAGGAAACTCCTGGAGTACCTCAACACTCCTAAAATCATTGCAGCTGAAGGCTATCATCTACAGGCTGCATACGATGCTGCTGGGAACCATGTGTTTAGAAGGGGCTGCGGAATTGTTCTCAAAGACCCGGGTAAGTATCCTTATATTACTGCAGTTCTTAACAGCCCGATTGCCAGACTCTTTCCCGCAGTGTGTAAGTCTGAAATGCTCTTCTCGAGTTACACAGCTCCTAAAGTCCTAAAACGTTTTCCAATCGTATTTCCAGATAACAAGCTAACCGAAGATCTCATAAATACTATTTTCAGTTACCTTATGTTCCTCAACAGGCAGAAATATGCAAAAGATTACGGGGTCCCGGACTGGCTTAGGGAACTTGCAGGTTTTTACGAGCAGATTTCAAGCCTTCTGGTACTGGATACTTACTTCTTAAACGATATTGATCCACGGCTTCTGGATACCCTTGAAGAAAATATCCATCCTTATGCCGGAGATATGGACTCTGAAGACGGTGACAGCCTTCTGAATGCGCTGTATTATATAAAACAACAGATTCTTGAAACCTCATGTTCCGGAAAATACAAATTTAATATGGGCTTGCCTGGAATGCTTAGTTTTCCTTCAGAGAAGTGAAGAATTAGAGCAGTGAAGAATTAGAGCAGTGAAGAATTAGAGCAGTGAAGAATTAGAGCAGTGAAGAATTAGAGCAGTGAAGAATTAGAGCAGTGAAGAATTCTGAGCAATCCGGTTTGATTTTCTCCCGGAAAATGCCGGGTTTATTTTTTCCCGTATTTTTTGAGTTTTTTATCCTTCATTATTTTACATTTAGATTTTTATGAAAAAGTTTATATATTTTGACTTCCCCTAATCCACGGGGTAAAAGTGCTCTCAGGGCCAAAAAGTTAGTTCTCCAGTAAAATCATTGAGCGTGAAAGACAGCTTTGCTGCTTTAAAGGATTATTCTTCAGGATTCCTGCTGCGGGATTCTCGAAGCAAGTCCAGCAAATTATTCCCTCCTTAGTTCTCAAAAATTTTTGAAAGAACCGCCCTGAGAGAATTTTAACCTTCACAGAGCCGGAATTGAAATTTTTAAAAGTATTATAATTTCCTTCCATCTCTGAAGGATATTCACTCTCCGATAACACTTTTCTGTTTCCTTCTTTTGCTTTTAAACAATTGTGTCTGGCAAAAGAAATCCTCTGACACTTCTTCCTGAGAAATTCCTTTTTGAACCCGGCTCAAATTATGAAACTTTATATTGCAGTTTTTCAATACTTATTCAATAGATGAAGGAGGTCTTTTATGTCTGAAGTTACTGTTGTCGAACTTGGTTCTCAGCGCGTGCTAGGAATGCGCAGAAAAGGAGCATACCGGGAAATTGCAGTGATGCTTCCAGGAATTTTTGAATTTGCTTTCAGTAAAAATATTCAGATTGCTGGCTATCCCGTCTTCCTATGCCACGAGATTACACCTGAAGAGGTCCAGAAGGCGGATAACGACGGAAATGCCGATATAGAAGTTGCAGTGCCTATTTCAGGCAGCGTTGAAATTACGGGTAATGAGGAAATCCGGGAGTATGAACTTCCCGGAGGCAAGATGGCAAAGATTGTTCATAAGGGCCCTTACGAAGAGTGCAGCCCGACTTATGAAAAACTGTTCTCCTGGATTACAGAAAAAGGGAAAAGAATTATTGGTCCTATTCGCGAGGTATACCTTAATGACCCCAGGGAAGTTCCACTCTGAAGAGATACTAACTGAAATTTATGCTCCTCTGGATAACTGAAATTTATGTTCCTCTGGATAACTGAAATTTATGTTCCTCTGGATAACTGAAATTTATGTTCCTCTGGATTAATTCAGGAAACTTTTAAAGTCTTATTCCTGAATCAATTTTTATTCAGTTTTCCGTATATTTTCTTACAGATGCTCTTCTTCTCATTTCAGGTGCAATATGTTTTATTTTTACATCAAAAAATTCGGTGTTCATTCCAACTTAACACATAAATTTATATACTTGATCTTGGTGTAATTATTACAACATTTAATGTTTTTTTAACTCTATTTCCCTGACTCTCCCTATCACCTAATATCAATAGAAAGAAGGAAGGTCGTCCTATCAGCCTGCAAATCCACACCGCTGCATTACCCTATATGGGAGCATTAATCTTTTCAGGGCTTATATCAACTTTGCTTGCAATCAAAGCGTACAAAACGTTAAACCACCGTAGGATGCCTTTCTCCAAACATTTCATACTCATTATGTTAAGCATGTCTCTCTGGGCCTTGGATTACGCTTTTGAGGTTGGGTTCATGGACATCGAGGTCAAATATTTTTTTGCTCGCCTCGAGTATATTGGGATTGCCTTTGTTCCTGTAGCATGGTTCCTGTTTGCGGCTGAATATTCAGGGATGTACAAGCAATTCGTGAGAAAGTATGAAAAAGCATTTTTCGTGATTCCTTTACTTGCAATCCTGTCAATGCTTACGAACAATCTTCACAAACTTCACTTTGAGGGTTATTACCTGGATATGTCAGGAGGCTTCCCTCTCCTCGTACTCATACACGGACCTTTTTTCTGGACATTTTATATTTATTCCATTATTTTAATTATGCTTGGAATATTTTTCTTCTTCAAGCAGTTCATCCATCTGACCGTACCCTACAGGGCTCAGGCAGCAATTGCTCTGACTGCGGCCTGTATCCCAGTGCTGGGAAATACTCTACATATCGCAGATATAGGTCCCTTTGAATTCTTTGACCCGACACCCTTTGCATTTACAATTACAGGTTTGATTCTTTTCTGGGGCATAATGCAGCACGAGTTCCTCAATATTATTCCGATTGCCAGGGAAAATGTAATTGAGTCCATGAATGACGGTTATATCGTAGTAGATCTTACAAACATCATAGTAGATATTAATGAAGCAGCTCTTGAACTGGCAGGAAAGACAAGAAAGGAGGTTGTCGGAAGAAACTTAAATGAGCTTTTCGGGGAGGAAATGGATATTTCTCAGAATGAGGCTCATGAAGGCAATTTAAACAAAGAAATCTCCTTAAAGAGCGGTCTGGAAACAAAATTCTTCACTCTTAGTGTCAGTACCCTCATGACCAAGGATAATACAGAAGGTAAGCTGGTGATGATCCACGATATCACCGAGATTTTCCGATATCAAGAAGCCTTAAAGCAGGCTAACAAAAAGATAAACTTGATGAGCAACATTACCAGGCATGATATTCTCAATCAGGTGAATGTGCTTTCCGGGTATGCTGAACTTATTTCAGAAACTCTTCCTCAAGATGTCAAGAATGACCCTCGAATAGTAAAGTACCTGAAAAATCTCAATAAGGGCATTGAGACAATCCACAGCCAGATTATTTTCACCAAAGATTACCAGGAACTCGGGGTAGTTTCCCCTACCTGGCAATCTATAAGCGGTACAGCAAGAGATGCGGCTTTTCCCTTTTCCGGTCAGAGCTTGAAATTCTCCCTCGAGGAAAATGGACTGGAGGTATATGCCGATCCTCTTCTTAAAAAAGCCTTTTACAATCTGTTTGACAACGCAAGGACTCACGGAGAACATGTAACCGAAATCAGTGTTAGTTCCCGCATGGTCGGGGACAGTGTTGTAATCGAAGTAAAAGATGATGGCATAGGAGTTTCTCCTGTAATGAAAGAGCTGATTTTTGAGAAATCCGTTGGGAAAAACACGGGGCTGGGGCTTTTCCTTGTAAGAGGTATCCTTTCCATTACGGGCATGGAAATAAAAGAGACCGGAATTGAGGGAGAGGGTGCGAGGTTTGAAATTACAGTACCTTCTGGCAACTGGCGCGCAATTGCTTCTTAATAATAAACAAAGATGCCTGAACAGTTAAGATCCGTGTCAAACCCAGGGTCTTTTAAGTTTATATTTATCTATTTTTCAATTTTTTCCTCCCAGCCTGTTATATTTTATCTAACTCAAGTGAAGATTTGTTCATTTATATATTTTATATACCAATATATTATCAAATCCAAAAAATATTCTCAAAATTCATTCTCCCGGTTACATAATATCTGGTGACAAACATGAGTAAATTTACCCTTAAAGAGAGATTTGAAAAGGCACTAAAAGGAGAGGCTTTTGATATGGTTCCTGTCTGTTCGGTAACCCAGACCGGCACTGTTGAGCTTATGGAGATGACTGGAGCATACTGGCCACAGGCAAATTATGACGCAGAGAAGATGGCTGCGCTTGCACTGGCAGGGTATGAGATTGCAGGATTTGAGAACGTACGCTGTCCTTTCTGTACCACTGTGCTTGCCGAGACCCTTGGCTGCACAGTAGACGAGGGAAGTATCGATATACAGCCCTATGTAACTGATTTTCCCTGCAAGAATCCGAAAGATGTCAGGGACATAACAGTCCCGGATTCGCTTCTAGAAAGCAGGCGGACATCAGTGGTTCTGGATGCAGTTGAAATCCTGAAAGAAAAAGTAGGGGAAGAGGTGCCTGTTGTTGCCGGGGTTATGGGTCCAGCCGGACTTGCTTCCATGCTCGCCGGAATGAAAAATTACCTTATGTGGTTTGTGACAAATCCCGAAGTCGTTGAGGAACTGATGGGAATTCTGACCGACGCCTGCATAGGATACGCCAGTGGTCTGCTCGAGCGGGGAGCAGACGCCGTGACTCTTATAGACTCAGAGGCAGGGCCTGATATTATTTCTCCTCAAATGTTCGAAACATCTGTTTTTCCGCTCTACAGGAAATTTTGCAGGGAGGTTAATGGCCTGAAAATTCTCCATATGTGTGGGGACGCTACTGCTGTTCTTGATCCACTTGCAAATGCCGGGTTTGAGGGGATAAGTATTGAAGAAAAAGTAAGTGTGAGTTTTGCAAAGGGAATTATAGGCAGTCGGGTACGCCTTGTAGGAAACGTTTCCCCATCAGATACCCTGCTGACAAAAGGGCCCGACGCAGTTATGATTGAAGCCACTGCATGTCTTGAAGACGGAATTGACATCCTTGCCCCGGGCTGCGGGCTTGCTCCACATACTCCGCTTGAGAATGTAAAAGCACTTCTCAGAGCAAGAGATACTTACTTCTCACAGTGAGTTTTTCTGGAGAGCATCCTGAAAAACTTCTTTAAAAAAGGGTTTTCCTCTGTTTTATTTTTTCCGAATCTTTGAGGGTTATGAATATTGCGGAAGCCATTATGAGAGAACAACCTGCAAGTGTTTCTGAGGATAATCCAACCCCAAGCACTGCTATATCAAAAAATACCCCACTAACAGGTTCTATCAGAGCAAGAAGACTGCCTGTCTGGGCCTTAAGATTGGCAAGCCCGAGAACCGTAAAAATCTCTCCAAAACCTACGGATACTATCCCGAAGGCTGCAAGCACTTTCAGGTTGCCATAAAGAATTTCCGGAGAAACATAGAATGCGTAGGGGCTTAAAATCAAAAAGGCGATTCCCATGGGCCAGAACATGATTGCAAGCTCCGGGTATTCTGTTTTCAGGACTTTTACATTCATGATCAAAGCCGCAAAAACTGCTCCTGAAAGCAATCCTGCTGCAATGCCGAGCATATAGGTGCCTGTAAGCTCGATGCCTGGAAGGGAGCTCTCAGGCTTTACTATAAAGAATATCCCTGTAATTGCTATGAAAAGGGCAGCTATACTTCCCTTCCCTATTTTCTCGTTCAGGACAAGTGGAGAGGCAAGCACTACATAGACAGGAGCCGTATACTGGAGCAGGATGGCTATGGAAACACAGGTGATTTTCAGGCAGGTAAAGTAAAGCAGCATGCACGTGACTACGAGCACTCCCTGGAGGAGAAGGCTTCCTTTTTTCTCCTTTAATTTCAAATCCGGAATTCTTCCTCTGGCAGCTATGTAGATAAAGAGAAACAGCAGGCCGAAAAGCAGCCTGTAGAATACGATGGGATAAATAGCCATATTATGAATGCGGTCAATAAAAAGCCCATTCATTCCATAGAATGTACAGCCTGCAATTACAGCCAGATGTGCCTTTTTGCTCTCCAGAAACATTTGAGATGGATATACGCGTAGAATTTATATATCTGCTGGAAAGATTCGTTATCGGCTGATCTTAACCAAAAATGACTGTAATTCAGGTAAATTTATGCCGGGAAACAATTCGAAAGCAGTTAGGGATCTTATACCCGAAATTATCAAACTTTCAGGCAGGAAATGCATGGTCAGTGAGCTTTCAGACTTCAGTTTTCTTTCTGAACTTGAAAATAAGCTCTTTGAGGAACTTAAAGAATATATTGAAAGCAAAGAGCTTGAGGAACTTGCCGACCTGCTTGAGGTAATTTACAGAATAGCAGAACTGAGAGGTTCTTCAAAAGAAGGACTTGAGGCGCTGAGACTGCGGAAAAAGCAGGAAAACGGCGGATTTGAGAAAAATCGGGTTCTGCTTAACCCATCTGAAAAAGAAGATTTTTTATCGGAAATGCACTCTGCTGGCCCTGCAGAGTCAAAGAGTGTGGTTTTCAGGCATGAGAATGCGGCAGTAATTGAGAAACATGGGGTGAAGATGAGAATCTACACCACTAAAGCCGAATCCAGAAATGCCGCTGTACTGTATCAGGAAACACAGGCAGGGCATGCAGAGGAATTCCTGCATGAAAAAAGCGATTTTATTTATTATATTCTGGAAGGTAGCGGTATCTGGACAGTTGAAGACCGGGAATTTGAGGCCGGAGCCGGAGATGTAGTTATTGTGCCTGCAGGAAAAAGGTTCTGGTTTCGTGGAAACCTCAAGCAGGTCTGCGTAACTGCCCCAGCCTGGGAAGAAGAGTATGAGCATCACATAAGAGATATCGAACTGTAATTATGTGCGATGTGATTGTACACCTCTTTTTGCCTTTCCCGGTCCAAAAATTGCAGCGCTTTAAACCCTTTAAAGCCTTATTTCAGGCTCTTCCCGGCTCATCGACCGGATACAATTCAAATCACTTTTTTCTTCTCTTACTCTTCCCGCCAATCGTAACAAGATATGCCGCTGCAATCGCGGCTGCTGCAGGGTAAATGCCAAGGGGTAATTTCCCAACTGTTTCAGCTTTCTCCCCTTCTGCCTCAGGTGTTTCCCTCTCGGGATCAGCCTCTGTAAACATGAAAATATCCATCGTACCTTTGCGCTTATCCTGCCAGACTATCTTATTGCCACTGATTGAGGGGTTGCTCTCATATTCAGAAGCTGTAGATACTGCTTTCTCCTGTCCCGTTGCGATGTCGTAAGTAAAAATACTTGTCCCTTTAATTCTCCCGTCAGCCCATACTATTTTTCCATCCGAAATAGAAGGAGTTTTCTGGGGGGACGGATCGGTAGTAACTGCCTTTTCCTGTTTCTTGGAGAGATCATACATATAAATATCAAGGTTTCCGGCGCGCCTATCTTCCCAGACGATATAGTTACCTTCAATAGCAGGGTTTGCCTGTCCGGCAGGATCCGTAACTACTGGAGTCTCTCTGCCTGTATTGATGTCATACATATAGATATCATCATTATCATTGCGCGCATCTTTCCAGACTATAATATTTCCTGAGATTGCAGGCTGGGTCTGTTCAGACTTGTCTGCAGTTATTTGTCTTTCCGTCTTGGAGGTGAGGTCATACATGTAAATATCCATATTCTGATTCCGGCGGTCTGTCCAGACTATAATATCCCCTGAGATTGCAGGCTCTGTCTGGGAAGACTTGTCAGAAGTGATCTGGGTTTCCTTTTTAGAGGCAAGGTCATAAAGATAAATGTCAGAGTTGCCTCTCCTGTCACTTGAGATAACTACACGGGCGCCTGAGACTGCAGGCTCCACTTCATCTTTCGAGTCTGAAAAAATGGCAACCTCTGCCCTTCCGGATGAAAGATCGTACGTATAAATGTCCCAGTTTCCACGCCTCTGGTCCTGCCAGACAACGTAATTCCCTGAGATAATCGGGCTAGTCTGATGTCCGTAAGCCGTGGTGATCTCCTGTTCCGTTCCTGTTAGAGCCTCACTGGTAGCCGAGCATGAGAATGTGCCCATCCCCACAAATAAAATGAGTGAAACAAGCAGAATTGAAAGGTTGTTATATCTCAATGTTTACACTTCCACCATTAATTATAAATTTTATTATGGAGTCTTGAGTATAAAACATTTTCAATCTCAGGCATCTATCCTGCTTATTCCCCTGAATATGTCATTTTATGGTCCTGGAGCCTCTAAATTATGTACTGTCTATCGTATTTTCAGTAACTCGCCGCGTTTTACTTTTTCTCCTGTTTAACAGGAGTTTCAGAGTAGCTGGTCGGAGTAAAAATTTAATTAGTGAAGTTAGAGCCTTTTGAGTTCGGCCTTATTTTTTGTCAGATCTCTTATTTTTTTAACGAATTCATCTTCAAGCTCCTCTCTTACAAGGAGGATGAATTCCACGGTATCCGAGTACATTTCTTTCTGGATTGTTCCGTATTTTTCTATCAGATTCCTTACTTTCTGGCTTTCCGTATATTCCATACATATTCTGAGCCTTACCTGTTCGAAGACTTCGGCGATGCCTGCCTCTTCAATAGCCGAGAGTGCCGTATCTCTGTATGCTCTCGAAAGTCCCCCGAAACCCAGTTTTATTCCCCCAAAATACCGGGCCACGACCACAACAGCGTTCAGGATCTCTTTTGATTCCAGCAATTTAAAAATGGGTTTTCCTGAGCTGCCTGCAGGTTCTCTATCATCGTCATATTTGAGGGCAAAGGAATTTTCTTCTTTTACAAAATAAGCCGAAACATTATGGTTTGCATCCTGATGTAATTCCTTTATCTTTTTTATGAAAGCTTTTGCCTCATATTCACTTTCTACAGGCATGGCGTAACCTATGAACAGGGAATTTTTGAATTCTTTTTGAGCCTTGCCACAGCATTTAAGAGCTTTGTAACTTTTCAGTATTTTATCCTCGGTGCATTTTTATTCGTTTTTCCAAACCGTGGGCTTGTAGGTTCGCGCTTGTCCAACGGAGGAGATTTATGGCATATTTAAATACTTTTCTATCGTTGATTAACTTTTTTTTCTAATCCTAAGTGTAATTATTCACTAGCCGGATATATATTTCAGGAAAATTTAGAAAAATAGCCCATCAGGGCTTAAATAGTCCCGATTTCCTCACAGGAAGCCGTCAGGGGGTATATATTCTAATCGTATAAATTATTTCGTTCTATTATTTCTTTACCAAATCGAAAAGTTTTAATGTTATTGGCTGGTCATGCATAAATATCTCATATGAAAATCTCATAATTTTATATGAGCTGGGTGTAAAAAAGGAAGAGAACTTTAGAGGTATTATTAATGAAAAAAATGTTAAAGATTATGGCAATGCTCCTTGTTATTGCTACTGTTGTCTTTGCAGCTGGCTGTGCTGAACCAGCTGAACCGGAAGCAAATGAAACTTCAGAAGAAGTGACTAACGAAACTGTAGTAGAAGAAACTGTAAATGAATCAGCTAACGTTACAGCTGGAAACAACACAGCTGCAGGTATTGCAGCTGATAGATGCAGACTGAAATACTGAAGCTGTAGCTGAAGAAGCTCCAGTCGCTGAAGTAACTGAAGAAGCAGCTCCAGTCGAAGAAGCAGCTCCAGCTGAAGACGCAGCTCCAGCTGAAGAAGCAGCTCCACTGAAGAAGCAGCTCCAGTCGAAGAAGCAGCTCCAGCTGAAGAAGCAGCTCCAGCTGAAGAAGCAGCTCCAGCTGAAGACGAAGAGAAATAACTGCTTAATTTAGCAGTGTAAAAAAGGAATTATCTAAGTAGCCTTTTTAAAAGGCTACAATTTTTAGTTTTTCAAAAACAGTTCGATATGAAGTCAACTCTGGTTTTACGTTTCTTGGAATCGAAAATTTCCAGAAAATATTTAAATACAGTAATCCTAGCTTTTTTTACTACTGTCCTCAGAGAAAACTTTAAAAAATATTTAAATAAACTCATTTATAAAAAACCTATATAAGTTATTGAAGCTCATCTCAAGGCTCTTTTGTTTCCGGTTTTACTCTGTAACCCTCCGGGAGAAATTTGCAGGTAATTATGTGAAACCTGTGACATAGGGCAAGTCACTACTAAACGGTTGCTACCTCGATTAACAACAGTTTGAACTTATAATCATAATTTTTATGTAATATCTTTCCTTAATCATCACTACTGTTATTGAGGCTAAAAAATGAAAGAAACCCTGAAAGCCTATATTGACCTTATACGTGCTCACTTTCTTCCGGCATGGCCCCTGATCTTCTGTTCAGGCCTTGTGCTTGCTTTTGCAAATTACGGCGGCTTTTCCTGGCCGTTAATAATTAAAGCTGCCCTGATAGGCATTTTTGGTTTCGAAGCCGGTTTAGTGCTTAATGACTATGTGGACAGAAATAGAGACAGGCTTGATGTGGAAAATACACTTACCAGATACTGGCGGCCTTTTCAAAGTCGGCCCATTCCGTCAGGGAAGGTCTCCTCAAAAAATGCCTTCTTACTGTTTATCCTGCTTGCAGGAATTACTTCAGTACTTATCTTCACGCTTCCCTATCCGAATTCGCTCTATGTCTTTACAATCATGCTGTACTCTTACGGCATTGAAGCTTTTTACCAGATTAAAAAACGAAACCAGGAATATCCGATTGCGCAGCTCCTTGGCAGGACGGATTTAACCCTTTTTCCGGCAGCAGGTTATCTCTGCTACGGGCAGCCGGACATGACCATGCTTCTCTATATTCTTTTTTTCTATCCCTGGACAATGGCGCACCTGGGATTGAACGACTTTATAGACCTGAAAAACGATCGGGCAAGAGGCATGAACTCTATAGCCGTACTTTACGGCGCAAAAGGGGCCATTTACTGGACACAGGCTTTACGGTTCTCCATTTTTTTACAGCCATTTTCTTCCTCAGGGAGCTTGGAGTCATTGCTCTCTACGGTTTTCTTGCAGGCTTTGTACTCCTTGCAGGGTCAAACCTTTACCTGTGGAAAGAAAAAAGTCCGGATGCCGGAATGAAGATACTGCCTGTTTACCATGGGACTCTGGTAATCTACGCGGTTTCTATTATTCTTGATTTTGTATATTAAAACGAAAGAGTAGGGAAGCCTAAATAGCGTTTCTCGAAATTTCTACCTTTTTTCAGTATTCTTTTCCTCTGCCTCTTTTTTCAGTCTCCTCTTTCTTCCACTGTCTCTTTTTTCCTTTTTACTAAATCTTGTATTAAAAAAGGATTAATGAGCTTTTAGAAACGAAAATTGAGAGTATATATTCCTTTAAATGCAAGAGGAATTATTTCCATATGTATTTTTATTTGGGGAACAATGGCACAATATCTAATCTGGAAAATAAGGCTCATTATTCCTTAAAAAGTGGACCAATTTTTAATGACCCTAATACAGTAGCTTCTCTAAGTCAATGCTGTTAGTTTCTTATTTCTCTTTACAAAAGTATAAGCATATAATTGTCTTTTATATTATCTGGGGTTGAGGGCACGAAAGAAACTATTAAAGCCTTGATAGATCTGACAAGAGCTCATTTTTTTCTTGTATGGATTTTGCTGTTTTCTTCCGGTCTTGCACTTGCTTTTAAGAACTATGGGGCTTTTTCCTGGCCTGTAACCTTCAAAGCTGTTTTGATCGGGTTTTTCGGATTTGAAGGCGGGCTTGTGCTCAATGATTACGTTGACCGGAAAAGAGACAGGCTTGACGTGGAGGGTTCACTTACAGCTTACTGGAGACCTTTCAAAAGCCGGCCGCTTCCGTCCGGAAGGATTTCCCCGAATTTCGCCCTGGCAACTTTTTTACTGCTTTCAGGGCTCACAGGACTGATAATGTTTACTTTGCCTTACCCCAACTCCTTTTACGTATTTGCCACAATGCTTTCATCATGCATTCTTGAATATTTCTATCAGGTCAAAAGAAAAAACCAGAGCTTTCCCATTGCCCAGCTTGTAGGAAGGATGGACTTCACGCTTTTTCCGGTAGCAGGTTATCTCTGTTACGGGCTGCCTGACAGGTCTGTGCTTCTCTATATCCTTTTTTTCTATCCCTGGACGCTTGCACACCTTGCAGTCAACGATTTCATTGATACGGAAAATGACAGGGTCAGAGGAATAAAATCGATCCCTGTACTTTACGGCACTCAAGGAACCCTGATCTGGATCCTGGGTTTTACACTGGTTCACTACTTTACAGCATTTCTTTTTTTAAAACAGCTTGAAGATATTGCACTTTACGGTTTTCTGTCAGGCTTTCTGGTAATAGGGTTTGCAAACTATAAACTTGTCAGAGAAAAAAGTCAGAGGGCGGGCCTGTTTGCACTTTTTCTTTACCACGTTTCACTCGTACTCTATTCCGGCTCCATTATCCTCGACTCCCTTTTTTAATATTTTTCCAACTCTCCCGTATATACCTAATTTTTCCTTCTGCAGAGCCTCAGGGTGTGACAGCGCAGGCTTCCTCCTCCAGCAAGCAGGGCGTCCGGGTGGAAAGGAATTATCTCAACGCCTTCACTCTCAAGGTTTTTCCTGGTCTTTTGATCGAGCGCAGTATCATAGTGAAAAATAGTCCCGCTTTCAAGGGGAACGAAAGAACAGGCCAGGCGGCTTTGCTCTGAGCCCGAAACCGGAATAATTTCCACGCCTTTCTCCCGCATGAACGCTTTAAAATCGATTCTTTCTCCAGAATCCTTAGTAAACAGACAGGTCTCCTCAAAAGCAGGCAGATGAGCAAGGGCAAGGTCTTTTCTTATTCTGTTGAAGACCGTATCAGGGTGCATGTACCGCCTGGCTTTCGGAATTCGGACGTAAATAACCTCATTAAACTCGTTCAGGATTTTTGAAATAAATTCCCGGATAAAGGAGTAAGTGTGCCTTTCCGTATCAGCTACAAAGACCGTCTCTTTTGAGAGCAGAAGGCAGCCTTCGAAGAAGCCCTCTCCTCCGTTGAATTCGCTGAGAATAGGAATTCCCAGGTCATTCAGGGCTTCCTTTACGACAACTTCTTCTTTTTCCCTTGCAGGAGGGCGCATTCTTGAGAGAATAGCCCCCTTTCCGGAGATAACTGCAGTATCATGCAGAAAAGTGAGATTTGGCATCTTACTTATCAGGTCTATATTTTCGTCCACATGATCTTCGAGCTCATAGACCCTGACGCCGTTTGATTCCAGCAACTCCTGATAACTCCTGTGCTCTTCAATATATCCGGTAATATCAGGAACCTTATCGTAAAGCCAGTATTTATAATTCGATTCATTGACCAGGGCAAGTTCTTCTCCAGGCGTGTGTACAAGTACGCTTTTCAGCCTTCCAAGCTCATCGCACCCGTAAGCGATACCTGACCCTGTTCTTTCCCTGCTCAATTTACCTATCTGGCAACCCATACCCTGAACCTCCCAGTTCATCCAGTTTTACTCTCATATGCGTTTTTTTGCAAGAATTATGACATTTGCCCTGTCTTCACTCAAAAAAGCTTTCAGGATCTCAAATCCGCAAATATCCAGGAAAGAGACAATCTGGTCATATGTGTATTTGTAGGTAAAACCCATGCGGATGATGTCTCCTTCCCTGAAACCTATGGTTTCCTGCCCAATTCTCAGTTCAGCATCCTTCAGGATATACAGGCTCTTCCTGGTTCTGTGCAGTGCCCCTATCCTTGAATCCACATGTGCAAGCAAAAGCTCGAAATCGAAATCCTCTGGGGCCATTCCGTAGTGAAGAAGGGGATACATATTGAAGAGAGCATTCTCTCTTGAGGCATATGTGCCCAGTACGGATCTCCTTGCAGACCGTGACTCTTCTCCGGAGTTCTCAGTAGGGAGAAGATTTGCATCGAAGAAAAAAAGGTCTCCCCGCTCAAGATTTTCGCGGACAAGCTGAAGAATAAACTCTGGCTCGTAATTGCAAAAGGTATTTCCCAGAATGCAGAAAATAACCGGGAGGCTCCAGTTCTTTTTAAGGATTGCCATATCCTCTATAAAGCCAACTATTCCTTTCTTTTCCACAGGCAGGTTTTCTACTTTTTCAAGGGCGATATCTACAAGTTCGCTGCTTATATCGATAGGATAATAGCGTATCGAAACTTTTCCGAAAGCTGGGGTTTCAGCCAGATTTTTCCTTATCAGCTCTTCTAAAAAAATTTTCTCCTTTTCCCCATTTCCCACCCCAATACTTACAAAATTCATGCCTGTGGGAATGAATCTCACTATCGATGAAATATTTTTCTCCAGAAGGGCTTTGAGCTGCCTGGCTACAGGAAACGTTTCAGACTCGTCAAGCTTCAGCCAGTTTTTTGCTCCGCCGGCGCCTGTGTACAGGAGACAATCAGGCAGTTCATGGTTTTTCAGGCTCTCACAGAGCTTTTCTTCTATATCTTTCTTACTGGTAATTATGATTTTTTCTTTATTCTCCAAAACCTGCCCCAACCCCACTTTTCCTGTACTGTTCAATTTCTCACCTTATCCTCGCAACAGCACTCACTTTTAAATCATTTCTTCCGATTTTTTTCTGATTTTCGCTCTTCATCATTTTGCCGTTCTTTGAAACACTGCTGGCACTCCATTCTCAGGGCTTCGAGAGGGCCAATACCATTGTTTACTCCTACGCTGTAGGCATATCCGCGGCACCCTATGCACTCTTCCAGATGTTCGCAGTTCCCGCATCTGCCTTCGAGCACTTTATCGATGTTTCGGACATATGTGAAGAGGTCGGAGTCGTAAATCTCCCGAAGGCTCATTCTGTTTATATTATAGGGATATTCCCCGCCAATCCTGAGCGCAGGATGTTCGTCCAGTTTTGTAGGCGCACAGGGCCGGACATTTCCTTCGATATTGATATACAGGCTGTAGAGGTGCTGAAGGCATCCGCTTGCGGTAATTGGCGTGTAGGGTAGCCAGTCATACCCATAATATTTCCGGTCTATTTCAAGCAGTTTTAATTTGTATTCCTTTATCTCGTCAGCCGTCAGCAACTTATCCTCAAGTTCGTCATTTGCCCTGCCTGTAGGCGTGAGAATTTCCATATTGGGAAATATATTGTTTTGCCTGCAGAAGTGCCAGATCTCCTCAATTTCTTCCAGGTTCATTTTATTACTGACGAAAGAGACTCCCAGGCGGAGTTCTCCAGATTCTGCAGGTTTTGAAAAGCCTGCATTAAGAAGATTCTCAAGCCCCTTTTTGATATCCTCGAAGGCTCCTTTTTTTCCTGCCAGGTAATCCTGAACTTCAGGCTTAAGGGAATCCAGCTTTCCCATCACTGAGGCGTTGTGTTCGTAGAGGAACCCTGCAAGTTCTTCTGTCATCAAAACAGTATTCGAAAAAAGCATAGGTATTATTCCCAGGGAATCGATATAAACGATTAAATCCCTGAAATTCGGGTGCAGGGTCGGCTCCCCTCCTCCTATCACGACCACAGACCTGATCCCGAGTTCCTTTGCTTCCGAAATTATGCGTTTAAGGACATTTAAGTCGGCTATTTTTGCCGAATCCTCTCCGCTCTGTGCATAGCAGTATCGGCAGCGGAGATTGCATGATTTGTTCGTTTCCAGGCGTATGGCTAAAAGCCTGTTTGAGTTTCGGGCATCATGGGCTTCCTGAGCCCCGTACATATACCCCCTCAGTACCGGGGGCGGTGAAAACAGGCTTAATGCATCAAAATCCTTTGGTTCTTCCCCCAACATATCAAAAGATATGGATTCAACCCCTTATCAAGTTGCAAGAAACTAAGTGACACTTTCGGGCAGAGTCGGTTGATTTTATTCAAAGTTGCTGCTCTTAACTTCCCCTTTTTCAAGCCGTTCTTTTTCCCTGTTTCCAGGGCATTTTTTCGTGCTGTAAATGGGCTTGTAGCTGTTCTTACTGGAAAGCTGCTTAATTTTTCCAGGGTTTCCTTTTGTTAAGTTTATTATAGTTTTCTGCCTTATCTTGTTCCGGGATGTTTGAGGAAATCCGGGTTACAAAAGCTCTGAATAAAATAAAAGAGACGAGCAGGATCGCGCTTCCATACTCCTGGGATCTGAACATCTACAGGGGATGCGAGCACGGTTGCCATTACTGCTATGCAATGTATTCTCACCGTTATCTGGAACACGAAAACAGAAGTCCTTTTTCAGGGACAAAATCTTCAGGGGAAGAAGACTGTACCTTTTTTCAGAGGATTTTCGTAAAGACCAATATTGCAGAAGCCCTGGAAAAACAGCTGGGAGCAAAATCCTGGAAAAAGGAAGTAATCAATATAGGTGGGGTGTGCGATAGCTACCAGCCCGCAGAGGCAAAATACGGGTTGATGCGTAAGATTCTGGCGCTGATGATCGAATATAGAAATCCGGTTACCATATCTACAAAATCGGATCTTATCCTCAGAGATTATGACCTTCTTACAGAACTTTCTGAACTGACATATGTGAATATTGCAGTTACGGTCACAACGATGGATGAAAATTTAAGCGCCCTGCTGGAACCCCTGGCCTCTTCTCCTGAAAAACGTTTTTCAGTCCTGCGGGCGTTTAAAGATACAGCCGCTGTTACCGGGCTTCATATAATGCCGGTTCTTCCTTTTCTTACCGACAGCCCGCAGAACCTCGAGCGAATTTTCTCTCTTGCAGCCGAATGTAAGGTGGACTATGCCTTGCCTGGCATTCTTTACCTCAGGGGCGAGACCAGAAAGCATTTTTTCGATTTCCTTGCATGTAACTTTCCCGAACTCCTGGACCCTTACCGCAGCTTGTATGCAAAAGGAGGAGCTGACAGAACCTACAAAGCTGAACTTTATGGAATTCTCAAGCCTCTTATGGAAAAATACCATATTTCAGGAGACTACATGAAACCCATGCAGGTAAAACTTTCCCGTCCGAAGCAGCTCAAGTTAACGGATTTTTAAGGAGAAATCTCTTGAATTTTTTCAGTACTCCATTCCAGGAATCCAGATATAAAGACTCTTATCTAATGTGTTTCTCTTATAAAGGGTCAAAATCGAGATTTCAAAAATAATAAGGCATTTAATTTTAGCGGTCTCAAATTAGCTGCGAAAATCTCCGATCTAATTTGAGATTCCTTATTAGTGTCATGCAAACGTAGCGCCAATTGGCCGTAATCTGTAAAAAATAAATGTTTGAATTTTAATCAAGAATGGATGCAGTATACATCCATCCTTAGCCAAGCCCAAATGAATATATAAACCACGGAAAGCACGGAAAACACGAAATTAAGGAAGCACGGGCACAATTCTTCCGGGCTGTAGGCGTTTTCCGTGGTTATAGTGTATGGAATGAATTTTTCCGTGCCCATCCGATTGTGTAAGTTCTACACTGTTAACTGTACCTTCCTATGTTGATCTGGTTACTATTTTCTCCAGGCTTTTTTGAAGAATCTGGTGACGTATATCCGGCACCAATACAAGGAGAATTTGATTTCAGACGATAATCATGTTCACTCTGGTTTACAAAGAGAGGGTCTACATAAATGTCAGTGGTCGAGTTCACGTTTTTATAATTTCCACCCACATTATTATAAAGGCAATTGTTTTCCAGCATAAGGGTATGTGTTGAAGGTAGATAATTGATCACCCCATATCCTGTCCCTTTCGGATTTTTCGTACGTTGCTGGGTATTCACGATTATGTTGTTGCGGACAATTGTTGTGTATCCTGTACCTTTAGGTGAAAGGTTCGTGGAATTTCCGGTAGGATGCATCTGAATAATGGCGGCATGGTATATGCCGTCAAATACGTTATTCTCAATGATAGAATTAAATCCGCTGGTTACGATACCTCCTACCCAATTAATATTTGGGTTCGTACCGGTACTGTAGAAGATATTATGATGAATATAGACGTTCCGTGCCTCTTCCTTCGGGTAAGAGTTACCATAACCTATCAGCCATATCCCAGGACCATAAGTATTATGGATGGTATTATTATACACTTCTATGTCATTCATTACGCTTGTTGTTTTCTCAATCAGAATTCCAGGACCGCCTGCACTCCAGTCATAAAAGGAGTCGATCACATTATCATGGAATTTTATGTGGTTTGAGTTCCATATTCGAAGCCCGCTGTTAGTCCTGCAGGTTATTGTGTTGTTCCAGGCATCTACGTTCTGGCAGTCAATGGCGTAAAGACCATCATGCCCCAATTTGTACACTTTGTTGTTGTAAAATTTAATGTTGGAACCCTTCTCTACTTTCAGCCCGTCTCCATGCCCATCATGCATGTACATATCATGAACTTGAATATCCTTGGAATTGTGGAAATAGATCATATTGTAGTATCCTTCCCCTCTTTTTTTGTCCTCATTCTGATCATGATTTCCGTTAATTTCAAATCCTTTTATAGTGACTCCATGGATTCCGTCACTGCTCATCTGAGCGATCAGAGGCTTATCCCTTTTCCATTCCGCCTCGTCTTTAAGTTTAATTACGGCTGTAGGGTCTCCTTCCAGGATCGTATTATTTCCAATAAAAATCCTGTCTGAAATAACGTATGTATTGGGGCCTTTCAAATGAACGGTTGTGAACTGAGGGTTTTCTGCAACATATTCAAGGGCTTTGTTTATCTCTACCTGGTCATCACTCCCATCGCAGTTGAAGTTTCCACTTCCATCGCCAGCTACATACACAGTCTTACCTGACGGAGTAGGGGGGTAGTGGGACTGTATAGTATGAAGAATGAATATTCCCAGTGCAATCAAGAAAATGAGAAGTACAAGAGACAATCCTATTTTTTTCCCGTTTTGCCGTACGTACGTAAGATATTTTTCGTTCATGTCATCCCTGACTTTTAATTGTAAATCTCAATTTTATAATGGATCTTATGGATAAATAATTGACTAAATTTAAAAAAATGAGCAAACCCTTTGTATTTGGAAAAATATAGAAGAGTTTATGCTTTAATTTTTAGTAAGGATGATTTCAATAGTTATTTTAAGGCTAACAAATTTCTGGTAGTAGGTGTAATTTATTGAAAACCATAAGCATAAGAATCTCTATACGTTTTCCACAAATACGGGGGTGTACCCTCTTTTTGGAACTGATCAATAACTCACGGACACAATCGAAATCCTAAAAATTCTTTATTGATGATCAAGTACTATCTCAAAAAATATTATGTTCCTCCCCGACTATTGACAGCTCATATTATTGTATTAAATCTAGTAGATTTTCATTTTTGATTTCATCTGCTTTCCACTCTATATCCGCAAAATTTCCATCGGAATGTTTCTCAACCTTGTTTATCCATTCAATTTCATTGCCGGCCTTAGCTTTGAGCGTTTTATTCGTTGTTGCAGTTGCATATAAACTGAAATTGATTATCCACCATTTTTTCCAGTTAGAACCGTTTTTGTTAGTGTGTCGATTAGTAATGCCTCAAAAAATTACTTAGGTATAATTTCCCTCATCCCTATTCCCATTACCAGCAGATTAGTTTCCATAGGAGGATGGTTCCAGCCGTCAGGAGAGACAGTCTTTTTCTCAAGTGAAATTTCAACCTGGTTTCCACTAAGACCGCAATCTTTCATATAATCTTCAACAAGTTTTTTCCCAAGTTCGGTTGCTGTCTCGAGAGCTTCTGAATACGTCTCGAACCTCAGCCTGCTGTCCGGGGTAAAGACCAGGAAGTCCTTATCAGGGGACATGAGGCTTGCTGGCCGTATCAGTATTTCAACCCTTTTGATGCCTTTTCCTACAAGTGCTCCGACTGCGTTTCCTACTTCGGCATGTTCGGGGACCAGGATGTCGGCATCTATTAATTCTTCCAATTCTTTCCTGTGCGCCCGGACAGGGCCTCCAAGCAGGACAACCGGAATTCCAAGTTTGAATTTTGCAGGATAGTTCCCGTCCAGAATCTTTGCAACAGCTGTTTCCGGAACCCCTGACAGGATATACGAGAGCAGATGAAGCGCCATGTTTCTGGCAACCCGCTTTTTTACGGCAGTGCAGAACTCCCCTGGAGTCATGCGCATAAGCCTTGCAAGTCTTTCTGCTCCAATACGGGAAGCTTCTTTGTTCCAGACTGTGTATTCTCCAAGCACATGCAAAGCGTCTGTAGGAGTAAAACCAATTACCTGGATAAGGCGTTTTTTGATCAGAGTATCGAGAGTTTGAGGATGAAGGTCTTTTCTGATAAGGGCTGAAATTTCAGACACTGAAACTGGTTCGTCTCCTATAACTTCCAGCACTTCAGCTTCGGCCCTGCTCAGTTCTCCTGCCGGATAGCCTGATCTTACAAAAAACTTTGTGGGTTGAATATTCTCCCCAAGATCTTCTCTTGGAGGCATGGGTGTCCTTTTGAGGTTATTCAGAAACCCCTGGTACTTCACTGCAGCTACTGCCAGGGGCATAACTCGTCTGGGCCCGAGGAAGAGTTCTCTTCCCACTGTCCAGATATGGCTGTCTCCGCCTGTAGCCGTTGTCTCCATCCTTATTGCCCGGACTCGGGTCTTCCAGCCTCCCACAATGGCTCCTTCTTCGCTCAGGTCAGGAACGCCCATACAGATTGAGGAGATATCCGTACTCGTGCCTCCCACATCTACAACTGCACAGGTTTTCAGACCTGAAAGGTAAGAGGCCCCTACAAGGCTTGCTGCAGGGCCTGAAAAGATCGTTTCTATTGGTTTTTTCAGAGCATCTTTGATTCCCACTACCGAACCGTCGCATTTGAGCATAAGGAGCCGTGCATTAACCCCACGGTTCGTGATATCTGAAATTATTGACTGCACAAACTGTCTTGTTATAGGGATAAGCTGCGCGTTCAGGAAAGCTGTCACCGCCCTTTCGTAAGCTCCCAATTCCTGGGAAAGTTCATGCCCGCAAACCGCAGGTAGCCCCGTAATTTCAAGAATCCTGTCCCTGGCTTTTATTTCGTGTTCAGGATTCCTTGTGCTGAAGTAAGATGATATGGCAAAAGCTGAAACCCTGTCTTTCACCCGCAGGGCAAATTTCTCGATAGCCTCAAGGTCAAGAGCAGCAACCTCCTCCCCATTGTGGTTATGCCCGCCGGCAGCAAAAAGCACGTGTTCGGCTGGCAGTTCCTTTTCGACCGGGTGGTCTCCTATGAGGATGAGGGCGACAGGAAAACCGGTACCCTCAAGGATGGTGTTGGTGGAAAGAGTTGTGGAAACTGAAACCAGCTTTATGTTTTTCAGGTATTCAGGATTCAGGCCGTCTATTACGTTTTTGATGCCTTCGAGAGGATCGGGATAGGTGGTAAGCGCTTTATTTGAGTTGATTATCTCTCCGTCCGAATCCCTTATGAGCACTGCATCGGTGTATGTGCCTCCTGCATCAATCCCAAGGCTGTATTGCATGTTGAAAACTACTCCTTTTTTTACTTTATGAGAAATATGTATTGATTTCTCGGCCAGGTTCCATTTTACGCTGGAATGACTGGATATCGGATCTTATTTAATAAAGAATGGGCAACAAAAAATAAATAAAAGGACAAATCCCTTAAACATAGGGATTATTCCTCCATGTAAATGCAGCGTTATTGACTGCAAAACTAAGTTTTCAGACATTTTTTTGTCGCGATTTTTCAAGCTTCTTTGTAACATTATTATAATACTTAGTATCATTTTTAAATTCAGTGGGAATTTTTCCAACTTTAATATGCAACAATTTTAGTACATATTTATAAAGTTGAATTCATCTCACGATTTGTTTTTCCGACTTGGTTAAACTCTTAATTTTCAGCAAAGATATGAGATTTATTTTTCCCCACATATTTTGAAGTTGATACAATATTTCTTTCTCCAGTAAAGTGCGACATTCACAAGTCCTATCATAACTGGCACTTCAATCAGAGGTCCTACTACCGCTGCAAATGCCTGTCCGGAATTGATGCCAAAAACTGCTACTGCGACTGCAATTGCCAGTTCAAAATTATTGCTGGCTGCGGTAAAAGAAAGGGATGTTGTCTGTTCGTAGTTTACCCCCAATTTCATAGAGATAAAAAAGGAGACACCGAACATAACCACGAAATAGATTAAGAGAGGAATTGCAATCCTTACAACGTCTAAAGGCAGGGTAACAATATATTCACCTTTTAAAGAGAACATTACAATAATCGTAAACAGTAGCGCATAAAGCGAAATAGGACCTGCTCTAGGAATGAATTTGTTATCATACCATTCGGCTCCTTTTGAAGGACGTAAGAAGTAACGGGTTAAAAAGCCAGCAGCAAAAGGAATTCCGAGGTAAATGGCAACACTCTGGGCAACTTCTCCCATAGAGACATCTATCTCCATACCAGTAAGTCCCAGCCATTCAGGCAGTACGGTTATAAAGAAATAAGCAAAAACGGAATAGAAGACTAACTGAAAAATTGAATTGAAGGCAACCAGGGCAGCAGCATACTCATTATCCCCATCTGCCAGGGTATTCCAGACAATCACCATGGCTATGCACCTGGCAAGGCCAATTAGAATGACACCGACCATGTACTCAGGATATGCCCTGAGAAATACGATAGCCAGGACGAACATCAGAATCGGGCCAATTACCCAGTTTTGCAGTAAGGATAAACCCAATACCCTCCGGTTCTTGAATACCTTTCCCAATTCCTCATATTTGACCCTTGCCAGGGGAGGATACATCATAACTATCAAACCAATGGCAATTGGAATGGATGTGGTGCCGATAGATAGGCTCTTTAAAAATTCTGCAAACCCCGGATAGACAAAGCCCAGAGCCACACCTATAAACATAGCCAGAAAGATCCACAGGGTTAAATAACGATTAAGGAATGACAATTTCGATACAACGGAGTCTTCCAAAACAAACACCTCTATCCTTTTTGTAAACGTAATTATTTTCTCAATCAATCACAAGACCTATCGCTTGCTTTTAGCTTTTTCAATAGTGCTAAATCGTCTTTACAAACGCCTATTTTCTCTACTTCGTCGCTAATTATCATTGAAAGGAAGGGGAACCTTAGAAAAATGTTATCATTGAGTCGATAATAGACCCACTGAGATTTTTTTTCAGAAACGATAATTTCTGCCGTTTTCAGTTTGTTCAGGTGTCTGGAAGCGTTGGATTGTTTAATGCCTAGAACCGCTTCAATATCACAGACACATAATTCACCGTTTTTTAAAAGATTCAGTATTCTTATTCTATTTTCATCAGCCAGTGCCTTAAATATATAAACAATATCCGCAGACATCACCACCTATAAATGAGTATATGCAATTATACTCATATATTATTTAATATTGCTGTTTTATTTTTCATTGTTAATTATACTATGCGAATTATCTCCAAAATAAAAAACGAAAGTGAGTATTTCAAATTGATAGAAAGCTACTAGTTAAATTGTACTGTAGACAAACCGTAAAGTTGATTTTACCTCATAATGTTGTCAATGTAAAAATGAACGCATAATCTATAGGACTTACGAAGTTAAACTGGGAAATCAGTAGCATCAAACAGTTAACTGTTTAAACCCTAATAATTTTGACGACGCTATTCTTGACTGAAAATATATATTTTTTTATTAACGAAAGCTCTTGGTCGCTGAAACCTCCCAACAAAAACATCATAGATAAATAAACAAGAACACCCATTCCTGCAACCTCGAAAAGCTTATAGATACTTAAGATATCGAAACGGGAAACAAAGAAGTACATAGCCACTGAGGATAGAATGCTTTTTGCAATGTCATGAAAATAAAAGTCGTGTTTAAAATATTTTAGAGACATATGCGTGCAGAGGATTGCCATAAAGAAGTATGAGAGTAGAGTTGAGAGAGCAGCCCCGACAATGCCTACCGAAGGTATTAGGAAGAGGTTGATCAGTACGTTCAAAACCGCCGCAGCAAAATTGATATAAGTTGGCACTTTCGTTTTTTTGACAATTAATAGTGTATTGACAAAAATTTGGACGATTCCTGCTAGAAGACCGGAAAAAGCTATAACAGGGATAACAAACCAACCCGAAAGGAAATCCTCAGTTGTAAAGATTCCAAGCAAAGGCTTTGCAAAAGCTGAAAGTCCAAATACTGCCGGAATAGAGATAATAAGGAAATATCTCAGAGAATGAGACATATAAATTCTTACTTCGTCCATTTTATTTTCATCAAACAGTTTTGAGAGTTCTGGGAAAAGAATAAGCTGAAGAGGATTTACAAAAAGCTGTATAAGGCTACCGAATGAACAGGCTGCCGAATATATGCCTACACTATTGAGACCGAGAAAATAAGTAACCAGATATCTGTCACTTGATTCTGTAATCCATCTTACAAGATTATTGGGAGTTAACGGTAGAGAAAATTGTAGATATTCCTTGATATAAGTAAATTTGGGGATAACGAATCCGATCTGTGAGATTATAGTCAGAACAGCGATTAAAACAATGACGCCCTGTACAAGTAAGGTAGCTGCTATCACGCCAAGAAGCCCATATCCCATTTTGAGAAGAACAAGAATAAAAAGTAGTTTTCCGAACGCTTCAAAAGAGAGTAAAGTAAGAGAATTTCTTGATCTGCCTGAATATTCTGAAATAATAAAGAGATACAGGCTCGATCACATTCACGAGAATCAAAAGAGCGCCTGCCTTGATGAAATAGGCCGCATCCGGATCCTTGATACCGAATGTTGCTAGGGGTTCGGCAAGCATATACAGTAAAAAAGAGGCCAGAAGGCCAGACATAGTCACGAAAAAAAGAATAGAATAGACAGCTTCCTTTATTATTTCCTTCTCTGTTTCAGAAGATAAAAATCTGACAAGCCCCATTGAAAGACCCATAAGTGCAAGGGGAGAGATTAAAGATACTGAAATATTTATCTGCGCCCAGAGGCCGTAATCATATGTCCCAAGGCTTTTTGTGATTATCGGGAGTAGAAGGAAATTACTCAAGTTTGTAAGTATCTGAACTATCCCGATAAGGCCAACATCCCTTGCAAACTTTTGATATGACACCGTAACACCTTAAACGTAGTCCTGTTAAAATCTTTGATTAAAGGCTTACAGAAATAATTTTGAGAAGAGTTGCTCTAAGAAATAAAATCGCCAGGAAGAACGTCAGAATCGAGCAAATGACTCAATTTTCTAGTAATTTATAAACCTGATACCTTGTGATTTTTGAATACCTTACCTAATTACTCTTAACTCACAAAGTAAAATAACGGTTCAGGAACGATAATTTTGATACAACTGGGCCTTACAGAACAAACATCTTCCATTTTTAGTAAGCCTAATTTTTCTCATTCAATCGCAGAATCTACCACTTGCTTTGATTTTCGTCAATAGTTCTAAGTCTTCTTTACAAAAGATAATTTTTCCTCTCCCTCATTAATAATTATTGAAATAAAGGGGAATTTTACAAAAGTTTT
>CAVZFI010000005.1:0-15444 GCA_963774465.1 uncultured Methanosarcinaceae archaeon | reverse complement strand
GGTTACCTGCTGTAACTTTTGCAATGTAATAATGCAAAACCGGAAAGGATCCCTATATTATATACCTATTATTTATATAGAACATAAAACTATTATATTAATGATACTAAACAATTAATAAGATACGCCCAACAACCTGGCATATGAATTGCTTTTAGGTTTCATAACAAATCGTTCCATAGTCTTCAATGACTTTTTGATAATATTTCCGTTTGCAAAAATGGATTTCAGAACTAAAGAAGTTCAGAACTATTGATATTGTAAAAGTGGTTAGATATGCGGGCACTTACAACGATTTTACTGAAAATTTTAGGTTTTTTTGTTTTATTGCAAATTGCATTAAGAATTGTAAAAAGATTTTATGCATTTTCACCACCAGCATTTATGGGACCTTTTTTAGATAGCAATTTTAGAAGAAAATTGCAGCCTCCTGAAAAATTGATAAAGCGAAGCGGGATAAAAGAAGGAATGCGTATTCTGGAGGTTGGATGCGGAAGCGGAGCGTTTACAACCTTTGCTGCAAGGGCTAGTGGAATTAAAGGAGAAGTATATGCTCTTGATATTCAACCAAAAATGTTAATGCAGTTAAAGAAGAAACTATCCAGACCAGAAAACAGAGATATCAAAAATATCAAGCTTGTAGAAGGAGATGCGCATAAACTACCCTTTGATGACAATTCATTCGATGTGGTATATACTGTAACAGTTCTTCAGGAACTTCCAGACAGAAATAGGGCTTTAAAGGAGATGAAAAGAGTTCTGAAGCCTGGCGGAATTCTTGCAGTAACAGAATTTTTACCTGATCCAGATTACCCTTTAAAATCTACTACTATTAAGTTAGGAGAAGAAGCTGGTTTTATCCTGGATAAAGTTGAAGGAAATCTCTGGAATTATACTGTAAGATTTAAGGCACAGAAATCTATGTGAAAAAGTTTGTTTACTTGTCAAGACTTCTTTCATACTACAATTGGATAGTGGATAATGTTAACTTTAAAAGTCATACTGCATATTTTTACATTAATTCAGGTACATATTGACTTTAAAGATACTATTTCATCCCATATGATTTAAGCACTCGATGTATAAAAAAATGTAATAACCATCATTGATTAAAATTACACTTTAGACATTTAACGGCTTAATGCAATGGTTTTCAATTCAAGTGTATAGAGTCTTATTCCAATTATAGAACCAAATTTAATTTTAAGACATGTTCTAATAGTTCCATCTAACTCCTTAGAATGGATTGGTATAGCGATTACATGTGTTAATAGCCCGATGGGTAATATTCTTTATATAGATTTCGATTTTGTTGTATTACGTTTTATTTCCATATAGTTTTTAAGATGAGTTCTATTTTATATAATTTTTGAAATTGTCTGTGGCTCTAATTATTATAAACATTGGGCAGAAGATTTATATGTTGTCTTTCCTCATTTTTTTGGGTGATTTTTATAACAACCTGGAAAGAAGACTCAGATCTGGAAGTTAGTTCGACTTCCATCGAAGAAGAATATATTGTTGAACATATTGTTGAACCTATTGTTGAACCGTGGACAGATAGTCCCCGCAGTACGTGCGAAGATAATTTAATTTCTCCAGAGCCAATCAGTCCCGCATTAACAGGGCAGGCCACAGCTCTCAGAGCAAAAGCTTTCCAGAAGACAGCGAGTTCCCCAACAAAATATTACATAACACAAGGGGAGACAAAACGTCTTGGTGTGACCGTAAGTTCTGGAGCAAAATATCTTTTAGTGAATTTGAACTGGGGAGATAAAACTGACACGCTGACACTTAGTGGCAAAACCCCTTCTGCAGGCAACCTTAAAAACTACAGTGATACGTCTGATGGAAGTGCGGATGGTAAGGTACTCGTTAAGATATATTCAACTAACGGAACATATGTGGAACAGGGAGAGTGGGTGTTCAAGGTATACGGAAAAAAAGTCCGCGGAACAGAGGATTTCACCTTTGCTGTCAAACAGTGTTAAGCTTCAAAAAAAGCTTGTTATCTGTTTACTATTTTCTCTGTTAACAACAGTAGCCGGGGCTACAGAATATACTGTAGAGCCAATTCCAAGTGATCAAGCCGAAGCCTTATTTAACGGAGCAGATGGGATACTGCTAGAAGTCGTCGAAATACCCTACTGGCAGTTTCTTTTGTGGCTGGCCACAATATATATCTCAACGGCATTTGATTTCCTTTACCCCAGGCTAGTTTTCACAATAGCCGGATATCGGATTGTAAACTCTGGAAATGTACTTGACAACCCCAGCCGTTTTAGAGTCTATGACTATATCAAAACCAAACCTGGAGCATATATTAGTGAGATTGTAGAACATATAGGTTTAGACAGGGAAACAGTAAAATATCACATAAAAACCCTTGAAACTCAGAACAAAATCGAGGTCTATAAAAAAGGTGGGAAGACGAGATTCTTCGAAAATAATTTTACTTATAAAGAGGAAGAAATAAGAATTATTTCTGCTCTTCAAAACGCAGCGAATCAAAGAATAATTTCAAAAATCGTTCCTGGTAAGTGCGATACAAATATAGCTCTTGCACGTGAACTTGGAGTTTCAAGGGCTACAATCAGCTGGTATATGAAAAATCTCAGAGAAATCGACCTTATAATGGAAACAAAAGAAGGAAGAAATAAAGTTTACAGAATAAATCATGTATATAAACCCCTTGTTGAAAAGTATATCCAGTATTTACAGGATTCTTTTGCAGACGTCGAACATGAAATGGACCAGATTACAGCTTCTTGAAAAGCACATCCAGTATTTACAGGATTCTTACAGTAGGAAGTTTCTGTAAATTTATGCTTGTGTATATATCTTGGCAGCAGGCTGATCTTTCTGCAAAAATGGAAAAACATGAAAATTGAGGTGAAAGGGTACATGGGAACGTTAATCAAACCTTAAAAAACAAACCCTTTCGCCTTTTTTGAGTAAATTCGGTAGCCAGTCCTGTTCCCTTTTTTCTCAGTTTACTTTCCTGATAGCCAATTCTGTTCACTTTTTTCTCAGTTTACTTTCCTGATAGCCAATTCTGTTCCCTTTTTTCTCAGTTTACTTTCCTTATAATCAATTTCTTCACAATCTTTTTTCCATCCTTTCCGTTAACGGCTTCGTTTTCTTTATTTTCGAAAATTTCAATCCAGAGGCGGAAGTTATAATCATTGCCTGCTCCAAGGTCCCTGATACGGATTTCAAGGGGCTTCTCCTTTGCAGGTTCTTTTTTTCCTCTGAATTTCTGGTGAAACGTTTTTGCTGCAGCCTTTTCGGGGGCAGCAGCAGAAATTACTCCGATCATTTCTCCGTTTTCGTCCGTGGCAATGAAGGTTTTTTCCTTTTTCTCCTGTGCTGTTGAAGTTTCCTGTTTTATGGTTTCCCGCCTTAGCTGGCGCCTGACCCTATCAAGAGCGTCTCCTGTATCTCGTTTTTCGGGAGCTGGTCTGGAAGCCCGGACTTCGGAAAGATGCTTTTCTTTTTTCTCAGGTGGGATATAAGGTGCTTTTCCAAGGATTTCGTGCAGGAGCATGATTGCAGCATGTTTGTCCAGGGGCTCGTTATTATTTCCGCACTTTGGGGACTGGATGCAGCTTGGGCAGCCGCTTTCACAGGGGCAGCTCTCGATTGCTTTTAAGGTGCCGTCAAGCACCTCTTCTATAAGGTCGTAACCCTTTTCGGCATACCCTACTCCGCCCCGGTGCCCGTCATAGATGAAGATCCCGCTTTTGCCTCCAAGGTCAGGGTGGGATGGCGTGGAAATCCCGCCTACATCGCTCCTGTCCACAAGTAGATGAAGAGGGTACATCGAAATCATCGCATGCTCGACTGCATGGATCCCGCCTGCAAAATCCAGTTTATGCTCGCCTATTATCTCCTGCAGCCTGTCCGGAAGCTTCAACCAGAGAGCCATGGTCTGAAGGTTGACTGGAGGCATTTCAAGGTTGTGGGCACTCATGATATCGTTGCTCTGTGCCTGGATTTTCCTGTATCCGATTACCCTGTCCGTTACCTCAACTTCCCCAAGCCCGACTTCAACTTCAGGAGCGTGCAAAAGCGGCTTTACTGCGTAGGTCTCCTGTACAAGCACCGAAGAGTCGATCATGGGTTTCGTATAATAGGTATCGTGCGTTTTTACGGCGTGGATCTCCTTCTTTTCATGGTCGATCCTGTTTACGTAGTAGGGTTCTCCCCTGTGCATATAGACAGCACCGGGATGGCACTCACGAAAAGCCAGGGCCTCTTCGACGTCCTTTTCGATAGGGAAGCTTTTTTCCCCTTCAAAAGCAAGAAGAGAGTAAGTATTATTGTCTATTCCCCTGAGAGAAACGTGTTTGTACGGAAAAGGGTCAGTGGAATATTTCAGGTCGTCACCTGCAAGAAGGCCTTCGGCTTCAAGAAGTTCCACAACTCTTGGATACCCCTTTCCGAAGTATTTACCATCGGATTTCTTGAGGGGAATTTCTTTTGCTGCACAGAGCAGGTGCCCTGCAAGTATGTACGGGTTTTTGGGATTAAGGACTGCATTTTCGCTGCTTCTCGCAAAAAAGTCGGCAGGGTTTCTCATATAATACTGGTCAAGGGCGTTTGTGCCTGCTACAAGGACTACAAGGCTTTCGTTTCCGCTCCTTCCTGCCCTTCCTGCCTGCTGCCTTGCGCTCATGACCGTTCCCGGATATCCGTCCAGAATGCAGGCATCAAGCCCTCCTATGTCTATCCCGAGTTCGAGCGCGTTTGTGGAAATAACCCCCCGGAGTTCCCCTGAACTCATTTTCCTTTCGATTTCTTCTCTTTCCCTGTCAAAATACCCGCTTCTGTAGGAGCAAATTGCAGGGGAGAGATTCCTGTCCCTCAAAAGCTCCCTGCAGCTTTTGTACATCCGTTCAACCCCCTGCCTGGACCGGGTAAAGGCCAGAGTCTGAAGCCCTGCCTGGACAGACTTTGTAAAAAGGGAGGAAACTTCGGAAAAGCTGCTTCTCCTTAGAGTGCAGCCCCTATTGTTCAGATAAAGCGGCGGGTTCCAGAATACGAACTGCTGGCTACCCTGAAAGGAGCCGTTATTTTCGATTACCTCTGCTTTCCGCCCAATAAGGGTCTCAGTATGGTCATTGGGGTTTCCGATGGTTGCAGAACAGCAGATGAACTGCGGAGACGCCCCGTAATATTCAGCCACGCGCAAAAGCCGCCTGAGCAGGTTTGCCATGTTGCTCCCTATAACTCCTCTATAGTAATGGCTCTCGTCAACGACTATGAATTTGAGGTTTGAAAAAAAGCGTTTCCAGAGGTGATGCCAGGCAAGAAAACTCATGTGGATCATTTCGGGATTTGTTAAAACCACATTTGTCTGCCCTTCTCTTACTTTCCTTTTCTGGGCTTCGTTAAGGGCGCCTGTGTAGCGGGCTATGCCTGCACCTGATTTCAATGCCTCTTCAAATTCCAGAAAGGACTTTAACTGGTCATTTACAAGAGCATTTAAAGGAGAGATATAAAGTGCAGTTGTTTCAGTTTCGTTAAGGATGGCTTCAAAAACAGGAATCATGTAAGTAAGGGACTTTCCGCTTGCTGTAGTCGTACAGAGTACGATGTCTTTTCCTTCCCGGATTTTTTCTATGGCCTCGGCCTGGTGCGTGTATAGATCTTCAATTCCGATGCCAGAGAGGGCTGCTTTTACCTGCGGTTTCAGTTCAAGAGGCGCATACAGGGCTTCCCTTGAAGGAATTTTCTCATCATGAACGATCTGATTTTCATAGCGGCTGGAAGCTTTTATTTGATCTAGAAAGTGGGAAATATCCATTTTTTTCGGCACCGTTTTATTTTATTCATTCCCTTATATTCTGGTCTTCCACTTCGGCGTGGCTGATATTTTAATCTTCTCTTTTTCCAGTTCGGTTAAGGATTACGCTTTAGGATTACGCTTTAGGATTACGCTTTAGGATTACGCTTTAATTTGATCGAAGCCCACCAGCTCCAGCCGCACCAGATGCAGGACCGGAAAGACTGAAAGCTACTATTCAAGTTGCTCCGCAATGAGATCTTTCTATTAACTACGAACCATCTTGCGTTTTAACTCCCAAAATATTTATAAAGTTTCCTGGGTTCATTCCCTGTCCAAAAATATTCTTTGGGTTCGTTATAGTATTCGATGAACATTTTTAGCTGCTTTGTGCTAGTGCATTTGATTTTTTACAGATATTTGAGTACTTTTAAGTCATTTTATTTATAAGCCTCGAACCTATCCACAGAAAAGAGTAGAGTCATTCAAGTGGATTAGTAAAATGAGTAAATAAAATGGATGAGTAAACTGAATCAATATACTGAATCAGAACTCAACCTTTGGGACTTCCCTTTCTGCTTGCATGGCTTCAAATAACTCTTTTTTCTGGAATCCCAGCAAAGAAGCAACAATGTTTTTTGGAACTGTCTGAATACTGATATTATATTTCATAACGGTATCATTATAAAATTGTCTTGAGTAGGCAATTTTATTCTCGGTTTCCATGAGATCTTTCTGGAGCTGTATAAAGTTCTGGTTGGCTTTCAGGTCAGGATAGTTTTCTGCAACTGCGAAGAGGGATTTCAGGGTGGAGGAAAGGTAATTGGATGCTTCCGCCGTTTCATTTACATTATTTGCAGACATTACTGCAGCCCTGGCTTTTGTAATGTTTTCGAAAAGGGTTTTTTCGTGTTTTGCATACCCTTTCACAGTTTCTACCAGGTTGGGGATAAGGTCATAGCGCCTTTTCAGCTGTACCTCTATCTGAGCCCAGGCATTTTCTACTCTGTTTCGCTGCTTAATAAGATCATTGTAAATTATTACGAAAAGCAAACCTAAGATTATTGCTACTATTATCAGAATTTCTACTATCATATAGATCACCATCTCTTTATCCAAAGTACTTTATCTGGCACCTCCGCCGCCTCCGCCAGAGCCGCCCCCTACTCCGCCTACCCCACCGCCTCCGCTCCCGGACGGAGTGGATGATGCATATGCGTTCCCAAAACCAGAACCAAATTGAGCATAACTGTGGTGTATTTGATAGAAGCTACTCCCCTGCAGCTGTTCAGAAGAAACTACCAGAGACATATTGTGAAGGACTTCCTTTGCGACTCCCAGAGAGGTTGCATAAACCAGATAATGGTCCCATATCTTTATTGATTCCGGAGGATGCTCTTTGAGAGCAGAAAAATCTGTGAGATAATTTTTAAAATTATCCCAACGTTTATAGTAGAGTTTTCCTTCAGGAGTCCAGCGACCCAGTACCTTTTCGAACACTGCGGAGATAAACATCATAACGATCTCAAAAACGAAGATTAAACCAATAAGTAAATTCAGATTTGATGCCAGGGGAAACTCGTCTTGAGGAAAATATTTAGAAATTGCAATAAAATAAAAAAATATTGCTATTGCAGTGGCAAAACCAAACCCGACTAAATATTTGTTTCCTGTGGACAGGAAGAGTTTATCGACTGCAGTATGTGCTTTAACTTTTTTATTCCAGGCAGTGATAAATTCATAGAAATCAGTTCCTTTTCCAAGCTCTTCTTTCAATTTATTCCAGGATATCTTACCTCCAAAAGCATGACTTTTTAATAAATTAAATGCATCTTTTTCGAAATCTACCTGTTTGCGCAGATTTCCTTCAGCTTCCGCGTAGATATCAGGATTGATAATTTCAATTAAAATGTCTTCAGATTCGGATTTGAACAGGCCTAATGCCTTGCTTTCTTCTGTTTTTATAGTGCGAAGAGAAATATAACCAAGATTAGCAAGGTCCATAATAGTAGCCGTAAATCCATCCATTGTAGGAATGCCCATCTTCCCCCTCATGATGGCATTGACGACTGCAGGTTTGGAATCGGTAGGCGGTTCTCTCTCATATATTGCATCATAATCAATTTTCGGTTCCCTCCCATATTTGAAGTATAGAAGGAAGGGAAATGCCACGATCAGGAACGCAAACGCAATTGCAAAATTATAAAGATTCTTTAAGATCAAGCCCTTAGTTTCATATTCGTTTTCAATTGATTTTATTTTTTCAAGGCCCTCTTCATCGTCTACTTGAACCAGGCTGGAATTGGGAGATGTGATTCTTGGAAAAACAACTCTGATTTCATACCATTGATTAGAGGGAATCTCCTTTGTCCTTACATTGATTACATTATGCTCCACGTTTTCTTCCTTTGTATAGCCAGTCGGATGGATCCAATACTGAATCTCACTTTTGTTTTTCACAGGGAGCGTAATGTTTCCTTTTAAGCTGTCGAGAGGTTTTTCCCATTCATCGCCCCACAGCTTATAATGGAATTCAGAAACATCTTTGTGGACTTTAACTGCGCCATAATGATCGTAGGAAATAAAAAAAGTCACTTTTTCAGGGGTGGGGTTCGGAAGCGAGCCTACCAGCTCGTATCCTTCGGAAGTCGGATTAACACTGAATTTACATGCTTCATCTGAACAATATCCCTTGATATTCTGAATGGATTCCCCAGGCAATACTTTGAGTTTTCTAAAAACCTCGTTGTAATTTCCTTCATATACATATGAAATTGATTCTTCAACGTGAACTATGCCGCTGGGATCGATTGTTATATTCGTTGTAGCTCCTTCCAATGTGTAGTCTCTTGCACTGGCTGAGGGCACTAGGCAGAGAAGAACCAGCAACAGAACAACTATTTTCAATTTTGTAAAATTTATATTTGTTTCTTTTTTTATAGATGTAGCAGAACCAATTGAAAACCCCAATCAAGTTTCCTCCAACCCGTATTACTCCTGAGTAGTAATATTCTCCAGAATCCTCTTTAATACTTAGTTCCAAAATCCAGTTTCTTGAATTTATAGCCGAACAGAGCCTTTGTAACTAACCACCAAAGGTTCTCAGATATCCTCAATAGTTATTTATATAAATTGAATAATTCGTGTGTAATAATATATGTGGACCATTATAAAATACTTGTGAGTTTGACATATCTTTGTTTTTGAGCCTGATGATTTGGGAAAACGAATCGTTCACTGTTCAATGTTTGATACTTTGATACTCAATTGTTCCAATGTGGCTGAAGGTCATGCTTTCATTTGATTAAAGCCGATGGGTTATAGCCGTGCCCGGACGCGGGACAGGACAGAATGAAAGATAACTGTTCAGGTCCGCATGAAGAATATCGACCAATTAACAATGGAATACCCAGCAGTAGCTTGATATTTAATACGCTATTTCCCTGGATTAATCAGAAAGTCACCCTATTAATTTACAAGCTTTCTGAAGCGAGTTATTAAGCCTTCAAAACCTGCAGAAGAGTTCTTTTTTCCTATCAGGAAGGAGAAGTGGTTATTGATAAGGAAGATCACAGGTATGAGGCAAATAAGATTCAGCGCCGTTAAGCTCAGTGCAAAAGCCGTTTTGCAATAGAAACACTCAAGCTCCATCCCAAAAATGAGAATTGAGAGTTTTGTCAGGACATCTTTTAAAGGAAAATGGAGCGCAAGCACGATCAGGCTGTTTCTCCCGTAATACTCCAGTATTTTTGAACTCCTTATATTTTTGAAAAGATAAACCGAGGCAAAGATCCCTGAGAAAGCGAGCAGGTAATACGAAAAGAAGCCTCCGTATTTTAGCACATTCATATTGACTTTATCTGCTGTCGGAAACTCCAGAAGGTATCCGAGGTATATTAGATTCAGAAGGATAAATATTCCCTGAAAAATCTTTTTAGATCGGGAAAGATCCTGCCCAAATCTCGAATTTGACTTTGAACTGGAACCGGCTCCAGACTCTACTTCTGATTCGCTATATTTTCTGAAGAGGTTTCCTGCCCCGTAGAAGACTACAGCAGAGAGAGCCACATCAGCGTTCCAGGGCAGCCTGAAAGGCATATAAACCGAATAAAGGTATCCTAGCACTCCGGCTGCAGTAAGCCAGAGTACAAGTTTTCCAGGTTCCCCGTAAAACTTCTTTGCAAATCCGTAAAAGAGAAGTTCAGTTACGAAAAGGCAGGTCAGGAACCAGAGCGGCGGATTATAAGAAACAAGGGGGCCCAGTGCATACAGGATGGAATAAACGCCGTAGAGGGCACTATTCCCAAAAAAATCAATATTTGTAACTCCTGGCTGGAATCCCGTGTCCAGTAAAAAGTAAAACAGGCAGGTAAGCAGTGCAAAAGAAAAGTAAGGCACAATAAGAGACCTGAATCTCCCCTTTACAAAATTAGCAACCGATTCTGCATATTTCCCAAAGTCAAACAGGAACCCGGAAATAAAAAAGAAGAGCGGCATATGAAACGAGAAAATATAAGTATCAAGCGCTACAGGTAAGCTGTAGTGTGCAAATACTACAAGTATAATTCCAAACCCTTTTAAGGCATCAATCCAGTGAAGTCTCATATTAACCCAGAAAATAAACAGTGTTTACTTTATCAGTATTTACATTATAATATTGTTTGGTTATACTCAACTGGTTTACGTTTTTTCGGAAATTACCAGAACTTCTACCGGAGTTTTCCGGTTTTCGTCCTGAACTACCCCATCGCTTCTTTGTCTCTGTTTTGCGAATTCTGTACCTCTAAATAACTTTTCAAGGGGCAAAGCTTTAAATCAGATGATTCAGTTTATCGCATGTTTCATTTTCGGGATTAGGTCCCGTTGGAATGTGGTCCTGCAGGCAGGGCTGAACCGTGAAACATAAGTGAAACTTGGTGTTTAAATGGCAAAATCTTTTTACGGATACATACGTGATGCATGGAAAAACCCTGATGAGACTTACGTGAACGAGCTCCGCTGGGAACGCATGCAGGTCTGGAGAAAGCAGGGGTCTGTGACTAGAATAGAAAGACCGACCAGGATTGACAGGGCACGCTCCCTTGGGTACAAAGCCAAGCAGGGAATCGTCGTTGTCAGAGTGAATGTGCGTCGTGGAGGGCTTGGTAAAGTAAGGCCCAAACGTGGAAGAAGGACCCAGAGACTGGGGACGAATAAGATCACAGGTGGAATGAGCATCCAGAGGATCGCTGAAGCCCGTGCAGACCGCAAATATCCGAACCTTGAAGTTCTGAACTCCTACTGGGTAGGGGAAGATGGAAAGCACAAGTGGTTTGAAGTCATCCTTGTAGACCCGCACCACCCTGTAATAAAAAGTGACAAGAACCTGAACTGGGTCTGTGACTCGTCTGTGAGGGACAGAGCCGCAAGGGGCAAGACCAGCGTCGGTCGGAAGGGCAGAGGCCTGTCTACACGCGGTAAAGGTACTGAAAAGACCAGGCCGAGTATCCGTGCACATCAGAGTCGAGGCAAGTGATTCATCACATAATACTGCGTGTGATCGCCCACGCAACCGAAGACGTATCCAGAGTCCGTGAGGCTCTGGACTTTTTTTTATCAGGTGCCGGCGTCCGGGAAGGAAGCAAGCTGATTGAAGAGCTTCAGGCTGAAGGGCATCATGGAAATCCCATTACCATCCTGAGCGTGCAGCTTAAAAGAAAGGCAGACTGTCTGGGTTTTGCCCGCTTTGTCCACGAAAGACTTTCGGAAGAAGAAAGGGCATGGCTCAGGAAAGAAATGCCTGAGAAGCTGGACGACAACCAGGTCTTCCATCTCCGCTTTGACAAACAGGCTGCATACCTGCAGCAGGTGAAGCTGACTGACTCCTCGGATGCGATCACTGCAAAAGTCAAGATCGAGACCTATCCGAAGAACAGGGAAAAAGCCGGAGCCATAGTGGAGGAGTTGTTTGGGTAAACCGAAATTCTACGATTTTTGCGTTCATGCAATTCCTGATGGGAATAATACTGTCGAGCAACTTGCTGCCCTTGCCCGGCATCTAAGGTACAGCGGGATTGCACTTGCAAACCACTCAGATAAGCTTCCTCAATCAAAGCCTGTACTGACCTCTCCAGAGGGGTTCGAAATTTTCAGGGGAATCGAGCTTGTAGAGGAAAATCCTTCGAAACTTCATGGGTTGATCGGGAAATTCAGGCAGTCTGTTGACGTCCTAATAGTGCACGGAGGTTCCGAAACTGTCAACAGGGCTGCACTGGAGAATCCCAGGGTAGATATCCTGAACCATCCGGCCTTTGATAAGAGCAGCGGGTTAAACCAGGTGCTTGCAAAAGCAGCAGCAGAAAACGGCGTTGCAATCGGCCTGACACTGAGACCTCTCCTTCATTCAAAGGGTTCAAGACGCATCCGCCTGCTGTCGGATCTGAGGGCAAACCTTGAGCTTGCCAGGAAATACGATGTTTCCCTTGTACTTTCAAGCGACGCGATATCCTGTTTTGACCTTCGCTCTCCAATGGAAATGCTTGCTCTGGCTGAAATTTGCGGGCTTGAAGAAGATGAAGCCCTTGAAGCCATGAGTACAGTTCCCGAAAAAATCATTAAGAGAAACCGCCCCGGCCCAGGATATATAAGAGAAGGGGTTGAAGTGCTTGAGGAGGGGGATTATTTTTGAAACGCCTGCTTCCTTCGCTTCGTGCGAAAAAACGATATCTGGCCTTTGAACTGATTTTCGACGAGCCCGTAAGCAGGAGTGACCTGGTCAGGGAGGTTATGTTCTCTGCGTCTTCACTGCTCGGGGACGTCACTGCCAGTGAATGTGATATTAAGGTGCTCGGGTTTGAAGACCGGAAGGGCATTATCCAGTGTTCCCATACGAAGGTAAAAGAAACAAGAGCCTCCCTGGCAGCCCTCACCCGGATTAACGGAAGAAGGGCAACCCTGTATGTACTTGGAACTTCAGGCACGGTTAAAAGAGTCAATGAGAAGTTTCTCCAGAATCATACGGTCTTTGATCCCGGAATCATGATAAAATCCGGGACTGCCGGAGAATAAAGGCAAAATGCGATCAAGAAAAACCAAATCAAACAGTTTTTCCGGCGTTGCTGGCTCTCGTGACAGGATTGAATCTTCTACCTTGAAGCTGTCAGGATGCTGTCTAATATATACTATGATGAATGAGTATTAGTGTAACGAAGTATAATATTGATTGGCAGGACTGATTGACAGAAAAAATAGCTGTTCCGGAACTTCTGGGAGTTAATTCCTGATGAATGCGGGCCTAATTGGAAGGCAGCTTGAAAACCGGATACAGTGAAACTGTGGAAGTTATAATCCTTCCGCACAGGTGTCAAAATCCGGCTAAGTACCGGAAAACCCTGGCTCTCACAAGCATTATAACTGAGTAAATACACTTTATTAACGGACTTAGTTAACATTGGAACCGGGCCTTATAAACCATTAAAAAGGTCCCTCATGTGCGCGAATCCAGATTATGCTTGGAAAACGTACTTTGCAGGGTAAAAGTGCCTTTGAATTCCCCGTAACTGGGGTATTTTTCGCTGGTTTCGTCCGAAAAAATCTTTCAGGATTGAAAGTCCCGAATAAAAGGTTAAAAACTATAATAAGGAAGAAATACGTTATAGGAAATCAAAAATCGTTTTCCTTACATGAATGTTTGGTCGAGGACTTCAAGCTCCTGAATTTTCGGGATATCCGCACAGTTTACGATCACTGACCAAAGCCTTTTTGGGCAAGGCGGTGATTTAGCTGACGATCTGCGGATATAGATCCTTAAAGGAAAAAGACCGGTTTCTAGCCGGGAAGATTGCAAACAATATATAATAAAACTTAAGGGAGATACGGAATATGCAGATGGCACCACAGATGGGCTATGACAGGGCAATTACGGTTTTTAGCCCTGACGGAAGACTTTTTCAGGTAGAATATGCCCGCGAAGCGGTCAAGAGGGGAACAACAGCCGTGGGAATCAAGGCAGCTGATGGGGTAGTGCTGCTGGTTGACAAGCGAATAACTAGCAGGCTTGTGGAAGCCCAATCGATCGAAAAAATTTTCCAGATTGATGACCACATCGGAGCCGCAACCTCAGGGCTTGTGGCAGATGCCCGCTCCCTTGTTGACAGAGCTCGCGTAGAAGCGCAGGTTAACAGGGTTTCTTATGATGAACCCATAGGTGTGGAGGTTATCTCCAAGAAAATCTGTGACCACAAACAAACTTATACCCAGTACGGTGGTGTTCGCCCTTACGGGACTGCACTCCTGATTGCAGGTGTGGACGACAATACGCCCAGGCTTTTTGAGACTGACCCGAGCGGCGCCCTTCTGGAATACAAGGCAACAGCTATCGGAGCAGGCAGAAACGCCGTAGTTGAGGTCTTTGAGGCGGACTACAGGGAAGATATGAATATCGATGCAGCTATCCTTCTCGGGATGGATGCGCTCTATAAAGCTGCTGAAGGCAAATTCGATGCTTCAACCCTTGAGGTAGGTATTGTGTCCCTTCAGGATAAGAAATTCAGAAAATTAGTTCCTGAAGAAGTTGAAGGCTATGTTCAGCAGATCCTTGAGAAACACAGGGAAACTGAACACAAAGAATAAAATCTATATAATATTTGAGAATGACTAGTCAGAGAATCTTCGGATTCTCAAAATTATATTTTGGAGAAGGTATTCGAAAATGGTGTCCCTGGATGAGGCAGTGACTGCACGACTCAAAAGAGGCAGCAAGCATTTCGAAGTCCTGGTCGATCCCGAAGGGGCCCTGGCCTACAAGCGAGGAGAAGAAGTAAACCTGGAAGATGTTCTGGCGGTTGAAACTATCTTCGAAGACGCAAACAGAGGGGACCGGGCAGCGGAATCCGATATTCTCAATTCTTTTGAGACTACGGACCCCTTTGAGATTGCTGCCGTGATCCTGAAAAGCGGCGAGCTTCAGCTCACTGCTGAGCAGAGAAAACGCATGCTTGAGGAAAAAAAGAAAAAAGTTATCTATACTATTTCCAGAAATGCAATAAACCCCCAGACAAGAGCACCGCATCCTCCCGCACGGATTGAAAAGGCGATGGAAGAGGCAAAGGTGCACATAGATCCTTTAAAAAGCGTGGATCAGCTGGTTAATATCACAATGAAAGCCATTCGCCCGCTTATACCTATACGCTTTGAAGAAATCAATATTGCTGTGAAAATCCCTCCCGAATATGCTCCCAAAGCATACGGAGATATTTCCAAGGCCGGAAGCATTACGAAAGAAGAATGGCAGCGTGACGGCTCCTGGATTGCAGTGGTAAGAATTCCGGCAGGAGTCCAGACTGATTTTTACGCTCTTATAAATCATCTTACGAAGGGAGAGGCTGAAACTAAACTTTTATAAGAGGATGTTGGATGGATAAAAAAATAGTGATCCCTGGTGACCTGTTATCCGAGAATACGAGAAGAGCCGGATACGGGACGTATGTCAAGAACGACAAGATCTATTCTTCGTTTTGTGGTATTGAAAATCTCAAAGAGGATAAAGTTGGAGTGATCCCTCTCGCGGGAGTCTATATCCCTTCCGTGAATGATGTGGTGATCGGGATCGTTATTGTGGTTACGCCGTCCAACTGGATAATGGACATTGCCTCTCCTTATGACGGCCTGTTCCATGT
>CAVZFI010000004.1:0-61230 GCA_963774465.1 uncultured Methanosarcinaceae archaeon | reverse complement strand
AGTCCATCTATCTATAACGACAAAATCGTACATGCAGTATCTTCGCAATCCAGAAGACCCAGATGTTACAGACATTTATCTATATAACCTCAAGCCCAAAAACTAAAAAGCTAAAAGCAATAATAGAGAATAACAACATTTTCACGTGAAATATTACTGCCTTTTTTGCAGCTGATGTCATGGAAGCTCTAAGAAGTATTTCCAGAGTTATTTCCACAATAAGATTCCCTGCAGAATTCAGTATTTTTAAGGGAAAACTACTGCATGTTTGAGTTTTTCCTGGATTCCTTTCTCATTGCGTTATGGCTACGTTTATCAATAAATGTAGCCATTCCGAGACTTCATAAATAAATCTGCTATGTCTCCGATACTGATTTTCACACGAGTGACCTACCCCACAAGCCTAAAATAGCTACGTTTTTGGAAAATGGAGCTACACGTTGAAGCCAGGCAGACAAGAGGACAGGTCTTAGTAAGTATAAGGCACATGACAAAAGAGAAAAGATGAAACTCAGATTTTGTGTATGAGCTGATCCCAAAACTCAAAATTGCATCTTTGAATCTTGTACTTTGAATATAAATTGAGATTCGGATCATGAAAACAGTTATGAAACTTCACTGATTTGAGGATAAAATTGGTTTTGGAATAGGCTCATGGATATGTTCAATAATGAAGTCGACTTCCACCAGGAGGTACTTGATTTAAACAGCCAGGGGTGCTAAGGATCACAGACAAAAGCTAATAAAAATTTTTTAATTTTTTCTAATTTTTACTTTTTTCCAAAATTCAGAGCCATTCTAACGATCTAGCTGAGTTAATGTTTTCTCCCTTTTGATTCTATCATTTGTGTCTAAAAATTCAACCACGGGCTTCTAAAGAAGGCTTTTGAATTCAAATGCACCTATAAATACACAGGAATGCTTGGTTTACTGGTTGTGCTTTAGCCCATGTTCAACGTGTCCCATTTTTTACTTACATGAAATGCTCTAATTTCGCTCTAAAAAAATAATTTGAACTGGAAGTAAAGGAAGTTGAAAGAAAATATTATTCTCTCAACTCCTCGGATTTATTTCAACTTAACTGAATAGAGTCTAAACATATTGATTTACTCTTTTTTTGTCCAGATATCTGCAGCTGCATGCGTGTTTTATTAACACAAACAGGCAAGAAAAAAGGAAATGAATAATGATTACTTCCTTTCAAGAAATTCTATGAACGAATCTAAATTATGCTCTTTGATTTGAATACAAAAATCATTATTTTTGTCTATGTTTTTATACTGTTCGTACACGGTATTTAATTGATTATACATTGTTGAGTTTACCGATTTATACCACTGTGCATAATCTTGAATTATGTTAACAGACATAGGACACAACAACAACGTTAAACCAAATCCTGCTTCCATATCCGGGAAAATTACAAAAGGAAAATTTCTACATGCTTCCGGCCTATTATCGTATATTCTGCATTTTGAGTTTATCAATAATGGGCACTGCCCGACGGCATTTATTGCTTTATAACATCCTTCGAACTCTGATTTTACCGCATTAGATTTTAAAATATTCACACTTTCTTTATCTACATTTTTTAAGATTTTCTCATATTCTTTTCTATAAAAATCAATAATATGATGTTTGCAGCAACTCGCATTACATGACTCAGGACAGCTATAATGTTTAAGTATGCTTTGAGTTTTTGAGATTAACCATCCGTATTTTTCAAAACGTTGTCTTTTATCCATAGCATTCACCCAATTGAAAGAAAAAAGAGATGTTAAGTATATAATAGCTATCAATTGCCCTATTTTAGGAGAACTTAATATACTGATAATAACAGAATATGATATGAACCCTCTCCCCCCGATATTAAGTAGTGAGAAAGCTATTTTTACACAAAAAGAAAAGTTTTTCAATTAAAATACTGCAAAATTGCGAATAATCCTTCTAAAAAATTCGATTTCATGCGAGCCTACGGCAGTGTGCCAGAAGTTTGTAAATTCTAATTTATGTTGTATCTTGAAATAATTTCGCATATTTAAGAATGCAGGCACATTGTCGCTTAATTGGAAAAATGCAGAGGTTTTGTAGCAAAATCTATGCATTCTTGAAGATTCAAGCCTTGTATTCTGATATATTCAGCTGAAAAGCACCTGTTTTACATCGGTTTTATCAAAAACGATGTATCAACGACCTTTAAAAATCCAGTTGTTTTCATATAAAACTACTGCATTTTGCCCTGTATCTCAATAGATGGTCATCAATTACAGCTCTATTCAAGCAATAATGAAGTAATTTTAAGAAAACAACTGTATACTCAGCAATGAAAGAAAAATATTCAGTTTCAGGCTTTACAAGAGACAAACATGCCATTTATTTGAAGAGAAAATAGAAAAGCTGACCGCAACTTTCCAGGATAGTTTCCTACTTAAAATCAAAATCACAAATAACGTAAAAACTCGAAGGAGGGGGCTTCCGTGGCAGCCTTTAGGCGACAGTGGAGGCAGTTCATTTATAATAGTTTATCATTTAGTACGTTTTAAGCATGTGTATCTGTTTTTGTTGTAGCTGGTGATATAGCCCTTTATGAAGCCTTCATTATAGCTTTTTTCTCTGTTAAAGAGAACAGAAATCTTCCTGAGAATCTCTGTTTTACCGTATTTACTGCAGTCTTTTTTGCCGTCTTTGTAGCCTTTGCTGTAGCCATCGTTGTAACCTTTTCCGTATTTGTCGCCATGTTCAAAAGTCGCTGCGTTTACTGAAGCAGCTGTCACTGATAATACAAAACAAAGTGCCAGTAAAATAGACAGCGTCGTCGTTATTCTATCAAATGTTTTATTTGACATAAATATTTATACTCCTACTTGTCGACCTTGGGACTAATTCAGCAGAAATGCCAGGAAATAAAAAACACTGAGGTTTCATGTTAAAAGCTCTGACCTAAAAAAGCAGGAATCATATGGAAAAAATAAGCCAGCATTCGTTGAGGAATATAGTAAGAATGAGTTAGGACTTACGCAGTTTAACTGAGCCTTATACGTAAGTCCTATCCCATTAGATTTTACATTTTACAAACAATTAGTACCTCATCACGTAATGTGGTTTATTACTGAACGTTTAGCGAAAACCGTGTGGGAATTTAAATTGGCACCAGGATCCGTGTCCGTAGTGATTGCGGGTGGATACCCAAACCCATTTAATTGTTTTTATTACTTTTTTGTGGTGGCCAAAACCTATTTTCTTTACTATTACAACCTTCTTCCAGTAACCGCATGGAGCATTGTACTTAAAGAAACTCTTGCCATTGTCGAACTTATTGCCATGGCCGAACTTATTGCCTTTCTCCTGGTATTTGTCTCTATCATTGTCTCTACCGTCAAATCCAGCTGCTGCTGTCGCAGCGGTTACTGACATTACAAAACATAGTGCCAGCAAAATACCGAGTATCTTTTTAATATTCACCATTTAACATCCACTCCAGAAATTTATATTACTCCACAAATTATACTACAGAAATTTTCAGTAGACAGTTTTATGTTTAAGTTCTCAATTGAATTGCGTCCCAAACTGCCTAAAACTGCCTAAGTCGTATTTTGTTCTAATTGTCTTGCCGACTAGCCGCGGCTTGACAATGTAAAATTAATGAGCTTAAATATAAACATACTTATAAAGAGATACCGATTAAAAAGGTTTAATTAATAAAATAAGAGTTTTAAAAGGTTTAATTGATAAAATAAAAGTTTTTAAGTATTTAAAATTATATATATCCATAAATAGCGCATTTAATACTTATAGAGCACCTTAAACATCAATTTTGTTTTAGAGTGAATAATTGAAAATCTTAAGCATTACTACCTCTTTACATATTTTTCAGGACATTGGGAACCTATCGTATCTTGTAATTATTCTTCATTACTCATCGACTAAGGAATTTTATTGCCAGAGACATAAGCTTATTTGGAAGCAGAAAGAGTGATAAGAAATTTATTTCAGAAAACAAGTATTTCTAAACTTTTAATTTCATATATAGTCGCAAATAACATATTAAATCCTTATAGTACTATTTTAAATCCGCATATTTAAAAAAGAAGTATTTTGATAGTCCCAAAAATTAACTAGCGAGGGATGATGCAACACAAGAAACTCCGGAACAGCGAACTTGAAATAAAACAGTGTAGGGTGCATATTGCAAACAGATAGCTTTTCGATCTGCTCGTCCTTAGTGTGCATCTGGTCATAACGGGCTTAAGGAGCCTATCCGAAAAGTCAGTAGTGCATGTGAAAAGTCACAATAGGTCTATAATATCAGAGTATCTGTCCCGGTTTTGCATATTGCATATTGTAAAAGTTATAGCATGTACCACTTTTCGATAGGCTCTTAGTTGGTCTACCCCTATAATTTATATAATCCTGAACTGCCCTTGAAGCTTCAGGACTTAGAGGCTGTCTTAAAATTAAATAATCCTTGTACCTTGATTGTTCGTTAATGTCAAAACGATCTAGAAGACTTCCTTATCCCAGCGATTTATCCGAGAAAGAATGGAAAATAATTAAGCCTCATATTCCGAATTTCCGAACTAATCTGGGTCGAAAACGCGTTCATTCCTATCGAGAAATATTGAATGCCATCTTCTATTTGTTACGTTCTGGTTGTGCATGGCGAATGTTACCCCACGAATTTCCACTCTGGAAAACTGTTTACCATTATTTCCGCCTTTGGCGGCTTAAAGGAATTTGGGAATATATCAATACTGTACTGAGAACTGAACTGAGAATTGCAAATGGCAGAGAACAAGAGCCTAGTGCTGCAATTTTATATAGCCAGTCAGTTAAAACTACAGAAATACCTGGGATACGAGGTTATGACAATGGAAAGAAAGTAAAAGGAGAAAGCGCCACAAAGCGGGCAGTTCAATATCACAGCTACGATAAAAACTTTGGACACCATTCATGTACGATTTTACCGTCATTGGAGCTAAGCCTTTATCTTGCAGAGACTTCTTGAAACTAATGAGATATGTTTTAATGCGCCTTTGTCTCATCAATAAACCAGACTTAACTTCCTGTTCAGCTTCCAGAATATGTTCATCAGGCGTTTAACTGCGAATTCGCAAAATGCTTTTATAGCTTGAAGGTAATTACGCTGGATGTTGGTACTTGCGTCAATCGACAAAAGCCAATTAGATACAATTGGATCGCTTTTCAGATTATTGGCATGACTGGATATCAGTTTAAGATTTTTCATAGTCTAAATCACCTGATCTGATGTATATATGATTACCGATCTATGATTACCGATCCACACTAACTGATAAATGTACCAACCTCTTTCCAGTTTAAACTAAAATCACGTTTACCGGCATTATCGGGCGTTAAAGCCCAAATTCTAAGAGTCCACCAGTCCAGCTATAAAGATCAGCAAGGGCATCTCGAAAGAGAAAGAGTTACCTCGTTTCGGGAAAGTAAGTGCATTTCTGGCAGGTAGGGAGTCGAATCGGCTATATCTCCCGACACCTGCAAAAATAATGTAATTCAGAAAAGGAGGAGAGCATGACAACAGTATTTGATGTCCCTGCAATGGAGCTTATCGAAAAGGTTGCAGGTATTCTGAAGGAAAATGAAAATGTCGTTCCCCCTGAGTGGGCAGAGAACGTGAAAACCGGGGTTCACAAGGAACTTCCCCCAAACACAGACAATTGGTGGTATATCAGATGCGCTGCAGTCCTGAGGAAAATCTATACCGATGGCCCTATAGGGATTGAAAGGCTCCGCTCCGTATATGGCGGAAAAAAGGATAGGGGATCAAGCCCAAGCCACAAAGCAAAAGGCAGCGGTTCGATTGCCAGAAAATCAGTACAGCAACTTGAGGCTGCAGGTTACCTGCAAAAGGTAAAGGGTGGAAGAACGGTATCTGCAAAGGGACGTTCCATGCTTGACAATGCAGCCAATGAACTCAAGAATGAACTTCTTGAAAAAATCCCTGAACTTGCAAAGTACTGAGAGAGGTTCTTTCCGAATGAGACCGGAGATGTTTCTTCGGAACCCCTTTCAAATACATTGTTAATCTGAATCAGATACTCCGGAAAACCGGTTTTTTTGGGTGATTGCCATGCCTACGATGGATGACGAACTCGACGAAATTCGAAAGAGACGGCTTGCAGAAATTCAGAAACAGCAGGCACAACAGCACCAGCCATCTGACATGCAGGCAGCTTACCAGCAGGAACAGGCCAGAGCTGAGATGGAAGCTCAGAAACAGGCCATCCTGAGGCAAATCCTGACCCCTGAAGCCAGAGAACGCCTGACAACTCTAAAGATGTCAAGGCCGGCTCTAGGGGAACAGCTTGAAATGCAGCTGATCTCGCTTGCTCAGAGTGGAAGGCTCCAGTCTCAAATTGACGACGAACGGCTTAAAACGCTCTTGATGAGGATGCAGCCACAAAAGCGTAAGACGTCCATAACCCGGGTCTAAATATAATGAGAATCTCGGTCCTCTTTAGCGGAGGCAAGGACAGCTCGCTATCTGCCCTTTTGATGGAACCGTTTTTTGAGATCGAACTCGTAACCTGCAGTTTCGGCTTGCTCCCCAATGGAGAGCTGGCATCAAAGACTGCGAAAGAGTTGCAGTTTCCGCACAGGATTCTCCCTCTTGAATGGGAAATTCTGGAAAAGGCGTATGAGAAAATAATGAAAGACGGTTTCCCGAAAAGCGCTATCAATTATATCCATGAAAAAGCCATAGAAACGCTTGCTTCGGACCCGGAAGTGGAATTTATTGCTGACGGAACCAGAAGAGACGATAGAGTTCCTGTGCTCTCGATCTCACAGATACGAAGTATCGAAGACCGATTGGGAATTCAGTATATCTGCCCGCTGAAAGGATATAATAGAAAGGCCGTGAGCATTCTAGTCGAGCGCTACCTGAGAATTGAGGAGGGACCGAGTGAGAATACTCCGAAGGCAGATTACGAAACCGAACTCCGGGAGTTAATCAGGCAGAGACATGGTGAAGAAAAAATAAAGGAACTGTTTCCTGCCCATATTCAGTCCCATGTGCTTTCCAGGAAAGAACTGCCCGGAAGAAAGTATACCTGGAAATCAGGAAGTCTTCCGGAAGGGGAAATTCTGGAATAAAGATTTATACGATAATCGAGTTATATTCAACCCTTATACTGCTGCAGATTAACCGAGACCCTCATAGAATTTACCGGATATGGTTTTAAAAGCTGCCTTTTAATCCGGCAGGGTAAAACCGCAATTATGTAAGGGTTAAGATCACAATCAGCTAATTATCGGATATAACCAGAAGTTAACAGAATTAAGTTATTTACAGGTCAACAGGTGTGATCCACTTGAGTCATAACATGAAAGGACAGAAGAGGCGCCTGGCAAAGGCGCACAAACAGAACACACGCGTTCCAGTGTGGGTTATTGTGAAAACTAACCGGAAGGTAGTGAGTCATCCCAGACGCAGGCACTGGAGAAGAAGAAGCCTGGATGTGAAATAAGCGAGGACGGTGGGAAAAATGGCAGACGACATGGTAAAAGAACAGATATATACTATCCCCCTTAGGGCGGTAAGGAAAGTGCCTGCATGGAAAAGAGCCAACAGGGCAGTCATTGAAGTCAGAGGCTTTCTCGTAAGGCACATGAAGGTAGAGTCAATACAGGTTAAGCTGGACAAATCCATTAATGAACGCCTCTGGGAAAAAGGCTGTGAAAAGCCCCCTCTCTCCATCCGGGTCAGAGCTGTAAAATTCGCAGATGGCGAGGTACAGGCAGAACTCGCCCAGTAAAAAAAACCAGAAAACGAGAAGCTTCAAAGAACATGATTCGAACAATGGATATCTACGACACCCCAATGATTGGGGTCTTTGCAACCTGCACAGAAGATGTTGTTCTCGTTCCCCCCCGGACAAAACCCGATACCTGTGCCATACTTGAGGATTCACTGGATACAAGGGTAGTTGAGACCCTTGTAAACGGAAGCGTTGTGATCGGAGCCCTTTCCAGAGGGAACTCAAACGGCTTCCTTTTTTCATACGGAACCGATGCAAGTGAAATGCAGGAACTGACAGGAGTTCATGTAGAGATCCTCCCAGATAAGTTGAATGCAGTCGGAAACATTGTGCTTGCAAACGATTCTGCAGCCCTTGTGCATCCCGAACTGTCAGACCGGGCTATTGAAACCATTGCCAGAACCCTCAAGGTAGAGGTTTACAGGGGAACAATTGCCGGGATAAAAAATGTAGGGATGGCAGGAACTGTCACTAACAAGGGGCTTCTGGTACACCCGAAAGTGACATCTTCGGAAAGAGAAATCCTGGAAAAAATCTTCGAGCTTCCGGTAAATATCGGGACTACGAACTTCGGGACTCAGATGCTCGGCTCAGGCCTGCTTGCGAACTCAAAGAATTATTTGGCAGGTTCCGACACTACAGGGCCCGAACTTGGGAGAATCGAAGAAGCACTCGGATTCTTAGAGTGAATTCAATTATCCATCTGTCGGAATAAAGCTACAGCAAGAGTGGTGACCAAGATGAAGAATTTTGTTGTTAAAGGCAAATTTAAAGCAGGAAATTCCTGGGAAAATTTCACAAAGAAGATCGAAAGTCAGAATGAAAAGAACGCAATAGATAAGGTCTATTCTGTCTTCGGAAGCAAGCACAGTGTTAAGAGAAGTCAGATCCAGATCGAAAGCATTGCTGAGGAGTGAAGGATATGGCAGAAGTCAGTGAAGATATCAGGAATCTGGCAGCCAGGTATCAGGAGTTCCAGAGACAGGCCGAGGCATTAAGGCAGGAAATGAACATGGTTCAGGCCTCAATGTCAAGCTGCGACCAGACAATCATAACCATCAACGAGCTGAAGACAGCCTCAGCGGAAGGCAAGACTGCCGAAACGATGGTTCCTGTAGGTTTTGGCTCATTCGTTCATGCCGAAATAAAAAATGCAGATAAGGTCATTGTGGATCTGGGAGCAGGCTTCAGTGCAGAAAAGACAGCAGATGAAGCCATTGAGACCCTGAACCGCCGCAAAGAACAGCTTACGAAAATTCTCGAACAGATGAATGCTTCACTGACTAAATATATACAGGGTATGCAGGCCCTGGAAGCTGAGGCTGCAAAATTTCAGCAACCTGACCAGGCCTGAAAAGACCTAGCTCAGACAAAGAAGAATGTAGCTCAAAAACTCTATTTGAGAACGAAACGCTTTACTTTAAATAAATTAATTGATTAATTAATTAATTACTATTTTTACTGAATTTCTTTGGGATGGATCCTGTGTTTAACAAATTCAAAGAGAAACTTGGGAGTTTTAAAAAGGCGCTCAGCAGAACTATTGATGATAAAGCAGTAGCTATAGAACCGGTAGTCGAACCTGCACCTGAGGCCGAAGAGGGCTTTGAAGAGGAGCTTGAGCCCTATCTGGAAGAGGAAAGTCCCGAAGTCGAACCTGTAGAAGTCAAGCCTGGAATGCCTTCGCCTGAAATCGTTGGGATAGAAGACAGGAAGAAGGCAGAATACAGGAAAAAACTTGAAGAAAGAAAGAAGGCGGCAGAGAGCAAGCCTGAGGAAGAGAAAGTACCTGAAGAGAAAAAATCTTTTTTCAAAAAGGTCTCGAAGATTGGATTTACACAGAAGGCAAAAGCCCTGGTCTTTAATAGAGAAGTCTATCTTGATAATAAAGATCTGGAAGAACCTCTATGGGAACTTGAAATGGGCCTTCTTGAAAGCGATCTTGCCCTCTCGGTTTCCGAGGCAATCGTGGAATCCGTGAAAAAACAGCTCACAGGTACCACAAAGCGCATAGGAAGCAATACAGGAGAAATCGTAGAGGCAGCCTTGAAAAAAGCCATTCTGGATGTGGTGTCTGCCAATACCTTTGATTTTGACGAATATGTAAAAAACAAAGAAAAACCTGTCCATATTGTTTTTGTTGGAATTAACGGAACCGGAAAAACGACATCTATTGCAAAAATGACGCACAGGCTGCTCAAGTCGGATTACTCAGTAATTCTGGCTGCAGGAGATACCTTCAGGGCAGGCGCCATTGACCAGCTTGGAATCCATGCAGACAGGCTCGGAGTAAAAATGATCAAGCATCAGCCTGGGGCCGATCCTGCAGCAGTGATTTACGATGCCGTCCAGTACGCAAAATCCCATAAAATAGATTTCGTGCTCTCAGACACTGCAGGCCGTATGCATACGAACCTGAACCTTATGTCGCAGATGGAAAAAATTTGCAGGGTAAGCACTCCAGACCTCATAATTTTTGTAGATGAAGCAGTCGCAGGGAACGATGCAGTCGAAAGGGCTGCTCAGTTCAATGAAGCTGTGCCAATTGACGGGTCTATCCTGACAAAAATCGATGCCGATGCCAAAGGAGGAGCTGCCATATCCATTGCTTATATCACAGGTAAGCCAATTCTGTTTTTCGGGATAGGGCAGGGCTACGAGGATTTGAAAAAGTTCGATTCCGAATGGTTTATAGACCAACTTTTCAACCAGTAAAAATAGTTCAGACTTTAAGTTATCAGCAAATAGCGAATCTCCCGAATTAATCCGGGAGCGCTATTTATCGAATTCTGCTGCAGATTGCTTTTAGGAAGAAAAAGTTATATTCTCGGAGAAACCTCAGGGTTCCTCAGGAATTATAATCCATGCTATAATATAGGCAATCATGCCGCCTACTCCCGCGCTCACCACGGAAATAAGCAACCATAAAAGCCTTACAAGTGTAGGGTCAATTTTAAAGTATTCGCCTATCCCACCGCATATGCCTGCAATAATCCTGTTCTTCTTTGATCTATACAGTTTATTCATTTGGACCACCCCTAATTATAAAGTGCCTTAATAAGCCACATAATAGATTGCTTATATACAATTTATAAGTACCTCCGGGGATAAGACAGTTACCGAAAATCCCTATGTGTTGCAAGAATGAGCTATCTTTCTTCAAATCTTCTCATAAAGATGCATCAGATATTAGTTCTCAAATTTTAACCCACTCGCTGGTTATGTTTTCAGATACCATGTTCTCCCCGGATGCCTGCACATATACCCGGAAATTTTCTCCTGCAGGAACAATAAGACTTTTTGCAGTGTAATTGTAAACTCCTTCCGGCTCAACCGTTGTGGAAGAACTTTCAACTTCATCCCATACATTAGTTTCATCTGCAGCCTGAAGGGCAACGTAAACAGTTGTATTTTCAGCAATCTCAGAGCCTACGTTTCTTACACTGACATTAACATCCACAGCCCCTTCATTTCTTGAATATTCACATTGGGCTTTAAAGTCAAGGTTAATCATAGGTCTCCTGTAGACAGGGATGACCTGTACAGGCTGGTCTGCATATTCCTCAGGAATTTCCCCTATCTGCCAGTTGCTGCCTGTGGTCTCCACATAGTAGTAATCACTGCCTTTGTACTCGAAACTTTTGCCTTTTTGTTCCGGATCACACTTTATCCCGAGCGCCATATGCTCAGGGAGTTCGAGAAGGACAACGTCATAACCCATCTCCTGAAGGATTGCAGCGGAGAGAATTGAAGTATCCTCACAGTCCCCACCGTTTTCATAAAGAGTTTCATAAGGGAAACGAGGATACTGGTCGTAACCCGAACTTGAGATATCCGAAATATAGTTTAAAGACTGGACAAATAAGATGCAGAATTCCGGAATTTCGCTCTCTTCAAGCTCGCAATCTTTTGAGAGAGAAAATAAAGTATCTGAAATATTCGTGATTAACCAGTCGTCATAGGAATCTGAAGCAAACAGATCGTAGTCCCTGTTTCGAGTCCTTAATTTATATTCATCATAGAGTTCATCATCAAGAGGCAAAGTAAGGTGGCAGCAGTAACCTTCGTAGTCCCATGAGTAAGTTCGGGACGGGTTTCCAGAAGTATTTGACTCCTCTGTAGGCGGAGCATTACAAGGCTCAGAGTTTACGATATCTATTCTGGCCAGATTCTCCCCTATATCTGCTATATCGGAATCCCCAGAAGTCTCAGAATAAGGCAAGGAGAAGAGAAATTCGGCAAGATAAATGAGTAGAAAGAGATAAAGCAAATTGGCTACACTTTTCATAAATTATCTCCCATCCAGAATTGTATAGTCCATGAGATTCATTCCCAGAGGTCTTCTCTCAGGTGGGAGTATATCGGGTCAACTTCCATCAGACCTTCTGGATAGGGTTCAAAAAAGGTCTGATTCATAAGGTACTGGTCTTCAAAGCGCACAATCCACGACCTGATTGTATTAATTGCAGGGCAAAGAGAGGTTTTCCCTTCCCGGTATTTTTGAATCCCGTCAAAAAATAGGGCTTTTTCCCGGCTCGAAAGCTTCTCAGAAAAATGCCCGAGGGCATGCATGAGCACATTGATGCTTGAAGTGTACCTCGGAGGTTTGGAGAGAGTGTTGTAAAGATGTCTCTCGTACTCGAGAATCAGTTCAGGAAAGGATTTTTTTTCTTTATTTGCAACAATATACCCCATTTTCCTGAGTTCCGTCTGGCTATACGCCATGAGAAGATACTTATTATCTGTATGGAACGCGACAAGGTCTTTCATGCTACCTTCGGATTTCACTTTCCGAAAAGCAGCAAGCATAAATAGCCTGGTCATAAAATGTTCCTTTATACGACTATTTCTTAACCTTCCTTCGTCTTCGATGGGTAAAAAAGGGAATTTTTTCAGGACTGCTCCCCCGAAATGTCCTGAACTTTTCCCAACTGCCCCTGACTTAATTGCTGTAGACGAGTAAACTTTTACGTCCTTAAATCCACAGGAAGGAGACCTGGACTTCAGAATAAAGCCGTCAATCTCTCCTGCAGAATCAAGGAAATCAGTACAAAAAGCCTTCATAACCTCCGTTACATCCCTGCCGCTCGCGGACTGGACAAGCCGCTGTTCTCCGTTTTCGATAATGATTCTTATCGGATACCTGGGAATACCGAGCCCTATCTCCACTTCCGGACAAACAGGCAGGAAATCAACATACTCCCTGAGATTTGCCACTATCGGACTGCTTATCATATCCCCGTTATATCGGCAGTGATCAAACCCAAGGCACCTACTAACCACGACCTTTGGCCGAACAAACTCCCTCATTTAATCCCCATATAAGAAAGAATTTCCAGCATATATCACTTTCCAGAAGAAAGGCTCAGGACACTCCTTTTTAAAAATCAAGGAGTTAGAAAGTATAGATCTTCCGAAAAAGTTTTTAAAATACTTGGTAAAAAAAATAAGGAGTTCTGAAGGAAAAATGACTCAAAAATAGATGCAGAATACCTGTTTTAGAGAAATAAACTTCTAAAAAATAATAATGTTTAAAAACCGGGTCTCTAACAATAGAAACTTCCTGTCCGTTTTTCGGAACAGATATAAGAATAGAATAACTATAAAATAGATTTATGGAGACGGTCAAGGGGAAGGGTAGTGCTTGTAAAGGTTAAGCCCCCGAAACTCGAAGTCAGTTTCCAGATACCGAAAAAAAACGGCATGGTCTTAGAAAATAGGTGAGAATATGGTAGAAACTGGATATGAACAGATACATATGCCTCTGATCGGAGATGATGCCCCCTCGTTTACAGCAGTTACGACTCAGGGACAAATTAATTTTCCAGAAGATTACAAAGGCAAATGGGTAATACTCTTCAGCCATCCTGCAGACTTTACACCTGTATGTACTACTGAATTCATGACATTCGCGAATATGCAGGAAGAATTCAGAGAAATGAATACTGAGCTCATAGGGCTCTCGATAGATAGCGTTTTCTCCCATATTGCCTGGCTCAAAAGGATTGAGGAGAAAATTGAATACAAAGGGATGAAAAACGTAGAGGTCAAGTTCCCTGTGATAGCTGACCTGAAAATGGACGTCGCCAAGAAATACGGCATGGTTCAGCCAAACGCCTCAACAACCCAGGCAGTAAGGGCAGTATTTATTATAGATCCCGAAGCAAAAGTCCGGGCAATGATCTATTACCCGCTATCAGCCGGAAGAAATATGCAGGAAATAAAAAGGCTCGTAATTGCCCTGCAGAAAAATGAAGCCGAAAAAGTTGCAACCCCGGCTAACTGGCAGCCAGGAGATGATGTTATAATTCCTGCACCCAACTCGATGGAAGCAGTAAAAGAAAGGCTTGTAAATACCGAAGAAGGAATGTACTGCCTTGACTGGTTTTTGTGCCTGAAAAAGGAAAGCAAGAAATAATCTAAGTTATAAAGACTTTTTTACTTTTTTAATTATAATGAGTTTCCCAAATTCAAAGTCCAGCCTTCTATAAATATAAGTAGAGAGGAATCTCTCACCCCCCATAAGAGATCCATGTGGCTAACCGAAGAAGGTCTAAGACTCCGTTTCACCAAGGTTTATCGTGAGCCAGGTATAAAAGATGAACACTGACATAAAAGGTGAAAAGATGAAATATGACCCCTATATCTCAACTCTACATGCTCAGTGTTAATTTTGTACAAAAATAATAAAGGAAGAACTGATATATAAAATTTGCCCAGGATTTGTAATAAATAATCATTAAAGTATGAAAAAATAGAGGAGAATATCTGGAGAAAGCCGAAAGAGATGCAGAAAGATAAGATTATCTTAAAAGAAAGTTATGCGGATAAATTTACCAGATAAAAAGGCATAAAAATTAAAAATATAAAAACGGAAAAATTTACTTTTTTCCGAGTTCTTTTGAACGTTCGCTTGCCTTTATAACTGCATTCATAAATGCAGCCCTGATTCCCGCTTCTTCGAGGGCGTGAATGCCCTGGATGGTAGTCCCTGCAGGAGAAGTAACCATATCTTTGAGTTCTCCGGGATGCATACCCGTTTCAAGCGCCATTTTTGCAGCCCCAAGTACAGTCTGAGCTGCGAGAGTGAGGGCACTTTTCCTATCCATTCCTTCAAGGACAGCACCATCAGCCATTGCTTCAATCACCGGAAAGATGAATGCAGGCCCACTGCCTGAAAGACCTGTAACGGCATCCATGAGAGACTCAGGCACCTGGACTGCAGTGCCAACTGCAGAGAAAATCTCAAGAGCGGTCTTCAGGTCTTCGGGTGTTGCGTTTTTGCCTGGAGAAATTCCAGAAGCAGCTTCGGAAACTGTGGCTGCAATATTAGGCATCACACGTACAACTCTGGTGCCCTCAGGGAGGGCGTTCTCGTAGGTGGCAAGAGGCACACCCGCAGCAATTGAGATTATAAGCTTATCGGAAGTTATGCAGGCATTGAGATTTGCGAGTACTGAACTTAATGTCTGAGGCTTTACTGCAAGAATAAGAATTCCCGACTCACGGGCAATAATAGCATTGTCAGTCGATACCCTGACGCCCAGTTTTGCTTTCAGATCATTCAAGAAAGGCTCGTATACATCGCTTGCACCTATATTCTCAGGTTTTACAATTCCTGCTTTAATAATGCCCTGCATGAGAGCAGAACCCATTTTCCCTGCTCCGATAAATCCTATGTTTCGGTTTGCCATATGTAAATCTCCTAATTTCCAGGATAAATATGATATCAAGAAGCATTTGCCTCAAAACTTAAGTACGATCAATTGTCGAATAATTTTAAAGGAATTAACAGGATGATAGTAGATTCCATATCAGAAGAAATTAATTAGAACCCTTCATGAATCCGATGTATTTAATTTAACTGTTTCAGTACGCCATGAATTTAATTTAATTCTTCCAGTATGCCGATATTTTCTTTTTTTATGACGTTATCGTAGTTCTTATAGCCCAGAATACCCTCGATTTCGTTTGTATGGGCTCCTTTGATTTTAATAAGTTCCTCAGAGGTATAGTCTGTAATTCCTTTCGCGAAGATCCTGCCTTCACACTCGAGTTTCACAACATCTCCCCTGTCAAAACTGCCCTCAACTTCTACAATGCCTGCCGGTAGAAGGCTGTTTTTCCCAAGAACCGCAGCCTTTGCCCCTGCATCCACGCGGACGGTGCCTGAGGCCCTTGCAAGAATTATCCAGCGGGCGCGGTTCTTCTGGATATGTCTTTCAGCCAGGAAAAAGGTTCCGATCTCTTCCCCTGAAAGGATCTTCATGACCACATCCTTAATTTCGCTGTTTGCAATCGACACGTAGCAACCTGCCATACTGCAAACCTTTGCAGCTTTTATCTTGGTTCTCATTCCGCCTACACCCTTGAAGCTTGTAGGGTCACCGCCATAACTTTCGATTTCGGGTGTTATCCTTTCAACAAGCGAGAGTAGCCTGGCATTATTATGTGTCTTTGGGTTCCTGTCAAAAAGGCCGTCGATATCCGAAAGAATGATCAGGAGATCGGCATCGATTTTGCTTGCAACCATCGCAGAAAGCTTATCGTTATCTCCGAAGATCGCTTCAATCTCATTTGTACAGGTACAGTCATTTTCGTTTATTATTGGAACGACCCCGTATTCAAGAAGGGTAGAGATGCTGTTCCTGAGGTTCAGGTAGGATACCCTGTCAGAATAGAATTCATAAGTAAGAAGGATCTGAGCGACTTTTATCCCGTACTTTGAAAAAGCTTCACTCCAGTACTGCATCAGGATGCTCTGTCCCACCGCTGCCGCTGCCTGCCTGATAGGGATTTCGCGAGGTTTCGGGGCAATGCCCAGTTCATGGAGTCCTACGCCTATTGCTCCTGAACTTACCACAATTACTTCTTTTCCGCGCTTTCGAAGCTCGAAGATCTGGGCTGCAATATTTTCCATAAAGGTAGGATCAATACTACAGTTTTCCTTTGTACTGTCACAGTTCTGTTTTGTAATCGAGGAAGTGCCGATCTTGATAACGATTTTATTAACATCATTGAGAAATTGTCTTCTATCTGTCAATCACAAGGCCTCATAGAGTATTTTGGAAAATGCGGCTGAAATGATCAGTAGCCGCAATCCGAATTTCCATCACTTGCACTCAATTTGAGTTGGTATTTCAATTCAAATATATAAAGATATCATAAATAGTCAGCAATGTTTTAATTCACATCTTCAAACTTAAGGTCAAGTTTCCTGTGGGTGTAGGGCTTTGCATTATCTCCTGCATAATCTGCAACTACCTGCCCTTTTCCCAGCAGGATATATTTGTAGATCAGCAGCCCTTCCATTCCAACAGGTCCTCGTGAGTGAATCTTATTTGTGCTTATTCCAACTTCAGCACCTTTCCCGTAACGGTAACCGTCCGCAAAACGAGTTGAGGCATTTACCATAACGCTTGAAGAGTCAACAAGCCCTGTGAATTCTTTTCTCCTTGAAGCATTTTCAGTTATTATCCCATCGGTATGGTGGGAACCGAAAGTGTTTATGTGGTCAATGGCTTCCTTTATATAATCAACAAGCTTTATCGAAAGGATAAGGTCATTGTACTCAAGGCTCCAGTCCTCTTCAGTAGCCTTTGCAAGAGGAGAAATTCCTCTTTTGTCCAGCAGGGCATAGCTGTCCTCATCACAGCGCAGTTCAACTCCTGCCCCAAGGTACATTTCTGCCATTTTCGGCAGGAAAGCATCTGCAGTCTTGCGGTTCACGAGGAGAGTTTCGATGGCATTGCATACGGCAGGGTACTGTACTTTGGAATCGAAGCAGACTTTCCAGGCTGTATCGAGATCCGCATACTCGTCCACGTAGATGTGGCAGATCCCGCTGGTGTGTCCGAGCACCGGGATTTTCGTGTTTTCCTGGATAAACTTAACAAACTCATTTGAGCCCCTAGGGATAAGGAGGTCTACGTAGGCGTCAAGACTCAAAAGGTCCATTATCTCCTCTCTGGTTTCCATAAGCTGGAACGCACCGGCTGGCATGCCGTCTGTGGATTCAATGGCTTTTACAAGAATATTGAAAATTGCGCGGTTTGACTCTCTTGCCTCGCTCCCGCCTTTGAAAATGGTTGCATTCCCGCTCTTCAGGCAAAGAGACATAACCTGGGGTACTACGTCAGGCCGGGATTCGAAGATGACCCCAATAAGGCCGATCGGACAGCTTACCTGGTAGAGGATAAGGTCTTGATCCAGTTCAAGAGCAGAGAGAGTATCTCCCACAGGGTCCCTGAGCTTAACTACATCTCTGATCCCTGCAATCATTCCGTTGACTTTCGAGTCGCTTACCTTAAGCCTGTCTACAAGGGCCTGAGTGAGCTTCCCCTTTTTTTTCAGTTCCGCTGCAGCTTCAAGATCCTTTGAGTTTGCATCCAGAATCGTTTTCCGCTCTTTATCCAGAGCGTTAGCCATAGCCTCAAGCGCTCTGTTTTTCACCTCCGCACTCACACTGGAAAGTTCAATTGACGCTTTTTTTGCCTTTATTACTTTGGTTCTGATATCTTCAGCCATATGATCACCGTCTTATGTGATAACCTTTAAATGCCCCAATTCGATAGCTGAACAGCCAAACTTGTTAATTAGTATCAATTAGTTAACAGGAGATTCAGTGTTAATTAGGCACCGGGACATAAGTAATGAGCCTTATTATTGAATTATATTATTGGAATTAAACTGGGTATTGAAATCAAACCAGAGACCAATTTATCTTTAAATACCCAGAGATATATTTATAATTTGAAAGAAGTATTAATTCTTCCCGCTAAATTTTGAAAGTAAGTATGGACGAAAAAAGAGTACAGAAGGTTCTGCAATATCTTTTTTGTGCACTGTTTCGGTATATGATACAACAAAGTTCTAAATAAAAGATACCATTTAATTAAATAACTATTTAGCCGAATTACTATAACTGAATATGTGACTGAATATGTAAAACTCCAGCTAATTTCATCTGGCTTATGTATTCCTGTAGCGCAAATTTTGCTTAAATACCTTCCCGTTTAAAATTTACCGGATGTGCGCCTTTAATCGCATTAAAATCAGTAATTAATAATGCAATCTTATGAAATTAGCTTCTTTAGTTTATATTATTAAAGGAAGATAAAATGTCGATAAAAATTAAACAAAAGGGAGGGTCAAAAAAGTTTTCATAAAAATAAGATATTATTTCAAAACGAATATATATACGATGAATATAACTATAGAATACGCTACTCCATCAACTGGAAGCGCATACTACATCTGAAAAAAGAAATTGCAAGGTACCTCTATAAGTTTTGAAGACCTTTTGCATAAGAGATAAGATAAATAAGATTTTACGGCTCAAGGACCAGACCATCTACAGCACCTTAAAAGGTGGTTAGGATGCTATTTGTTTTCGGAAAGTCCAGGTCGTTAAGCATCTCTTATACACAAAGATTATTATAGGGGTAGATCCATATCGAAATGGGGATAACTTCAGTATATTGGTGGTGTGTAAAAAATGAAATCATTCGCATTAGTCCGGGCAGACGACTCGGATAAAGTAAAAATAGCATTACATGATCTGGAACGATACGGACATATTCAATTTTCAGCAACTCCAAAGTGCATAGAACCAAACTATGCTGATGAACTTCTTGTTAGTGTAATGGGCGTATCCCTCAAGTCGAAATGTAACTCTGCAGCGCTTGTTGAATTGAATAATCACGCAGGGGCGGCAATTAGCAGGCTGAAGAAAATTCATCCTCCTGCTCATATAATTATTATCAGTCCAAGACACAAAATGTTTGAAGAACTGACTGGCAATTTTCCAAAATATCCGGAATTTGACCGGACATTCAATCATCAAAAGGGCCCACAAAGTATGGAAATAATTCAGGAGAACGGGGAACCTTCCAATCCCATGCATAAAGAATAAAATTTCGCCGTGAATTATTAACAATAACTCTTTAAATTTTTCTTTTTTATATTGGATAAAAAGATAATTAACTTAAAAACAGTTAACTTATTAGATGCTTTCTTCTGCAGCTCTTTTTTATGTATCCTTTAGATAGTGTTTTTTATATAGTGCTTATTAGATATAATTTATATATAGTGTTTCATTTCGTGTTATAAATAAGTTCCTGAAAATGGGGTTTCGAATTTTACCTTTATGGGAGGTCCTGCTCAGAGCAGGATCCGGTCTTTAATCTCAGCCTGGAAACGTAAGTATACAGGCTTTCCACGTCTTTAATCTCTTTTTGAGATATAAGCCGCAGTTTGTTCCGGATCTGAAGCTCGGGCCTCAGGCCAAAGTTTACGAAATATTCTGAAAGCTTTAAAGCCAGAAGGTCGCCCCGCCTGTCCCAATCTGTTAATATAACTACTTCACTGCCAAGTCTGGCAATTTCCTCTGAGAAATTAAAAAGAGAGTGTCTGGTTGCAAGTTTAAAATTGCCTTCGATCCCAAGCCTCTTAAGTGAGAGTATGTCTCTTTTTCCTTCCACAATGATAATTGCTCCCCTTCCGGAATACTCTGAAAGCTCAGAGAGCAGCTCTTCAATCCTTTCAAGCCTTTTTCTGTAAATATCAAGATCGACCACGTTGTTCTGCAACCTTTTTTTAATTATAGTTTTAAGGGGTCTTAACGAAACCGCAACTTTACTTCTTGAGAGCCGGAAAACTACTCTTAAAATTCGTTCCCTTCTTAAAATCCTGTATTATTTTTTTAAACGAGCTCCAAAAATCGAAACTGCCTGTTTATACGAAATTCCTTTTATCAGTAAAGACTTCTTACTGCTTGTTGCCCCACTGCTTATAAGAATGTTCGAACTGCTGATTTCGAATAGCTCGGCAAGGCATTCCACCAACTGTTCGTTTGCCTTTCCCTTCTGGGCATTTTTTGTCAGTTTTACTTCAATCCTCTTACGCCATTCGTTATAACCGCTCGGGACCGAGACTGACCTTGAACCGGGCGTGACCTCGATGTCAACAATAATATCGGAGCCCAGGTCTTTAATTGCCTCTTCAAAGGACATATGTTCTATCTTTTCGAAGGGATTCTATAAATCAATAACGAATTAACCTGTTAGAGTAAAAGGAATAATCGGAAATCGTGAGAATGTGATAGACTTCAACTAATAAATTTTACATTTATTAGCCAGTCAACGGGTAAATTAAGGTTTTTGAAAACAGGAGAGAATAGTGCTGTAGCCCGGGCGCACTAACTCCGAAAGCTCATCCTCTGGTTTTCCGCAGTCACTTTCAGTTACCCTCGTGCCGGGCAATGTCACACTATCAATGTACCGCATTGGGGTTGTCTGTACACTCACAGTCAGGGTTTCCCATTATCTCGTGCAAGGACCTATACAATGCGATTGTACGATATATATACATACTAATATATAAAAACAACGGTAAAGGATAGATTCACTATATTGCACATGTATTTATAAATCGTAGTTATATATTTATAAATCAGAGTTATATTCAAGATCCAATTTTTCTGAAAAAACATTATAAGAGATTCAATGTATAAGGAAAATATTTGAATAATCCTACATTCTCAAAAAAATTATTAAAATATAAAAAATCTGAAGGAAAAGTTATATATTATGTATATGTTTGCTTTCCCGTAAATTGAGCATAGGTGTTTGATGAATTGTAGAGGTGCGTATATATGTACGGCACTGAACAGATAATTTCAGGAACAATTATTGCAGGCCCCGAGCTGGAACCAATTGAGGGATATATCTGCGTAAGTAAAGGAATAATTACGGAGATTGGAGAGGAGCATACATATTCCAGTAACATAATAGCTCCCTGCTTTGTCAATGCCCATACCCACCTCGGTGATTCGGTGTTTAAAGACCCTCCTCTGGGAAAAATTTCCGGATTCCGGATCCAGAGAGATCTGGATTCTCTTGTAAAGCCTCCAGATGGTTTAAAGCATCAGGTTCTGAGAGAAACACCATATAAAACCCTGATAAAATGCATTAGAAGCTCTCTTATGGATATGATCGAAACCGGAACCTGTGCTTTTGCGGATTTTAGGGAGGGGGGTGTCGTAGGAGTAGCAGCCCTGAATAAAGCTCTTGAAGGGCTCAAACTTCATTCTATGGTACTGGGCAGGCCAGCAGAGCCGGAGTTGCCCCTTCACGTGGTACTGGCTGAAGTGAAAAGGATTCTCCTGCATTCCAACGGGCTTGGAATGAGCGGGACAAACGACCTTGATCTCGGACTGCTGGAGGAAATCGTTACTTTTACCCGGAATTGCAAAAAATTCTTTGCAGTTCATGCCGGAGAAAAAGATCGAAGCGATATAGAAAAAGCACTATCTCTTGAGCCGGATCTGCTTATTCATTTGACAAATGCTACAAAAAAGGATATAGAATCCGTAGCTGATGCAGAAATTCCAGTTGTCGTCTGTCCCAGGTCTAATTTTATCACAGGAGCTGGAATGGCACCTATTGCCGAGATGCTCGAGGCCGGAATAAAGGTAGCTGCAGGAACGGATAATGTAATGTTAAATTCTGTAAATATGTTTGCCGAAATGGAATTTATGTCTAAGGTTTTTTCAATTGATGATAGGCAAGTATTTAAAATTTGCACACTTAATGGTTCTTTTGTAATGGGGCCTGACTCCACGGGTTCGATACAAAAGGGGAATAAAGCTAATCTTATGATCCTGAATGGAAGTTCAAATAATCTTGCAGGGATAAAGAATCCGATAAGTGGAATCACAAGGCGGGCAAGGCCCGATGACATACTATCGGTACTTCATTCGTAAAGCAAATGGAGAACAAAACATGACGAGCGAATTTTACCGGAACATAGTGATTGCAACAGACGGATCCGAGAATAGCCAGAGAGCTATTTCTTACGGTATTGAGATTGCAAAACTCAGCGGAGCCACGGTTCACGCTCTCTACGTCTTAGATACATCTTCTTTTTCCTCGATACCGATGGATGCAGGCTGGGAAGCAATGTATGAAATTCTGAAAACGGAGGGGGGAAAAGCAGTCTCCGAAGTTAAGGAACGCGGAGAGGCTTCAGCGGTAGAGGTAAGAGAAGTTATCTTGGAAGGGCACCCAAGCAGTGAGATTATAGAGTTCGCTGAGAATAATAATGCTGATCTGATAGTTATGGGCACCCTCGGCAAAACCGGACTCGACAGATTTCTAATGGGAAGCGTTGCAGAAAAAGTAGTGAGAGGCTCGAAAGTCCCGGTCCTGGTCGTCAGGAGTGAAGAACAAAGTTAAGACTTTCTGTTAACTGGAAGCCCTTTGGGAAAAGAAATAAGAGAGAAAACCAGGATTCAGAGTATACACAGGTGTAGATCACATGCCAAAAAACATCTTCATTGAAGATATTATGGTAAGGGACGTCGCAAGCGCAACCCTTCCAGGTTCAAGGGACGAGGTTCTTAAAGTTCTTAAGAACAAACACATCTCAGGGGTTCCGGTGCTTAAAGATTCCAAAGTTGTTGGAATAGTAACCAGGACAAACCTTTTACAAAATCCTGAAGAAGAACAGCTGGCTCTTCTTATGACACGGGATCCGATAACCATATCCTCTGGATCGGATCTGCAAACCGCAGCACGCCTGCTTTTGGAACATAGCATAAGAAGGCTTCCGGTAGTAGATGACGGGAAACTTGTAGGGCTTGTTACGGTGGCAGATCTTGTGGGCACAATTGCGGATATGAACATCGATATTCCTATCAAGGACTACGTAGAAGAGGAAGTAGTTGCCATCTACAGCGAAACACCTTTGCCTGTCGCTGCCAGGATTATGGAGCTTGCAGGAGTCAAAGCTGTCCCCGTACTTGATGCAAACCTGGAGCTCGTAGGAATTATATCAGACCGTGATGTCATTGCTGCCAGCATAATTGAGGATAGTGTAGAGATGTCAGATATGTCTGCAGGTAAGGACGACGATGCCTGGACCTGGGAATCAATGCGAGACACCATGAGCATCTACTATAGTGTGTCAAGGATTAAGGTCCCCAACCTGATCGGAAGCGATATAATGATCAGGGAACCAATTACAGCCACCTATATTGCTTCTGTCAGCGACTGTGCAAGGAAAATGAAGCGAAACAGGATTGACCAGATTCCGATTATTAACTCAAACCGCAAGCTTCAGGGACTTTTGAGAGACCATGACCTCCTGAAGCCTCTGGTAGAAATGGAATAATTCATGTTAAGTCCGCTTCCAAGAAATCTAAACTTTTTAATATGAAGTGAAGAAAACGGATTAAAACGCATTTTAAAACCTAATCAAAATTTCCAGATCTGGGGCATTTTTCAGAAAGATGCCCCGGTAAATACTTTTTTTAGGAGCCAGAAAAATGGACAGGCCTTTTATTTTTATTAACTCTGCTATGTCAGCCGACGGCAAACTCTCAACAACGGAAAGGAAACAGGTCAGGATCTCCGGAAAACCTGATTTTGAAAGAGTGGATGAGCTCAGAGCCAGGGCAGATGCGATTATGGTAGGGATAGGGACTGTTCTTTCAGATGACCCAAGCCTGACGGTAAAATCTCCGGAAAGAAAAGCTGCCAGGAGAGCCGCCGAAAAAAGCGAAAACCCTGCAAGGATTATTGTGGACAGTACCGCGAGAACCCCAGTGGATGCTGATATTTTCAAAAAAGGAGAAGGAATAAGGATAGTTGCCGTTTCAAATTCTGCGCCTGCAGAAAATGTACAAAAGCTGGAAGAGAAAGCTCTTATTATCAAAACAGGAGTTGACAAAGTCGACCTTCGAGAGCTTGCGGGGGAGTTAAAGGAAATGGGCATAAATACTCTTATGGTAGAAGGAGGGGCAACCCTTAACTGGGGAATGCTTTCTGCAGGCCTTGTTGATGAAATCTACACTTTTGTAGGAAATCTTATCATAGGAGGAGCTACAGCCCCAACTTTTACTGACGGAGAGGGTTTTTCAGAAGATGAACTTCTTGAGCTTGAACTGATTTCATCTGAAAAAATCGAAAATGGAGTACTCCTTAAATGGAAGGTCAAAGGTAAAAAGGAAAGGTAAAAAGAAGTAGGAGTTTGTTTCTAGTTTCTTTTTGCCGTCAATGGCTATTCAATTTTCACTTTTCTGGATTTTTGCTGGTCTTTAATTAATCTCAGGTTTAAGATTATATTTTTCAAACCTGCCCTCACAATATACGAAGACTTCGAGTTCGCACTCGCCTCTGAGGAATTCCCGCATTTTGCGGTCATATATTCTCTGGACATGTTTCAGGCTGTCTTTTTTGAAATGGGCATCCACAGCCTCAAAAAAGCCGATCATCTGTCTGAGGTAAGCTTCTTCATAAGCCCTGGTTTCCCGGGCAATTGCTTTACATTCAGACTCTTCAAGTTCGAGATTATAGCTCCCGTGCTCGTTTAAGCCGCTTATCTGGCGCCAGTCCACCTTGCCGGATTCATCAGCTTCCCGATGGAGCATATAAGGATAAACCCTGCAAATCGAGGGGCGGCTCTCGTAAATTTTGCAGCGTTTATTGTCAAGGAAAACGCAGGAGCCGTCAGGCTTTGTTTTCAGGGCGTAGCCTGAGACATAAAACCTGCCATTCTGGTCGCAAAACTCATAATAAGGAGCAGAAGTAATGGAATCCGGATTTATTTGCCTTATAACGGCCAGGTCTGCATCGAGCAGGAAAACGTGGTCGTTAAATTCTTTAGTGCAGCAGCGTGCACAGAGTTCACACCTGAACCCCAGTTCTTTAATAATGCCGACAAATTCAGAGTCAGGAAATTTCTTTACGCCCGCGAGTTCTTCCCGTGCATCTGCAATCCTTGCTTCGATGTTATCCTTTTTTACGCTAATCACCTTTTTAAGAAAAGAATTCTGCAATATTCGGGTTGCACTATTTTAGTATTTGGATTGTATATTTGTACTTATATGCATTTTCTACACTTTTATGCCTTATTTTAAGCTCATGTCCGTAACATTTAATTACTAGCATTTCTCTTTATGATAAAACCAAGGCTTGATGACATTTATAATTTCGCACTTTCAGGCTTCAAGGAATACTAAATATTCCATCAAGTGTAATTGAATATTATCAATTTAACGCTATCGAATCAGGAAATACCTGTTTGTTGAAACACTGCCGAGGAGAATAAAAAATCCGCGGCAATCGGCAGTGATCAGCAATAAGTGAATATTTCACGTGGATATATTACGTGACAAGTTACGAATAAATTCAGAGAAAATTAAGATTAAAATTTAACGAGGAATGATAATGGGCAAAACCGGCAGCATTGATTGGGTAAAAGTAAAAGGCAGAAAAGGCAAAGTAATCAAGGTTCAGAAATCGCAGGCTCATAAGGCACATCCAGGACCTGCACAGCGCTTCACTTCTTCAGGTCATAAGAGGCGCTTTATCAGAAGATCTGCAAAAGCCCTTGTGAAGTGATTTTAAGGGCTTTTCTATTTTCATTATTTTTTAAGCATTATTTTAGTGTTCAGGAATCTTTTTGCGTGAGGCAATCTTTTTGCGAATGTATTTTTTCTTTTAAAGGATCCTTTTGCGAATGTAATTTACTCCATAAAGTAATCTTTTTTAGAAACTCTCTATATTGTGCCTACACCGGGGATTCCATAATGGGATAGGACACAGGTTCAAGCCTGGAAACCAAGAGCCTGATATACAATGCTAACCTCTGAGAGGCAGAGCGCAACATTAAGAAAGATATTGATGAAAAAGAGAAATTTTGCCATTCTTCAAGCAGCTCGAAGGTTTCATAAGCGAAGGTAGAAAAGAGGTATGTTGAGAAAACAGAGGACTATTATTCGATCAAGAAAACGTCCACTTCTTCCCCTTCTTCATACCCTTCAACATTTTCAGGTACAAGCACAAAGCCGTCAGCTTTTGCAACCGAACTCAGGACACCAGCCCCTGCACCGGCAAGGGGGCGCACCTTATCCCCTTCAAAGACAACACGGATGAAATTAACATATCCTATTTTCGAACTGATTTTTGTAGCCAGGCGCCTTTTAAGAATAAGCTCGGGAATGTCCGGAATTACTGCCAGTTTCCGGATTCCGGGGCGAACAAAGAAATAGAGGGCAACGAGTCCGGCAACAGGATAACCGGGAAGGCAAACCACAGGGACGTTATTTATAACGCCAAGGGCTGCAGGCTTTCCAGGGCTGGCTCCTATACCGTGTACAAGCAGTTCTCCAAGGGATGCCACAACCTCAGGAGCATGATCTCTCTTCCCTACCGAGGTTCCGCCTGAAAGAAGGATCATATCTGCATCCAGGTTCGCTTCTACTGCCCTTTTTATGCTATCTGGATTATCAGGCACTATCTCGATGCATCGAGGAATCCCACCCCATTTTTGAACATAAAGGGCAGACATCAGCCCGTTAGTCTCAAGCACCATGCCCGGAGGGGGGACGTCACCACTCTTCTCACGGCTTACAAGCTCGTCACCTGTGGGAATAACTGCAACAACAGGTTTTCTAAAAACCTTTACCCTGTCAAAGCCAAGAGATGCGAGCACGGCTGCATCACATGGTCTAAGAAGGTGCCCTTCTTCAAAAACCCTATCTCCTTTTTTTATGTCCTCTCCGATCGGTCCCACATTCCTGTTCGGGTAGACCTGGGCCCTGACTTCAACAATGTTTCCTGCTGTAGCCGTATCCTCAACCATAACTACAGCATCGGCTTCCCTCGGCACTGCAGCCCCTGTATGGACCCAGATCAAGCTTCCTTCCTCTACCCGGTCAGAAAGCTGCAACAGAACAGGGTTTGCGGGAGAAGCTCCGAGAGTATCTGAAGCCCTTACAGCGTACCCGTCCATGGCAGCACGCCGGTAATGAGGCACATTTCGTCCGGAAATTACAGCCTCTGCCAGCACCCTGCCCATGCAGGATTCAAGTGGAATTTCTTCTGTTTTCCGGAGATGAGAAATATTCTCAAGGAAAAGCCTCAAAGCTTCATCAACCGACGTTCGTTCTTTGAATATCCTGCCCAAGATCTTCCCTTCCTGAAGAAAAAAGTCAGCCCCCTGAGACAGGAGGCAGGATTGCAATTTCATCGGCATCCGAAAGAAAAGTGTCAAGCCCTTCAAGGTGTCTGACGTTGTTTCCGTTTATAAGGATGTTAATTGAGCCGCATATGACAGGAGTATCGCCTTCTTCTCCGGGTTTCTCAAAAATAAGACCTTTTAATTCGGGATATTTTTCGGTGAGGGATAAAAGGGCATCAATAACCTTTTCTCCTGAAAGCTGTAGTTCTGATGTGCCTGCGGCTTCGCGCAAATTTGCAAATAATTTGATTTTTACCTCAGCCATGAGATAGACTATTTAATCCTATCCCTTAAATATACCTATGCCTTATAAAGAAACAGGTACGCTGAAAAGTTTGGGGAATAATGAAGCAAAGTCAGGACGACGATATAGAAAACTCACCCGCACTTTCTGAGAAGAAATATCAAGTTTTCGGGTTTCTAATCATCCTTTTTGCCCTATTAATAAGACTACTTGAACTTGGGAAACGAGTTTTCCATCATGACGAAAGCATACATGCCAGTTTTACCCTCAAACTTCTCGAAACAGGGCAATATAGCTATGATCCAGCTTATCACGGCCCCTTTCTTTTCCATTCTACTGCAGTTATCTTTCACTTTCTGGGAATAAACGATACCACAGCACGCCTGATTCCTGTCTTTTTCGGAGTAGCTACAATCTCTCTACTTTTCCTGCTAAAGAAAGAACTTGGAAAAAAGGGCGTACTCTGGTCAGCTTTCCTGCTTTCTTTTTCTCCGAGTATGGTGTATTTCTCAAGATTCTTTAGAAATGATATGATCATTGTTTTCTGCACTCTGGCTACTGTGATAGGGGGAATTCGCTACCTTGAAAACCTCCACAGTTCAAAAAGATACCCTTATCTTATCCTTGCCACCTCATCCCTTGCCCTTGCAGTCTCTTCAAAAGAAAACGCCTACCTTGTCATTCTGATTTTCGGAGCTTATGCGGGAATTTACTTTATGTACAGGTTTTATTCAGATTGGAAAAAAGGAAAACTAAGCCTGAAAAAGGGTCTCCTCTTCAAAAGTTCAGCTATTTCTCCCTTTCTTCCAGAAATTCTTCTTTCAGGCACTCTCTTCATTTTCATTGTGATGCTATTTTACACAAGCCTTTTCAGATATGAGGAATCCCTTTTATCATATTGTGGAAAAAGCTTTTTCCCACTGGATGGCGATGCACGAAATAGAACGCATAGGAGGCTCTTTTTATTATTACATTCCTATCCTTTTTGTATACGAAAGTCCGATTCTGCTCTTTGGGACTGCAGGCATTGTCCATTTCCTGAAAAAAAAAGATAAAAACGCTCCATTTTTCCTTTTTCTCTGTTACTGGGCAGTTGCGAGTCTCCTGCTGTATTCCTATCTCCAGGAAAAAGTTCCCTGGCTTGTTGTGCACATTGTCCTACCCTTCGGGATTTTAGCAGGAGCTTACATGGGAGAGTTATTCCCAGGGGTGCCTGACAGACAACAGGAGAGTTTGCCCAGAGCAGAAGATATGAGTTCCGGAACAGACAAAAAACCCGCTTTAGAGATAAAACGTTCCAGAACCAATACTCTGCTGGCAGGTATTCTGGCACTTACACTGATAATATCCCTGGTTCAGTGCATTTCCGTGAATTTTTACAGGAGTATGGAACCCGATGAACTGATGGTATACGCACAGGCATCTCCGAATATCCGGGAACTTATGGAAAAAAATGGTGAGTTCAATAATGGACCTGAAACTTTGAGGATATACGTTGTAGACCCAGACAACCTTTACTGGCCCCTGCCGTGGTACCTGAGGGACTACGAAAAAGTTGTGTATGCTATAAAGCCTCCAGCGAAAGAAGAGTACGATGCAATAATTGTGCCTGCTGCATACCAGATGTATAGAGAAATCCCGGAGAGAGAGTATGCTTCCTATAATTTTACTCTGCGCCCTGGAAAAGAGTTCACCCTTTATTACAACAAAAAACTTGAAGAGAAAGGATGAGATTCTGCAAAACGAAAAATCATTTGTACATGGGGAAGCTCAAATTTAGAGTTCGCTTTTCCGTAGTTTTTTCCCTGAGAAGTATTTTACAAGTTCCATGGTGATAAGCGTGGTAGAGGCAAGAGCAAGCACTACCCCCCACTCCGAAAGGAAAAGCGGAACTGTCCTGAAAGCCTTTTGAAAAAACGGGACATAGATAACCATTAATTGCAGAATTACTGTTGTCAGGACTGCGTAAACCAGAGGCCTGTTTGTAAAAAGCCCAAGAGAAAAGATCGAGTATCGGTCAGACCGCCAGTTGAAGGCGTTGAACATCTCTGAAAAAACCACAAGCGTAAAAATCAGAGTCTGCAGTTTCTCAATGGGAAAATCTCTGTCAAGAGCCCAGACTAAAACGATCAGAGCCTGAAGAGCAATCAACCCTCCTAGTCCCAGTCCGGCTGCAATTTCCCGGCGGGTGATCAGTCCCGCTTCAACGTTTCTTGGCTTCTGTTTCATAATGCCGCCGTCAGGAGGCTCAACTGACAGAGCCATTGGAGGGAGACCATCCGTAATCAGGTTAATCCAGAGGATCTGTACTGCAAGAAGAGGCAGGATCTGCCACCCCAGAATGCAGATTAGCACTATGAGAACTTCACCTGTATGGGCTGAGAGCCCATAAGTGATAAAATTTTTAATGTTTTTAAAGATATTTCGCCCTTCCTCAACCGCTGCAACTATAGATGCAAAATTGTCGTCAGTAAGGATCATGCCTGAAGCTTCCTTGCTGACATCCGTGCCTGTGATTCCCATTGCGATGCCTATGTCCGCAGCTTTCAGGGCAGGTGCATCATTTACTCCGTCCCCTGTCATTGCAACGACATAGCCCTTTTTCTTTAAGGCTTCCACCACTCTCAATTTGTGGGTAGGATAGACCCTGGCATAAACCGAAACCCTTTCAACCTTTTCTTCAAACTCGCGGTCTTCAAGACTATCAAGCTCTGACCCGGTAAGGGTAAGGTCGTTTTCCTTCAAAATCCCGAGTTCCTTTGCAATTGCAGATGCTGTGACCTTGTGATCCCCGGTAATCATCACTGTCTTAATGCCTGCATCTGCACATGTCTGGATTGCGATCTTCACTTCCTCTCTTGGAGGGTCCCTCATGCCCATCAGCCCTGAAAAGACCATATCTTCTTCAATCTCCTCTGCAGTCATTTCTGCAGAAGAAACTTTCTCAAGTGAGGTTTCCTCATCCAGAGGGCAGAATGAGAGGGCCATAACCCTGAGTGCCTGGTCAGCCATTTCCCTTACCTTCCCCAGAATCTCCTGCCTCAGTTCGGAAGATAAAGGCCTTATTTTACCATCGAGAAGAATCTTCGTACATGAGTTGAGGATTACTTCAGGAGCTCCCTTAGAGAAGGCAACGATCCCCTTAACAGGAAAGCTGTCTGAATCTCTCTCAAGTTCATTGAAAGTAGTCATTCTTTTTCTTTCGGAAGAAAAAGGTATTTCCCCGAGACGAGGATACTTCTTGTCAAGATCGCCTTTATGCAGCCCCGCTTTTGCAGCAGCAACCACAAGAGCCGCCTCCGTAGGGTCTCCTTTAATCTCCCAGTTCCCATTTTTCTCAAGAAGACCGGCGTCATTGCAAAGGGCAGATCCAAGCAGGAGAACATGAAGATGCATATTATCTGTAGCAACCGTTTTATCTTCACTAAAGAACTCTCCCTCAGGGGAGTATCCGCCTCCCGTAACCTTTAGAACCTGCCCATTAACATAAATTCTTTCAACCGTCATTTTGTTCTGCGTAAGCGTGCCTGTTTTGTCCGAGCAGATAACGTTTGTGGCTCCAAGGGTTTCTACTGAGGGCAGTTTCCTCACAAGGGCATGTCTTTTGACCATGCGCCTTACTCCAAGCCCAAGTCCTACTGTAACAACCGCAGGAAGAGCTTCAGGGATCGCAGCAACAGCAAGGGCAACCCCCCATAGGAACATATCGAGAAGAGGAAAGCCATAAAAAACCCCAAGCATTGCGACAAAAGCCACAATTATGAGAGTTGCAATACCAATCCATCTGCCGAATTTGTCAAGGCTCTCCTGAAGAGGAGTTCTTTCCCTTTCTATTGTTCCGAGAAGTCCTGCGAGTTCTCCAAAAGCTGTTTCCATCCCGGTTGCCGTGACAACAGCACTGCCTCTTCCGTAAGTAACTGCAGTTCCTGCATAAACCATGTTTATTCTGTCAGCTTCAGGCGTTTCTGAGGGCAGGGCTTCTATACTTTTCTTAACGGGCACAGATTCTCCTGTTAGGGAGGACTCATCAATTTTGAGATTGAACTCTTTAATCACCCTGGCATCCGCAGGAATGCGGTCTCCTGTCTGAATTAGAATAAGATCTCCAGGGACGAGCTTCTGGGAAGGAATTTTTTTTTCGGCTCCATCTCTTATCACAGAGGCTTCCGGAGATGTAAGGGATTTAAGGAGCTCAATTGATTTTTCGGCTCTGTATTCCTGAACGAAGCTGAGAACGCCTGCAAGAAAAACAGTAAAAATAATCACTACTGCATCAATTAGTTCCCCAAGTAAGGCTGAAATAATAGAGGCAACAATCAAAATAATAATCAACATACTTTTAAACTGTGAGAGAAAAAGCCGCAGTACAGAAGCTTCTTCTTTTTCTTTAAGTGTGTTTTCCCCATATTCTTTCAAGTCTCTTTTCTGCCTCTTCGGAACTCAAACCTGCCTCTGAGATCCCAAACTTCTCAAAAACGGAGTTGACTTCCTGATCGTAATACACCCCTTTACCCCTCAAGCCTCCGAATCATCCGGATATTCCTCAATTAATATATCCGCTTCTCTAATATAAATTAGTTTAAAGAATATATAGTGGTCAAGCATATCGATAATGTAAAGGGATTTTAAAAGGAACAATGGCTATACGAACCTTTGTGGAAAAAGAGATATAAAACTTTAGCTTTTTTTATATTAAGATAGGGGTTTGTAAATCTGAAGGGGCATTAGAATTCGGATCAAATTCATAACAAATAAGGGGAAAGCTGGATATGAAAATCATAATAATCGGAAGCGGGCTCGCAGGGCTGTCAGCCGGGTATAAGCTCTGCAAATCGAATGAGGTCGTTATTTTTGAAAAAGATGCGGAAATCGGGGGGATGGCCGCAAGTTATTGCCAGGATTATACCGGAAAAAAATATTTTATCGAAAAATATTACCACCATATATTCAGGAGCGATTCGGAACTTCTTGACCTGATAAGGGAACTTGGGCTTGAAAGACAGATGCTGTGGCTTAAGGGAAAAAATGCCTATTTTGTGGACGGTAAAAACTACCCTATGAATACTCCTGCTGAAATTTTAAGGTTTAGTCCTCTTTCTTTCACGGATCTGGCGAAACTTGGCCTGCTGGTTCTAAGAATTAAGATAATAAATGATACGACTTCCTATGACAGAATAAAGGCGAAAGACTGGATTCTTGATAATGCAGGCAAGTCAGTATATGAAAACTTTTTTGCCCCTCTCATGAAAAGCAAATTCGGTGAAAATGCTGAGAACGTCTCTGCAGCCTGGCTTATAGGGCGTGTGAAAATAAGGTCAGATAGGGGAAAAGAAGGAGAGAAATTGGGATACCTGAGAGGGGGATTCAATTCCCTGATAGAATCTCTGGCAAGAGAAATAACTGCACATGGAGGCAATATTTTAAAAAATAAAGAGATAACGGAAATCGTGATCAAGGACAATATAGTGCAGGGAGTGATTGCTGATGGAACCTTTATTGACTGTGATGCAGTGATTTCAACTGTTGAGCCAGAAGTACTGGATAAACTCACAAAAGGTAAACTGGGAACTCTCCACGAAACTCTGCAAAGTATCCGTTATCAGGGAACTGCATGTGCCCTTATCGGGCTTGACAGGAGGCTTATGGAAGACGGGAATTACTGGTTGAATATAAAAGCTGACGTGCCTTTTGGAGCTGTAATCGAGCACACCAATTTTATGCCTTTTGAGGATTACGGAGAACACCTTGTCTATGTAACTTCTTATTTCCAGGATGAAAAAGACGTTCTCTGGATGCAGAAGGAAGGAGATGTTCTGGATTCCTACCTGAAAGGGTTGGAAAAGATGTTCCCTGATTTCTCAAGGACAAATATTCACTGGGCAAAGCTTTTCCGCAGGATGGACACTGCGCCTGTGTACGAACAGGGATATCTCGAAAAAGTCCTGCCATTTGCTGCAGGCCCGTCAGGACTTTATCTTGCAGGGATGTTCTCATCAACTAACTATCCGGAAAGAAGCATGAACGGCTCTGTAAAAGCCGGGTTTGAGTCTGCAAACTTCTTTATAAAAAAAGATGAGGATTGTGATGTTTGCTGGCTCGACTGAGTAAAGCTATGTCTGAGATTTCCATCAAAAATTTTGTATGGAAGGGAAGATACCTGACATAATATAGTCTCTCAGGACGAACTATTATATAGTCTAAGGGATGATAATATACTGTCTGTACCTGTATGCAGAACTTATTTCTGCATGACTATCTGTCCTTCCGGATTTGTCATTCATGGGGATTCTGGTAATGGCGAACAAGGAAAGACAGGAAAAATCTAAAAAATCTGGACTTTTGCCGTTATCGGCATTTTGGGGGCATGCTGGTCAAAACCGCATTTGCGGGGATGGCACAAGAAAAATAGATATGTTTTCCTTGAGCTTGGCTCTCAAAAAGAGATCCCGGACGCTGTAAGAAAGCTGCCTGAGCTTCCGGGAAGGGGTATTGGGCAGTGTAGAAAATAAGAGGAGTGGTAAAATATGTTATTCATGGACGTTAGTACCTGGGACCCTTCGAACCGCGACAAGATCCTTGAACACTTTAAGAAACTGGAGATTCCAGAAGGAATCGATGTCATTAACCAGTGGATTGACCTTTCCGGAAACCGCTATTATATCCTTTACGAAGCAGAAAGTGCCGAGGCTTATGGAGCTTTCAACCTGCCCTGGTCAGACATCTGCATAATTGACAGCGTACCTGTTATGGAAGCTTCTGAATTCATGCAGCTTCTGCCCAAATATACAAAGTAAGCTCCATAGCTTATTGATGTGTTTTAAAGAAAAAACAGCCCGATGAGCTCTGGATTAACTGGCTCATCGAAAAATCTTTATTTTATTGTTCTCAAACGCAAAGGCTCTATCAATTTTATTTTTACTCAATACATCAGGTTTTTAACATTACTGTTTTTAAGTCAAGATATTCCGAAAGAGCATCAGGCCCGTTTTCTCTTCCGATTCCGCTCTCCCCGGTGCCCCCAAAAGGAACCTCAGGAGCGACCTTAAGATGCTGGTTTATCCATATAATTCCTGCATTTAACTGTTCGCACCCTAAACGGGCTTGATCTAAGTTTTTTGTCCAGATCGAGGCCCCAAGACCATAACGGGTATTATTTGCTTCTTCAATTGCCTCATCAAGGTCCTTTACCCTGACAACAGGCAGCACCGGGCCGAACACCTCTTCTTTCAGAAGCCTGGATTCCCTGGGCACGTCTACAATAAGAGTCGGGTCGAAGAAATATCCCCTGCTGCAGGCGCCGCTCCCCGGAACCTTGCCTCCTGTAACTATCCTGCCCTCATCCTTTTCTTCGACATCTGCTACGAGCCCTTTTATATATTCCCATTGCCTGCGGTTGTTAAGGGGCCCCATATCGATGTTTTCATGCATTCCGTTTCCAACCCTCAGGTTCCTGATGCCGGATTCAAGTTTTTTTAGGAATTCTTCAGCTACTGCTTCGAAAACATACAGCCTCTTGACGGCAGTACAGGTCTGGCCGCAATTGTAAAACCTCCCTTTCAGGGCCCCTGCAACTGCATTTTCAAGGTTGGCATCATCACAGACCAGCATAGGATCGCTTCCTCCAAGCTCGAAGGTCACTCTTTTCATTCCGCTGGCTGCAAGTTCGGCTACACGTTTTCCAGTCTTCACTTCTCCGGTAAAGGAAATTTTTTTTACGTTGCGGCTCTTAACCAGGGTTTCTCCCACAACCTCACCAGGGCCTGTAACGATATTGAGCACACCTGCCGGGAGCCCTGCTTCACTCAGGATGGAAGCAAGAGTAAGGTTGGTAAGGGGAGTATTGCTTGCAGGTTTCAGAACAAGAGTATTCCCAGACATCAGGGCAGGGCCAATCTTCCAGGCCATGATGAGAGCAGGCATATTCCAGGGAATTATGGCTGCACAGACCCCGAGAGGTTTCTTTACGGTAAAAGCATATCCATTCTGAGGAACCGGAATAAAATCTCCCCGAAGACTGCCTGCAAGCCCGCAATAATAGTCAAGGACACTTGCAAAACCTTCTATTTCGTTTTTAGCTTCGACAAGGGGTTTTCCCTGCTCTTGAGTAAGCAGAACAGCAAGCTCATCCTTCCTCTGTCTTGTAATCTGAGCAGCCCTGTAAAGAATCCCGGCTCTTTGCTGCGGAGTTGTGGAAGCCCAGCCTCCAAAAGCTGACGATGCAGCTTCCACAGCCACTGCCGCGTCATCTTCCGTGCCCCTGGGAACCCGGTCAATAAGCTCACCTGTTGCCGGGTTTGTAATATCAAAAAACTCGCTGCTGCATGCTTCCATAGCTTTTCCGTTAATCTGCATTTTCATATTTATCAGTATTTGCGAAGATCTATTTTAAGATAACAAGCTAATTCCCTGGAGATAATAATTTAAGATTCAATGAAAAATAAAGTGAGAGTGAGAATGAAATAATTTATTCATACGATAAAAATATAAACCTATTTACAAAATACATATTATCGGCACTTCTGTCAGGTAAATAAAAATTGGGGTAACGGGAATGCCGACTACCGAGAGTCTTCAAGAGATTTCAATACCTCCTGGAATTAAGATTGACCTTTCATGACCTTTCGGAGTTACAAAAATCATGGCTCCGAATACAGGTTTATACATAGAGGGTGCACTTCAAGAGAGTGGGCCTTAGACAGTGCACATTAAATAATCGATTTTAAAGGGAAGAGAGCGGTGTTAGAGTATCTTCACGTAATTTTTTGGTTTATTTTTATCGAGATCCTGGGCTTGATTTCAATCCCTCTTGCAGGGGCAGTTGGAAACAGGCTTGCTGACGGAGGACATTCTGCAGCCCGGACTCTGGGAATAGTGCTTGTCGCATACATGTCCTGGATTTTTTCGCACGCATGGGGTTTCAGTAGAAGCACAATCCTGATCTCAGCACTTTTACTTTGCCTTATATCGGTGGGTATCTACAGGAAACAAAGGATTTTACCAGAAAAGAAGATTTTGCTCTCAAACGAACTTGTATTCGCAGCAGGGTTCTTTTTTTTCCTGCTTGTGCGCATTTACCTTCCTGAAATTTACAGGCATGAAAAATTTATGGATTTTGCTTTTCTGAATGCAGTAATGAGAACTTCCTCATTTCCTCCGCCAGACCCCTGGTTTTCAGGCGGGTCCCTTGATTTTTATTACTATTTCGGATACCTTTCTGTGGGAGTCCCGGGAAAACTCTGTTCTGTCGAACCGTCCATGCTTTTCAATCTGGCAATTGCACTTACTTTCGCCCTTTCCTTCAATCTTCTTTTCGGGTTTGGGTACAATCTGACTCATGGAAAAATCAAGTACGGAATCCTTACTGCATTATCCGGGATTCTGCTCGGAAACTTGCAGGGGCTTATAGAATTCGTATCCGTATATCTCATCAAAGAGCCTGTTTCAATGGGATACTACTGGAGCAGTTCGAGAGTCATACCCTATACAATAAATGAATTCCCTTATTTCAGTTTCATACATGGAGATCTTCATTCTCATATGCTTGCAATCCCTTTCCAGCTGCTTGTGCTTGCCTGTCTTCTGAACATCCATCGAAGGAAAAACTGTAACCATGTATTTGAAAGTACTCTGGCATTACTTATGTTTTCAGTATCTCTTGGCTTTTTATTCCCATCCAATTCCTGGGATTTCCCGATATACTTCGGCCTTGTATTTTCAATTATTCTTACCTTTTATCATGGGCATTATATCCGTAACAGGAATTTATCCGGTTCTATTGCCGGATTTTTCGGAACAGTTACTCTCGTTTCCGTTTTCAGCTTTCTTCCGTATCTGCCCTTTTACCTGTCCTTTAAACCTCAGGCAGCAGGTGGATTTGACTTCGTTCCGACAGAACTTCGAACAACAACGAAAGGATTCCTGATATTGTTTAGCCTTTTCCTTTTTTTGACCTTCTCTTTCCTTATGACACGCCTGGACTCTAGACGAAAGGTAGGATATTTCATCCTGTGGATCGGAGTCTCTGCGTTTCTCTCCAGGGCATGGTCAATCTCCCTGCTTGTAATCCTCTTTCCCTTACTTGCCCTTTCGCTCTATTCATTCATAAAAGACCTCCCTGAGAGAAGCAATGCCGGATTTATATCCCTCCTTATAGCAGCAGCAACGTGCATCGCCCTTCTCTGCGAAGTTATTTACCTGGATGATCCCATTTCGGGAAGCTTCGCCCGCATGAATACGGTTTTTAAATTTTACATGCATTTATGGATCTTTCTGGCTATTTCAGCCTCTTATTCATTCTATGAACTTCGCTCTCGTTACAGGGCCTGGTCCGGAGATAATCTGCCTTTGAACGGAGTTTACGGGAGAAAAGCCTGGGAGTTTACACTTGTGCTTCTGGTTCTCTCCTGCAGCATTTTTCCTGTAGTATCAACCTTTATAAGAATAGAGGATATGAACGCGGAACCTGCTCTTGATGGGATGGAATACATGAAAGAGCTCGATAGGGGAGATTACGATGCTATAAGATGGATACAGCAAAATATAGAGGGAACTCCGGTAATTCTTGAAGCTTCTGAGGATGACAGCAGTTACAGGTATACATCCAGAGTCTCAGCAAATACAGGACTCCCTACGGTTCTTGGCTGGACAGGGCATGAGCGGTTCTGGGGGAGAGACCCGGAAGAAGTCAGGACAAGGATTGAAGACGTAAATTCCATTTACAGTGCCGGCAGTAAAAAAAAAGCTCTTGAGCTTATGAATAAATATAACGTAAGCTATGTGTATATCGGTCAGCTTGAAAGGCAGATATATGATGTAAGGACTGACAAGTTCGAGGACGAAACTTATTTCGAGCCGGTTTATCAGGGTTCAGTCCAGATTTATAAAATAAAGAAAGAATTATGAGTTTTCGGTTTTGGGGGACTTTAAACTCTAATTTATAGAAAAATCCGTTTATACAAATCATAAATTCGCTCCTAATACTGGAATGAAAATAGGGGGTTTATCCATTACCAGCGTGTCCGTGGTTCTACCAGCTTATAATGAGGCAGCGAATATCGAAAAGACTGTCTTTGTCACAGCAGAGACACTTTCTAAAATAACTGATCGCTTTGAGATCATCATAGCAGAAGATGGAAGTACGGACGGTACGGACTGGATAGCCTCCAGTATTTCAGAACAATACGCTTATGTTGTTCACCTGCATTCGGATGAACGGCAGGGCCGGGGAAAAGCTTTGAACAGGGCTTTTAAGGCAGCTTCAGGAGAAGTTCTCTGCTATATCGATGTGGATCTCGCGACAGATATGAGATATCTGGAAAAACTGGTCAGGGCTGTGAGCACGGATGGTTATGATTTTGCCACAGGCTCGAGATTGATGCTTGAAAGCGATGCAAAAAGGCCTTTTAAGCGGGAGTTTGCAAGCAGGGGATATAATTTTCTGGTGAGGCTTTTTCTGCGCTCAAAACTCTATGACCACCAGTGTGGATTTAAGGCTTTCAGGAGAGAAGCCCTCTTTAAGCTTCTAGACGAGATCGAGAATGAACACTGGTTCTGGGATACGGAACTGCTTGTAAGAGCCCAGTACAGAGGATACAGGGTTATGGAGTTTCCGGTTTACTGGAGGCATGGAGGGTCAAGCAAGGTCAAACTGGTAAAAGATGTCAAAGGAATGGGTTCCGAGATATTCCGGCTCAGGAGGGAACTCTCATTCCCGTCCATTATTTCGGGAAAAGGAAAAATATTTCTGGCAGCTGCGCTTGCAGTCCTGATTCTTGCATTTGCTGCAACTTTTCTGGGTGCATCCGATATTCTGGAAAATGTGAAGCATGCATCCTTCAGGACACTGGCACTTGCCTCTCTTGTTTACTGTATTTCCTGGCCAGTTCGGGGGGTCCGCTTCCAGCAGATTCTTAAAAGGCTCGGAAATCAATACGGGCTTGGGTTTCTTACAGGCAGCATTTTTATCAGCCAGTCTGCAAATGTGATTCTCCCGGCACGCATAGGAGACCTCAGCAGGATGTATATCCTGAAAAAAAGCAAAGACCTTGCCTTTACAACGAGCCTTTCCTCGCTGACTGTAGAGAGAGTCTTTGATATAGTTGCAATAACTTCCATCGCGATACTTGCATCTTCAGGCGCTGCATCCCGTTTCGAACTCGCCCCATGGATGGACTCCCTGATAAAGCTGTCCGGGCTTGCAGTAGCTCTCTTTTTTGCAACCCTTTTTATTATATCTTTCAGGGAAAGCCACGCCAAAAAAACGCTCAAAAAGAAAAATTCTCCAGATGGGCGCCTTGGAAAGATAAAGGATTTCGCATCCGTTTTTCTACACCAGATGAGTATTGTTGCCATACGTCCAGGCTCGTTTCTGGCAGTGACCGCATCTTCCCTTCTGATATGGGGAATAGATATATTTACCTGCTTCCTTGTTCTTAGATCTTTTCCAACAGTAGGGGCGAGCCTCTCTTCTACATATATGATATCTCTGATTTTCCTGGCTGTAGCTCTCGGAAATATTGCAAAAATCTTTCCTATAACGCCCGGAGCTATCGGGACATATGAGGTTGCCCTTACTGCAGTCTTCGGGCTTGGGGGAATCAAACCTGAGATCGGGTTTACGGTTGCCGTACTTGATCATATCATAAAGAACTCAATTACCCTGATTGGAGGAGGTTTTGCTCTCTCGGAACTCGGGCTCAGGTGGAAAGAAGTGCTCTGCACGGATAAGGATGTTTTAAATGGGTGAGGAAATTAGCCTGGAAAATACGTTAAAAGCAAACTGTCAAATTATTTCAGCCCTGGAAGAGGCCGGAGAACAAAAAGCGACCGGAAAAATCTCAGAGATTACTGGAAAATAAAAGAAATTTAGAATAGAAGAGGTAACTGGAGAATAAAAGAAATTTAGAATAGAAGAGGTAACTGGAAAATAAAAGAAATTTAGAATAGAAGAGGTAACTGGGAGCTTTAACATAAAGAATTAAAGTAATAACCACATGCTTTATCGAACTGATGGTCAAGTGGAAGAAATGTCTGAGAAAAAATAATAGAAGTGAAGGACGCATATCGTCTTCCGGAGGATGTGCTTGATGCCGTGTATACGGCAATGAATGAAGATATGGGAGAAATCGTTAGCCTGTTTAAGGTGCTTGCAGATCCTACTCGTCTCAGGATTCTCAAAGCTCTTGAAGTCCAGAGCCTATGTGTCTGTGTCCTTGTAGAGTGCACGGACCAGAAGCATTCGGCTCTCTCCTATCACCTTAAGCTTCTAAAGGAAGAAGGTCTTGTGGACTCGCGAAGAGAACGCAGTTTCCAGATCTATGACCTCACCGAATTTGGAAGCCTGCTCCTGAAGCATATTGGAAAGCACTTTGAAAAGGCCTGAATTGGAGAGATCAAGAGGAATTTGTCCTCTTTTTGCCTGATTTCCCTCAATGCCCCGAATGTTAATTCCTGCCCTTCTAGGGAAGGATTCCTTCTAGGGAAGGATTACATCTTTTCGCTTGATGCTACAGTAGTCAGCTTTGAGGATTTTACCCCTTTAAGGGACATTATAGCTTCGGCAAGCTCTTTAATCTCTTCGCCGTCTCCATCCAGGACAATTACTTCAAAACAGTTGTCATGATCGAGATGGATATGCACTGAGGATTTTATCAGGTGGGAATAGTGATGCTGTATATCTGCAAGGGCATTTGAAAGCCCTCTTTTCGTGTGGTCGTAAATAACCGCAATAGTTCCGACACGGTAGCCTTTAATGTCACCCATCCATTCGTAGTAGGAAATATAACTCCTGATGGCGTCCCTTATGCCTTCCGAACGGGAAGAATAACCTCTTTTTTCAATAATCTCATCAAATTTACCCAGAAGGGTATCGGGAAGGGAAACCCCTATCCTCATAAGTTCTGTTTCCATCGTATCACCAGGTAATCTTGAATTTATCTGCAAGATAATACTTTATCTTATTGTAAGTATTACTATATATGTTTTTTTCACTTAGCCACTAATATAAAAGAGTTGATAACAGATAATTCATTCTTCAGTAATATAAATGTTTGGGAATAATTAATATTTGCCACCAGAAAATCAATGGGCTCACCTGCTGAAGATAGAGAATCTAAAAATATAACAAAAAGCGAAAAGGAAGTCTTAATCAACTTCTTATTCAACGGAACTTTCTCAAAATTGTACGGAATATAATTTCCCAGCATCTCCTGTCGTTATAACGTTGTTACCGTCTGTCAACAAGCCTTTTAGGCCTGCCCCTGACCCTGTTTAACTCAAGCTCCATAGGGCCTGTGAAATTAAACACGATTTTGAAAGTGCCCTCACCGCAAGCCCTGGATAGAGGAGGCTTATACCTTAGGAAGGCACGGATAAAGTTTTCTTTTATAAGATCCCGGTCACACGTGTCAGGATTTTTGCATTCCATGCTGACCCTGAGTACGGTTTCTCCCTCATCCTCTTCACCATAGAGAAAAGCTTCATATTCTCCTGTCAGGTAGTCCATGTTTTCTCGCTGGAAAATGCTCCTTTCCACATCCACGCGGTTGAAAGGAGTGCCTTCAACCCACACGGTTTCTGCCTCTCGCTGCGGATTCATCATTTTCATATGAGTCCTTCCGCAGGGGCATTGTTTTCGCGTAAGCACTACAGTTGTATCTTCGGTATCATAGTTTAAAAGGAGGTTCCCTGCCTTTGCCCCAACAGGCAAAAGTGTACTCAGGATAACTCTTCCGCACTCTCCGTCAGGCACGAAGTTTTCTATATGCGGATCGTAAATGTCAAGATGGACAAAATCTTCTGGCACATGCAGCCCGGAAATCTCATTACACTCCCCACACATAGTTCCTTCCGTGCTCCCATAGATATTGTATACAGGGCAGCCCCATATTTCGGAAAGGTAGTTCCTGGACTCGTCAGCAAAGGCTTCTCCTCCCACGACCAGTTTATCTACGCCGGACTCCTGAGGGTCAGTGCCCTCTGCCCGTATCCTGTTGGCAAGGTTCAGGAGTTTGAAGACGCTGCCTACTATGCCTGTAGGCCTGTAGGCTTCGATGATACGCAGGGGAAAAGTGCATTTACCCTCAGGGATAATGCTCATGCCAAGCTGCCTGGCTGCAAGGGTCATGGTATTTGCACCTACATTCATCCCATAAGAAGCACACACAATAACCCTATCCCCTGGGCCGAAGCCCTGAGACCTGAAAATACGTGCGTATTTTTCCGCATAGCGTTCCCAATCTTCCCACGTAAGAAAAAAACTTTTTGGGGTTCCGCTGGTTCCGCTGGTTTCGTGGATGGTAAAAACGTCCTCCCAACCCACACTCCTGAACATAAATTCCTTCACCTCAGGAGGCTGGTTTTCCCGGATAGTCCTTCCCGAGATTACGGGAAGATCCAGAAGATCTTCATGCGTCTTGATATCAGCCAGGTTTACGCCATGCTTCTCAAACCATTTTCCATAAAAAGGAGAATTTTCTGCCGCATATTTTACCGTGTACCGCACCCTCTCTTCTATGAGAGCGTCAAGTTCTCCCCTGTCCATTGTTTCGATTTCCGGGTTGAAGTAAGGTCTTGAGCTATCCATAGTAAAACACCCCAATGAAATAATTAGATATGCAAAAGCCTGTTATTTATTGGCTTTAAAGATGAAACATTTTCTGGCGGATCACCAGTTTGTAACATGCTTTTTTCTGCAAAGAATTAGTTAGATTATATCAAAGCTGCCAAATAAGGCGCATGTGTCCGTTTTGTCCAGATATGATCAATGGCTCAAACTTTCGCAATGTCAACATTATAAATCCCGTGCTTGACATCGACCCCCCTGTGGGTTATATACTGCTGGCAATGAATTGGGTTTTATTTGCCCTTATCAGTAATGACCGGGTCAATCTCAAAGTATTAAAACATTTTAGAATTATCATCATAGTTAGTAAACTATTTATAACACATCGCATATGTGTAATTTAATGGTCAATAGAGTTAAGCGCAGGGTATCATGCCTTCCGAAGGCTACATATTATAAGCCCAGGGAAGTCCCGCTCTGCGATCTTGAAACTACTAACTTGTCCATAGAAGAGCTTGAAGCTATCCGTCTTTGCGATCTCCTCCATGTTGAGCAGAACGAGGCCGCTGATATGATGGGCATCTCAAGGAAAACCTTCTGGAAAGACCTGCAAAAGGCCCGACAAAAGGTGGTTGATGCCCTTGTCAACGGCAAAGCAATAGAAATCTCAGGGGGAGAGTATGTAAATAGTGGTGAGTGCAGGGTCGAATTCCTCTGCAATGAATGCGAGCATGAGTGGGAATTACAGTGCAATACGGAGCGCCCCACTAGCTGTCCGAAGTGCGGTTCCGAGATCGTTTATCGAGTCGGCGGCGACGGGAGAGGAAAGAGGTTCATTGAGAACGATTACTGCTGCCCCAAAAAAAGGAAAAAATGATAAATGCTAAAAAAGAAGGAAGTGTAAAAAATGACGAAAATTGCCATACCATCGATGAGTGACAGTGGACTGGAATCTGATGTTTGTGCTCACTATGGCTCATGCGAATACTTTACCATTGTAGAGGTACAGAACAAAGATATTGCTGGCGTTGAGACAATAAGTAACAGCTCTCCTGATGGCGAGCATAACTGCTCTGCCCCTTCGAGAATCATGAAATTGCAGAATGTCGAGACCGTACTCGTCTCGGGCATCGGTGGAAGGCCGCTAATGTCACTGGCAGAAAATAAGATTAAGGTATTTGCGGGAGCAACAGGCAAGGTTTCCAACGCAGTTGAGGACTATAACAATGGATTGCTGCAAGAATTATCTACGAATGGCACTTGCAACTGCTCACATCACTAAAGTGAAATAATAAGCGATTACAGGATCGTGACCATACGATTCTTGAAAGAGTAAAGGATCAAGCACTTGTGACACCTGAAGCCAAAAAGCTAAGGCTGGCCGGATTTAGACATTTGATAATAAACTGCGTCAATAATTTAGTATCAAAGCCTGTGTTTAATCAACATCGAATATTGAAATAGTTCTTGTGTCTAGTGAAGATATGGGGTTTAAATTCAATAATAATTTTCAAAACCGGAGTTGAAAATATGGATGTAAAAAAAATAAACAGATACGGACAGGAACTGGTAGAATGTCTTAAACTCACGACATCTCCTGTTGCAGTAAAACTGGTTCCGACCGGAGGAGAAATCCCTGAGGGAATCGAAAGAGTAGACGAGGCTATGAGACACTGCCAGCTTGTTGACAGAGTGAGAAGAACAGGCGAGGAGTTCTACACTCTTGGCGAAGACCAGACATGCAAAGGCGGAGCTGGTGCAATGGGCCTTGGTGAGATGCCTGCAAAAGTTGCCAGCGGGGAATTTTATTATAAAAAGCTTAAACAGTTCAGCACACCGGGTGCCGCACGGCGTACCATTGATAGGGTTCTCAAACTTCCCCCGAACTCAACAGAAGCTGTCCTGTATGCCCCTCTGGAAAAAACCTCATTTACTCCGGATGTTATTGTGGTTATCTGCAACCCCAGGCAAATTATGCTGCTTACGCAGGCTATGATGTACAAGACAGGGGGCAGGATTGAAGCCAGTTTCGCAGGAAAGCAGAGCTTGTGCTCTGACGGCGTTGTACAGGCGTATAAAGAAGGAAAAATAGGAGTTACGGTTGGCTGTAGCGGCAGCAGGACTTACACCAAAATCGCAGACGAAGAAATGATTATGGGAATCCCTGTTGAACTTCTCGCTGATGTAGCCTCTGGCCTCAAGGAAATCTGCCCTAAGTGAAATTTAAAACGTGTATCTTTCCTCTGCATGTAGACTCTCTCATGTTCAAGCCCTTTCATAGTGTTTCGTATGAATCTGATAAAAATCCACACTACATCAACTGAATATCTATTGATTCTTAAAAGAATGCTGCAAGATATGGCTGGCCCTTTTCTTTTAAGACGATGGAAACAGACTGAAAAAGAAAACATTGTTTCTGTAGAGGATTTCATGCTTCCTGAAATTCTTAGGATTCAGGCAGATGGGTTTAAAAATGGAAATCCGGAAAAAACTTATAAAGTATTCAAAAAATTCAAGAAATATCTTTTATGTTATCAAGAATAGGGACAAGGTTGTAGGCTACTGCATATACTACCTGAAGCCGACAGTTTCTCTCAAAGACTTTAAGAAACAATGTGTAATATGTTCAATTGCAACTGACAGGATTTTTAGAGGCAAGGGTTTTGCTGAGAGATTATTAAACGAGAGTATTGAAGAAATGAAGTTGAATGGAACATCATCCATTATCTTATACGTAAATATAAACAACCAGCCTGCCATACAATTATACAAAAAAATCGGTTTTCGGGAAGTTAAAACAGTAAAAAACGTATGCGGCCACACAGAGATATGTTACGAAATGGAATTGGAACTTGTTTGATTTCTTTCTTCATTGTCCTTCTCATCGTGACTGTTGCTCAAAAGTTATTTATTTTAACCTTAATTTGACAGATTCTACTAATTATTATGATGTTTTTTACAAAAAACGCATTGTATTGGCACAGAATCTTTCGAAAAAATAAAAAATGCCAAAAATCAAGAAACACAAGATATAACTTAGAATGTATGAAAAAACAGAAGCATGAAGCTGATTTATACATTATAAAATGTATACTCTGTCAAATTAAGGTTTTAACATTCAAATGGCAGACAAGGAAGGATAAATAGTGCAAAGAATACAATCAAACGAATATTTTGATGCAGTACAAGTGTATTTTGCCGACCATAAGGATCCTGCCATGGTATATGCATTCCTTTTGAATACTCTATGGACAGATAAGTATAAACTGTCTGAGAGGATGTTTTACCAGCGTGTCGATACACTTGAAACGACAGATGATTGCGTGTGCTTCTACATCGGCACAGAGTGTATTCTTGTGTTGTGTTCACAATCGAAAAAACAGAGCTCTAATTGACCCAACTTCTTTTCAAAGAATCACTAACAAAGGACGCCGAAACCATTAATTCGAAAGTCATTAAAGCAAGAAAAAATTACTATGGGTTTTCATGTAGTCTTCGAAGGCTGAATAACAATATAGGTTCGATGTTAGCTTAAAAAACTATGAGACCCTGAAGACTGCACAGAACCCTATTGTATGAACTTACACGTATTGAAAAAAAATAAAGCACGGGTACGGCTGTCATAAATGTTATGATGTGGACAGTTTTGAGTTTCATGCTACTAATTTTTGTTAGAGAAACTAAAAATGTTAAAAATCAAAAAACATAAGATGAAAATTTAAATTGCATTGAGAAAACAGAAGCATACACTACGAAATGTATGTTTTTATCAAAATCGTTACCTTTGAACAAAAATAGAAATGGGAGTGAAAACGTAAGCAGGACGAAAACCAATTACTTAATAGACCTTCTTCTGATAACCCTGTTTTTTGGCGTTGCAGGCACAGGGATTTTCATGTATTTTTTTATTCCTTCAGGAATTCCAAGGGGAGGACATTTGGTGTATCTGGGGTTAACGAAGGCTACATGGGTCTGGATACATAGCAGAGCCGGAATCCTGATGGCGACTCTTACAGTCGTTCACCTTGTCTTCCACTGTAAGTGGATCGTGTATACCACGAAGAGCTTCTTTGGAAAAGGAAAGAAAAATCCTATTTGCGAAGGAAATAAGGTAACCGATGAGATCCAACAAGAGAAGTATAAAGCAAAGAGTGATAAAAAGTAAAAAGTAAACCAAATGAGGGATGTCTTTTTTATATTTAGTTGAGATTATATATTAGAATTGAGCTCATCCCAAAACCAATTGTATTCTCAATCAGTAGGAATAACTCAGTACTAAAATCTAGTGATGAGCATAAAATTAAAAATCACTGGATTTTGTAATTGGTTACAATCCTGTGATTATACTTATGGGTTGAAGGCTTTACATACCGAATGTTAACTCTGATTGGAGAGTGAATTCTTATTACGAACTAAGATTTTCAATCAAGAAATGCAAAAATCACTAGATTTTGGAACAGAGTCGGAGGAATTTCAGCATTATTTTTTATGATTAGAAACTCGATGGTGCTTTCGAAATCCTCTATATTACAGGAGCACCAAAAATAGATAAAGTAAATATTAAAATTTTGATAATTATGGACTTTTCAGACGCTCTCTATTTATTTCAAAAGGGTACAAGGTACACTCCATCTGCCCTTTTTTGCCCTTTAACCAGTTCACAATGCCTCAGGAGAGCAAACTGGTTCTCTGTTTCCAGCAGGGATATCTCAAACTTCTTTGCAATTTCTTCCTTTTTTACTCCACCACTGGAGGCAATGAATTCATAAATGGCTTTTTGCAGTTCAGTGAGACCTTCTGTTCCTTCAAGTCCGGCTTCTTCCCTGAAGATTTTTTTGGAACGTACAGCCCAAGGGTTACAAGCCTGAATTCTATGGTGACCTTCTATAAAGCAATCCTCACAGAGAGTCTTGCCTTCTTCTTCAATAACATCTTCCCTTTCCAGTTCGCACCCGCATATCTCGCATTTACAGAGACTGGTTTTTCCTTCGATCAACTTATATCACCTTCTTTTCTCAAATTCCCAGTTCATCCAGAATCTTAAGAACAACTACCGACCCGTAAGCTACTGCAGGTCCACCAGCCATCACTATGGCAGTACTAACAGCCTCCAGAATTTCCTCACGGTTTGCTCCCAATTTTACAGCTTCAGGAACGTGCTTCCAGAGACAGTATTCACAGCGCAGGGATACTGCAATCGCCACCATCATGAGTTCTTTCGTTCTGGCACTTAAAGCCCCGTCTTTAACAACTTCTGAATGAAGCCCAGAAACTGCATTCATCACCTCGGGAAGTTCTCCGACCATAATTTTTAGCTTTTCATCCATGCCGATTTTCTCTGTCAATACCTCACTTCCTTAGAATATTCAAGTACATAAACGATTTAAGAATCAAAAGGTACCATGTAGATTTCGTTGTTCATTTTCCGCCATTTAACAAGCTCACAGTGTCTCAGTATCGCAAGCTGGTTGTTTGTTTCCTGGGGTGTAAGCCCAAATAGTTTTGAAATCTTTTTGGGAGTAACTCCCCCTTCAGCCTGTATAAAATCGCAAATTTCTTTTTGGAGCTCTGTTAACCCTTCTGTGCCTTCCATGCTGTGCAGCTTTCTAAAAAGTTTTTTAGAACGTACTGCCATAGGGTCTGCAAACTTGATTCTCTGGTGCTCTTCCAGATAGCAGTCCTCACATGTTGCCCGCCCGTTTTCGTTGACAGATTCACTTCCCGGAATTTCCTTTCCACATATCGGGCATATTATAAAATAGGAAACGCTTTGGTCGAGTTCCCGATTGCCGGATTTATTCGTTTTTATCATGCCGTGAAACTCCAGATAACTCACTATTTCATACACTGTTGACCTTGATAATCCATATTTTGCTTTTGCTTTTTTTATAACATCTCGAACATGGAAGCCGCACCCTATATGAGCTTCTTTTATACACTCAAGTATGCGGATTTCTTCTTCATCCAGTAAAAGTTTCATCGCATTCTCCCTGAAGATAGCAAAAGCACTGAATTTTTAGAATTACCTTTTCACCGCATAGCAGATTTCAGAACTGTATCCTTTCTCCAAAAAGTATCTCTCTAGAGGATTATGGGTAATGATATATTAAATTATCGGTAGTTATATATATCAAGTCCATCCTTCAAAACGAAGGACAGGAAAAAAATATAGATTTCACTAAAGCAAAAAAGAATACATACAAAAACACCTTAGAGCGTGTCTTAAAATTAAATTTGGTTCTATAATTGGGATAAGACTTACACACTTGAACTGAAAAACATTAGCATTAAGCCGTTAAATGTTTAAAGTGTAATTTGAATCAATGATGGCTATTGCATTTGATTTTATGCATAGAGTGCGTAAGTCCTATGGGAAAAAATAGTATCGATTCTTCGCTGTTTCGTGTGGGTTGAAAATAATTGTCTAGTTGAATTGTTAGCATACCAAATAGATAAACATCGATCTCGAATATGGTCTTCCAAGCTAAACGCGTTCAAAGATTACCCATATTTCGGAAGTGGTTTTTAATTACCCACTCGAAATTACGAAAAGTTGCAAAACTGAAGCCCCATAATTCGTATAATCCCAGAATGGAGAAGGGCCTCGTGAACAGCGCATCCCTTTAATTTCTAGTGTCAAGAAAATTTAGTTATTGATCACCTAATAAGCTCTGAATCCATGTATGCTGATGAGAAGCTACCAAAGACTATGCTCAATAATTTAATTACCATGACATTAGCTTTTATTTACCTCACGATCTCGTACTTGAAAGACCAAAAAAGACGAAAATGGCTCTCTTTAAAGCCTGGAAATCCTTTTCAGGTCTTCGCCCGGAAATTATCTCAGTTATGACGTTTGCAGGAAAGCTGATTCCGAGTTCTCCTGAAAAAGCCCGATTCAAACCCTGCACTCACATCCTCTTTCTTTCAGGAGCCGGACCTGTTCTTCATAAGAATCCATAAACTCGTCCTGAACGGCTTTTCCTGTCGCAAGGGCAGGATCTAGAGGAGTATGGTGTTTGTAGCCCCGTTTTTTCATTTCCTCAACCAGAGATTCATGTCTAAGATACAGAGCTTTGAGTTTTCCCCTCCAGCGCATGGTCTCGGGATGATGGGCATAGCCTTTTTTATTATTGGTAATAATTGACCAGAGAGCATGCAGCTCACGATGTTCCCCAAGGAGGTGCTGCCTGCATAACCTCTCAGGAGATATATCCCAGATTCTCATAAGATGAGTTCTGAACGCATTTAAGAAAGAGTTTTCGGAACGAAAAGAGTTCGTTCAATCAGGAAATTAAGTTTCAGATTCTGTGTCTGATTCTTTGTTCTTATACATATTTACATACTACCGGATAAAATAGAGTCCATGAGAGATGGGGTATTCCGGCTTTCTGGCATTTTTCTGTTTCTTCTGACTGCTATATACTTTATTATCACTCCTGCGCTTGCCCATGTGCCAATTTTCGGAGGGGAAGGCAAAAGCCCTGATACGGCAACCCAGGTCGAAGATCCTGCAAAATCCAGGGTGCTTTACGGGCAGCTTGCTACCGGAGATTTACGATACTATAGTTTTGAGATGAAACAGGGAGAGAGGATTGTGCTCGGGCTCATTGTTCCTGTTGAACAGGGAAATAAGGGCTTTACTCCGGACCTCATCCTTATGGGGCCGGGCCTTAAGGATTATGGGAAAGTGCCCGGAACAGCGGAAGTACCAAAAGGATATGGAGCAAAAGTCTTTTCTGGAAACCTGCCTGAGAGCCCGACATATGAAGGGTTTACTCCGAGTGCCTTTTATTCTCTCACCAGGCAAGACCTGAAAGCTCCGGAAAGCGGGACATACTACGTTGCAGTAAGTTCTACACAGGGAGGCGTGCAGGGAAGAGAAATCCAGAGAGAAGGGAATTACGGGATAGTTATAGGGTATGAAGAAACTTTTACCTTGAGGGAATGGGTATCTGTCCCTCTAAGCCAGATAAAAATCTACCGCTGGGAAGGACAGAGCCTGTTTTTGATATTCGCTCCATTGGGAATAACCCTCACAGCAGGTCTTCTGGCACTTTTCTTCAAAAAGGAAGTTATAGCCGGTTTCAATCCTGCGCGCATCTCCGGAATCCTTGCAGGCCTCTTTTTTCTGGGAACCGCATTATCATTCCTTTTTCAGATGCTGATCTCACTAAATAAGAGTTCATATTCTCCCGAAATTATTATTACTATCTTTTTGATTTTAGCCAGTCTAGGGCTTGGAGCGATTGCTTTGGTTTTAAGCCTGAGAGACAAAGAGTATGGCTCAGGATCGGCAAGAAAACACCTTTACTTCTTATTCCTGGGGGCAGCCGGACTTTTGTTATGGGCAGGATGGTTTGCAGGACCTTTTCTGGCATTTGAAGCTGCAGTGCTGCCCTGGAAACGTAAAAAATGAGTTTTAACCCTAATTTGACAGAATCATACATTTTATGATGTATAAATGGGCTTTACGCTTCTGATTTTCGTCATACAATTCAAAGTTCCATCTTGTGTTCTTTGATTTTTGACATTTTTCCTTTATTTAAAGGAATCGTGCCGAGATAATACGTTTTTATAATAAAATACTTTATGGATTAGTGGGATCTGTCAAATTTGGGTATTAAAACAAACGATATGTATGCAACGTCAAAGGAAGCAACTGTATAGTCCCCGTTTTCAAGATTTCCCACAATAGTTGAAGAACTTCTTGTTGTTTTGTAGTTTTCCTGTTCCGGAAACATAGATATTTTGCTTTCATCCTGATAGTCAATGACGTGATCAAGGTCAACATATTAAAGCGCTTTAAAGCGGAGAATCACAACCATAAGCTAGATATAACACATCGCATATGTGTAATTTAATGGTCAATAGAGTTAAGCGCAGGGTATCATGCCTTCCGAAGGTCACATATTATAAGCCCAGGGAAGTCCCGCTCTGCGATCTCGAAACTACTAACTTGTCCATAGAAGAGCTTGAAGCTATCCGTCTTTGCGATCTCCTCCATGTTGAGCAGAACGAGGCCGCTGATATGATGGGCATCTCAAGGAAAACCTTCTGGAAAGACCTGCAAAAGGCCCGACAAAAGGTGGTTGATGCCCTTGTCAACGGCAAAGCAATAGAAATCTCCGGGGGAGAGTATGTAAATAGCGGTGAGTGCAGGGTCGAATTCCTCTGCAATGAATGCGAGCATGAGTGGGAATTACAGTGCAATACGGAGCGCCCCACTAGCTGTCCGAAGTGCGGTTCCGAGATCGTTTATCGAGTAGGCGGCGACGGAAGAGGAAAGAGGTTCATTGAGAACGATTACTGCTGCCCCAAAAAGCAGAGCTTGTGCTCTGACGGCGTTGTACAGGCGTATAAAGAAGGAAAAATAGGAGTTACGGTTGGCTGTAGCGGCAGCAGGACTTACACCAAAATCGCAGACGAAGAAATGATTATGGGAATCCCTTTTGAACTTCTCGCTGATGTAGCCTCTGGCCTCAAGGAAATCTGCCCTAAGTGAAATTTAAAACGTGTATCTTTCCTTCACATGAAAGTTTCTTTATATTCAAGCCCTTTAATAAGGCTCCCAAAATAAGAAATTCGGCTTTGTAGAAAACCGATCGAAATCAGCTTCAAGAAGCTGAAAATGAATAAGTAAAAATATATAAGGTCATTCAGTTCAAATTAACGGAGATTCTTTATTTCAGAGGATTTCTACCGAACCATATTAAATAAAATATAAGATAATAAAATTAAATTATATAATTTTTAAATAATTATTAAGTAACCGCACTAATGCGACATGAACTTATCAGGGGAAAAAATATGGTAAAAACTTCACTGAAAGTAGGGCAGCCTGCTCCTGATTTTTGCCTGCTGGACCAGGATGGAAACCGGACATGCCTTGAAGACCTCAGAGGAAAATGGGTAGTCCTGTACTTTTATCCCAGGGATAACACGTCTGGGTGCAGTCTGGAGGCAAAGAATTTCAGTTGTTTGAGAAAGGATTTTGAAGCCGAAAACGCAGCAGTTATCGGAGTTAGCAGGGATAGTATCGAATCACACAGGCGATTTATCGAGAAGAAAGAACTTAAAATAAAGCTGCTCTCAGACGAGCAGGCAAATGTCCACAAAATATATGATGTCCTGCACCCGAAACACTTCATGGGCAAAGAAATTACAAGCGCTGTCAGGACAACTTTCCTTATAAATCCAGAAGGAGAAATCACCCGAGTGTGGGATAATGTTAAAGCGACGGGACATGCAGAAAAAGTGCTCACTGAACTGAAAGCCCTAAAAGAAAGATTAAAAGCAATCACAAATGAAAAAGAAACAGGATAAATCTTTATCCTGATTTCCAATTCCTGTAAATTTGTATTCAGCCTCCTGATTTTCAATTCCTGTAAATTTGTATTCAGCCTGAGCGTATTCAGCCTGCTTGAAAAAAAATCAAAGCTAGCCGGTTGTCCCCTTTAATGACAATACATTATAGGGAGATCTTTCATAGAGAGATCTTCCGAACTTATTTTTTCCATTTTTACATTAAGGGCTGTCTCTGGCAGCGGAATAAATCGTATAAAGTGCCGCAAGTCCCAAAAGTATGTATATCATTCTCGAAATTGCACTTCCTCCCCCGAAAATAGCGACTACGAGATTTAGATCCATAAGCCCGACAATCCCCCTGTCCAATCCGCCCACTATGACAAGTATAAGTGCAAAGTAGAATTTTCATCCGCATGTTGCAGCTCACCCTGTAAGCAAGTGTTTAAAACTCAAAGACCTGCCCGTCATATCCGAGGGGTAAAAATATTGACTCGATATGATGGGGGCGGAAGAGGTGACTGAGATGGGTTAAAACTACTTTTTTTGCATTGAGATTTTCTGCAAGCGCCATAGCCTCTTCCGAATTCATGTGCTTTTTGATATGGATATGAGGCGGAACTATAGCATCGGCAACAAGAAGGTCCGGATTTTCCATAAGCTCCAAGCTGGCTTCGGGGATCTTCGAGTTCGTATCTCCTGTTATCACTACTTTTTTGTCGCCTTCCCGGATTATAACCCCTGTCGGAACCTCCACCGGAGGGTGGGTGACCTTAAAAAGGGTGAACTGCAGCCCGATTAGCTCGAATGGTTCATAGAGCTTTACATAATGATACCTGGGTTTAAGGAAGGAGACATACTGGTCTATATATTCAAGAGTTTCGGGAACCCCGTAGACATCAACCTTATTTTGAACCCTGTAGAACTCTCCGAATCCAGAGTAATGGTCGTAGTGTCCATGAGTCCAGATCACCCCATCTATACAGGAAAGTTTTTGCCTGAGGAATTGCTGCCTGAGGTCAGGGCTGCTGTCGATAAGGATTTTGCCCTTGTCGGACTCTACAAGGATAGAGAAACGAAGGCGCTGACTTTTTCCACCGTTTCGAGCGTCCTCGCAGGCAGGGCAATTGCATCCTATTTTAGGAGTCCCGACAGCATCGCCGGTTCCAAGTAGTGTTAGCCTCATGTTCACTTCTTCCTTTCGTACTCTTCGGATTTGAGGCCAGCCCTTTCATCAAAAGAAATTACTGCCTCTAGCAAGTCCTGCTGAGTGAGTACTTTGCGTTCTTCCAGAAGAGCACTCAGGACAGCTTCCCTTATGACCATGCGCAGATCCGAACCTGAATATCCTTCTGTCAATTCCGCAATTTTCCCTGTATCATAGTCTCCTTCGATGTGCCGGGTTACGATATCCAGAATACTTTTACGCATATTGAGGTCAGGGAGAGGGAAATGAACTATTTCATCAAAACGCCTCCATGCCGCACTGTCAAGCATGCGGGGATGGTTGGTCGCGGCAATAAGGAGGACTCCGTGCTCCACAAGGCTGATTTCATCAATTGCCTTAAGAAGGGTATTTACTGCCCGCTTGATGGCAGCATTTTCATCAGATGTCCTCGCTTTTGCCACGAAATCCAGCTCATCTATAAAAAGAATGCAGGGATTCAATTTCTTTGCAAGCAAAAAGACTCTGTCGATGTTCTTTGCAGTCTCACCAAGGTACTGGTCTGTTATCATGGAGAGCTTGACCTCAACAAAAGGTATGGAGAGCTGCTCTGAAAGCGCACGGGCGACAGAGGTCTTTCCGGTTCCGGGAGGCCCGACGAAAAGAAGTTTTCCGATATCATGAAGGCCTATTTCCCGCAGGTATTCCCTGTGCTTGATAGCTTTCATGATCTTTTCAACTTCGCTTTCCTGTTCCTCGGTAAGCACAAGGTCCTTGACTTTTTGCTTTACATCCTCGGGGGCTATAATGACCACGAGTTTAAGCATTTCTTCGCTTTTGTCTTCTTTCCGGATTTCAGCTATCAGGGACTCTATCCACTCTCTGTCAACTTCCTTGGGCCTTAGTTTTGCCTTTGCAAGCGCATAATTTGCAGACTGAACACTCCTTATTTCTCCGAAGTAATAAGCCAGCACAGGGTTATTTTCAATCCGTTCCTGGGAACTTTCCTGCTTTTCAAACCATTCCGCGGCAAGTTCGAAAGCACTCAGGCGAAGTTCAAAATGAGACTTATCAGTAACTATGAAAGGAACATTCCTTACGATTTTTTCCAAGTCCTTAACGCCGTACAGCTTCTCGATCCGGATAAATGTAGCTGTAATGGGTTTTGGAACTGTTTTTTCCGTACTGCTCCAGTAGTTTTTCCGAATATTCTTGGGAAGGTCGTTTACATCCAGCTCTGGATAGCGATTATAGATCTCTGCGGTCAGCAGGAGTTCTACGATGTCTAGTATGGTGCCTGACATATTTTTACCCGTTGTCTACTTAGATTAGTTCATTATCAAGTGTTGGGCACTCAAAGGCGATAGGTTTTTAAATTTTTTTTAAGTTGCTAAACCTAGTAATTGATTTTCTTCAAAGATAAAATTTACGAAGCAGCCGACAGTAAAGAGGGAAAATCGACTGGAGATGATAACTTTATCTAGCAGAAGGCGTTATCATCTACTTTATCTCATTCGGAGATTAAGAGCATATTTTGGAAAAAGCCTCTGCCGGCTCCGAAAAAATAGCTCAGTTTCCAGAGAGTGGTTGTGAATTATGGAAATGACCGGATCGCCCCCGCAAAGTGCACTCGCTTTCGAAGAGTATCCGATTTACTCGATTTGTTTCCTGAATGCCACAGCGTGATCAAAACTTCTGCATTATCAGAACTCCTATATTAAAACTATCATTCCTAAGATCTCTCTATATAGGAACTCAAGAATTATCCATAGAGGGGACCATTGTATGACAAGAGAACAGCTCTATTCAGGGAAAGCAAAAACTATCTACAAGACGGATGATCCTGACACCCTTATTGCCGAATTCCGAAACAGTCTGACTGCATTTAACGGAGAGAAAAAAGGGGAAATGGAAAAAAAAGGGTATTACAACGCCCATATCTCAAAAAAGCTATTTGAGATGCTCGAAGCAGAGGGAATTAAGACTCACTTTGTCGAAATGATTTCAGACATTGACATGCTCGTAAAGAAAGTCGAAATCATAAAGATCGAAGTTATTGTCAGGAACATTGCCGCAGGTTCAATTACGAAAAAATACCCCATGAAGGAAGGCACTGTTTTCAAATCTCCTGTGCTCGTTTTTGATTTCAAGAGCGATGAGTACGGAGACCCGATGCTGAATGACGATATTGCTCTTGCGCTTGGGCTTGCAACACGAGAAGAACTTACTACACTCCGGAAACTCGCCCTGAGTGTCAACGAGCTGCTTGTGCCCTACCTGGATCAAAGAGGTATCATCCTTCCTGATTTCAAGCTGGAATTCGGAAGAAGGGATGGAGATATTATCCTTGCAGACGAGATTTCCTGTGACACCTGCCGGTTCTGGGACAAGAAAACCGGACAGTCCATGGATAAAGATGTCTTCAGGTTTGACAAAGGTGACATTTCCAAAGCTTATGAGGAAGTCGCCAGGCGCATCGTGCCCGAAATATTTGAATAAGCCTGAGAGAAGCCTGGAAGCTTGAATAAGCTGGTAAAGTCATTCAAAGACTTCCTATTAATTTTTGCGATTTATTTTCGGTAAGCAGTTTCTATTTGCTTACGCCATTTCTATTTTTAACTTTATTAGGACTTAAAAAAGAAATCCAGCGTTGTTTGAAAACGGAAGTCAGAAAGCATCCTTGCCTGCTGAATCCATTCTGCTTTTTGCGTGCTCACCCTGCCTGCAAGATCTGAAACTGCTGCTTCGAGAGAATCGAATTTCTTTGGAGGGTTTCGGAGAGCTTTTCTCATGCCTTCCCTGACAACCCAGACCCCGAGGGGAGCCCAGTAATCAGGAGTTATTTCCCTGAGCACGAAGACGGAAGCCTGTCTTTTGATTTCCATAAGGTACTCAAGCACAGGCAGCCTTGCGGCATAATAACCTCCTGCCAGAGGAGAATATCCTTTTTTCCCTTCATAGCTTTCACTGTCTTCCCCAATCCAGCTTGATTCTCCAGACCAGACTGCTTTTGGTAGCCAGATTTCAATAAGTTCGAAGGAATATGCCCTGGGCAGGATAAGAACCTCAAAATGGTTCCCGAAATGAGTCCCGCTAAAAAGCTGAATCTCCGAAATCCACGAAAAGTCTTTTATGCGGTCTGCAAGTTCCTTTCCAGCCATATCATCCACAGCTGTAATTGACCAGCGAGTGGGCACGATTTTTCGTTCTTTTCCGAGCAGGCCAATCGAAAGCAGGCGTGTAATGTGTTCAGCCGAGACGTCCCCCTTGTAAAGTTCAACAACAGCGTCTTTTGCCAGGGCGTCAGTGTCATAGACTAGATAATCCACCTTTTTCGGAACATTAGGGTTTTCTGCAAGCTCAAAGTTTTTCACAAGGCCTGAAGGACCCATAGGTGTAAGCACGGCATCGAATTTCAGTTCCTGTTTGGGGGCTTTGAAAAACCAGGCTTCGGTATCTATCGGTTTTCTGGAAAGAGCAAGCTCCTGAGCCTTTAAAAGGAGTGAGTTTTCTTTGCTGCGTGCATCCTTTACATGCAGATTTGTATTTGCCCTGACCAGACGCGAACGCATTGAGATTATATCTTCAATCTGCATGTTTGCCCAGGCTGAAGGATCTTCAAACAGTGAGGCTTCGTTGTCCTTTACTAAAGGGGGAATGAGTGGGCCTGCAGACACCCTTGGGTAACCATAGCTTCCAACAAAAAGAGCGGGAGGAGATGCTCCAAAAACAGAATTTCCGGAGATCACAGGAGCAAGCGATTGTAAAGATTTAAATTTTTCAAGGATTGGGCAACGGGGACGCCCGCAAAGTCCCTTTCCTTTGCATTTAATACAAAGTGTGTCATTCACTTTAAATCCATATCCTCGCATATGATGCAGGCTTTAGCTCCAGGAGCATTCCTGTACAGCCAGCCTGATTTCTGAACAAAGCTGCAAATACCGCACATGCCTTTTGCCTTTTCTTGAGAGGACAGCCTCTGACTTAGAAGCACTGATGCAAATTTTCGAATTTCGGCCTGAGTCTCCTCGGAAAAATCAACCTCAGCGCCACGTTTTTCACTCACGTACTGGGATACCGCAGCCCTTGAGAGTTCCAGGATGTCCGCTACATCCTGCTGCGTACACCCATGCTCAAAAATCATCGTCCTGGAAAGTTCGGCCCGGATTGCGGGCAAGACTTTCTGTACCATAATTTCACATGTTGTTTTCATGGGAAACCAATACCTGCATAGACAAAGAAAGGTTTACGAAGTATACCCGCCTGACCATTTATATACCCGGATACTTATGTTTTTCGAGTAGGAAGTATGTCTCCCTCGATGCACGTTATGGAAAACGCATGCTATCGAAAAACCGACAAAAATATATACAATTCCGAACCTGGAAATGTCACTGCCATTTCTAAGGCCCGTTTACACTGGAGCTTGTTCATAGTTTAGTTTTTAATTTGCTCAGCAGAAAAACCCTTTTCCATGAGGACTTCTTTCATGCGGGTCAGGTGGTTACCCTGAAGTTCCACAGTATTTCCTTTTACTGTGCCACCACATGCAAACTTTGACTTAAGATAAGTTGACAGTTCGTGAAGATCAATCTCACTTGCATCGAAACCTTCTACAACGGTAACTTCTTTTCCGTATCTTCTTCTGTTAACTTTTACAGTAATTCTCTGTTGCTCTTTTGCAACCTCTTCGCATATGCAAAGTTCTTTTGGAAGCCCGCATACCGGGCACATTCCGCTGCTCATTTGTTGGTATATCCTCCGAATTTGTAATCATTGTATATGTAATTTACATCTGAAAATAACTTAATAGATGTAAAGTACTTATCAATGATGATATTAAAGCCTAATGGTATTTTTCAGGCACTTTATGCTGAATTTCAGCCAATAGCCAGAAATTTCAAAGAGCATAAAAAGCCAGCCAGAGTTTTATTTTTTCAATTTTTTTATTAAGTAATATACAAGATGTAAGTTTGTAGAGTAAAAAATTTAATAATTTAGTGTTGAATGTAGTGTTGAGTAAAGAATGCAGATAGCAATCGAAAAAGCTGGAGTTCTACAGAGAGTATTCAAGGGGTAAACGCTCAGGAACTGAGTTTCAAGCCGAAAAGGAAAGACCCGAAAATCTCCGCCTTTGCCGTAAAGAGCTTTTCTTAGCCAGCAAGAAGTTAGATATATCTTGAATTCCATCTCTTTCTATAACCTGTATAACCACATATATATGTACTCCTATTATATAAATATGGTAGTATAAAATTATCGAATGAAGTAATAAATATCCGGGGGCACCTGATGAACGAATTAATAGGTTTTGTGAACGGAAATAATGTAAGGCAAAAAGTGCTCTCCTTGCTTTCCTCGAAAGGAGAAATGGAAGGAAAACGAATATCAAAGACCCTGAGAGTAGTATATCCAACCATCGCAAAAACTCTCGAAGAACTTGAGGAAAAAGAATTGATTACAAAAAAGGAAGAAATGTACTTTCTGACCGAATCCGGAGTAAAAGTGGAAAAAATGATCCAGCAAATATAATTTATTTATCCACTTTATTTCAATTAATTTACTTTTTTATTGTACATATCATTTTTTATTTTATACATATTATTTTTATATTACATACTTTTTTGCCCAGTTACCCAGCTGAGTACTTTTGCGAAAATAACTGCAACTTCAAAAGTAAATATTCACTCTTAACCGATTCACGAGATAAAATACAGAAGGCATGAAAAGTCTACTCCATATTCTGCAACCGTGGAAATATGGAAGGCACGGAAAAGCTGAAAATTTGCAAATTAACTCTCCTGAGCGAAGCTCAGTTTATTTACTATAAATCAGTCCGCTTGAGCGAAAGAAAACAATTGTTACATCTATTAAGTCTGCTTGAGCGAACGAAATAAAATCCCCTAAGCTCCATAAATTAGTTCTCTTGAGCGCAGATCAGCGTCTTTAGTTCTAAATTGGTCTGCTTGAACGAGCGAAAACAACTGTTACAACCATTTAGTCTGCTTGAGCGAAGCGAAACAGACTACGTACTGTTGCGATTACATCGTAACTCCCAGAAAATCTCCGATTTCCTGCGATCCCGAGGCGCAATTCGGGTAGTGAAACGGACAGCGCACTGCAGAGCCGC
>CAVZFI010000003.1:0-27320 GCA_963774465.1 uncultured Methanosarcinaceae archaeon | reverse complement strand
GAAATTAGTAAAAATAGAAAAAGCCTGCGTTTTACAGGTCTTTGCGAGGTGTAAAACACAGCAATTAAGGTATTAACATATCAATTAAGGTATTAACATATGATAATACGTAGATTCGGAATCGGTACCGCAGTAAGCACTGTTCAGGCTGCTGTAGCTGCTATCCGCATTTAAAAAAATAAAAAGTAAAAGGATACAAATAACCAATCCAATAGCTAATGATTTATCCATACTTCCCCCTCGATATTTATTTAGATAGTTTCGACCTCTAATTCTCCCCTAGAGTCCTACTATCTTACTACACATTCAACTATTAAAAAAATATGCATTTTATAATTAATTAGAAAGTTCCTGGAAAATATAAAAACAGCAGAAAGACATCAAATATGCCAAAAAAGAGATTTTTACTATTGTCTCTTTGTTTGACATTCGTGAAGGAACTTCAAAAAAGAGTTTTCAGGAACGTTCCGAGGCTTTCATAAGTCTCAGGGAGTTTCCTGAAAACATGAGTTTCTTCATAAGGACAGAAGGATGATCCATGTCTCCGTACTCAGTAATTGTGTTGAGAATAGAAGGGGTATTTAGCGAACCTATAAGGTCGTTCGACTGCCTGTCTTCCAGCTCCCCATGTAGTCATGGATTTTCATGCCTATTTCAAGCTCTTTCCCAAGTTCCTTCCGCCAGAGTTGATCATATTCGGAAAGCCTCTTTGCGGAAGTATCCCCCTCAAGCGCAGCGTTTGCTGCAACTTTTCCGGCTATTTTTGCCGCAAAAGCCCCGGTGTAGATACCACCTCCGGATGTCGGTTTTGCCTGCCCTGCCGCATCGCCTGCCAGCAGAATGCAGTCTGAAACCGTTTTTTCCGGAGGGCCGATAGGGATCCCCCCAACTACAAAATCAAGCATGCCTCCCGAATATCTTGCTTTTATATGAGGGTTAGAGTAAAGGAATTTTTCGAGGTAAGAAAGCGGGGAACTCCCTTCCTGACCATTTTTCCAGGCAAGCCCGGGTTCCAGGGCAAGCCCGATTCTTGAGACTTTTTCGTCAACCGGCACCGTCCATGCAAAAAAACCCGGAGCCGAAGAGCCAGGGAAAAGTTCAACAAAGTCGCTGTCTTCCGAAGCATAAGGAGCTTCGATCTGGATGCCTGGAAGCACACGGGAAGGTTTTTCAAGGCCTGCGTAACTGGCTATTCGGCTTTTCACTCCGTCTGCCCCTATCACAACGGATGTGTATATCGTTTCAGGCTTGCCGTTTTTGATGACTCTGAGTTTTGCAGGAGTACTTTCCTTTCCGCTCTTACCGGCTTCCTGATTCTCTTTTTCAAGTCCTACAGCCCTTGTTCTGAGAGAGAGCTCCACACCTTCTTCCACAGCCTTTACTGCAAGGGCGCGGTCAAAGTTTTTCCGCGAGACAACATATGCTTTTGTCTTCCTCCCATCGATTGGCAGATGCTGTCCGTCCGGAGCATGTACGAAAGCCCCGCGTACGGAATTGAAAACAAATTCGTCCGAAGGCTTGAGATCACACTCTGCAACAGCTCTCGTGCTCAAAAGTCCGGTACAGCCTACAGGCGATCCTATGGAAGCATGCTCTTCGAGCAGGAGGACTTTTGCCCCGTTCAGGGCTGCATGGCGAGCTGCAGTGGAACCCACAGGACCGGCTCCAACTACAACAACATCGTATTTCATACCATATCACCTTTGAGAATAAGCTTTCACCTTAGCAGGAAGCTTAATATATTCATAACTCATAAATGTAATTTAAATAACAACTTAAATATATGACCAAAGTGATTAAAGTGATATTTCTATAGAAGAATTGACCTTTTGAGTTCTCTTCTGAAAACTTACCTGGTCTTTACATCTTATAAAATCTCAGAAAATATCAGGTTATAAAATCTCAGAAAATATCAGGTAAGATTTTCAGGCTCCGGCATCTTCTTAATCCCGTACTTTCACAATCTTGATATATCGATAAACATATCCATGGTGAGACTGAACGGTAAAAACTGAACGATCAAATACTTAATCATTTCTTCGAATCACTGACCAGGGTTTCCATGCAGCAGAAAAAAGACAAATCCCAGGCTTCGGGTCAACAGCGACAAAACAGAATCATCCAGGAAAAAAAAGCTCTCCAGACTTCGGATAAAAAAGTTTCCCGAACTTCGGATAAAAAGGATTTTCAGACCCGTAAAAACAACATAGAAGACAAATCCCAGGGTTTTAATGGAAAATATTCTAAAGGAAAATATTCTTCCAGAAAGAGCCCTGGCTCTGAAAAAAGTCAGGATTTGGCACTGTCGAAGAAAAAAAACTTCCAGCGGTTCGAGTATGAAGATGACCATATTTTCTGGTGCGGAAAATGCAATCTGCCCCTGATAGGGGAAGAGTGCGGAAAATGCGGCAGCAGAGGGGAAGTTCTTCGGCTCTCCCAACCTGCAGATGTCCGTTTCTGTTCTCCTTACGAACGGGAAGTCCTTTCCAGGCAGCTTTATTCAGCCTTTGGTTGCAACCCCCTCGGAGAGAAGCTCATTCTTCTTAATAAAATCCCTGGCGAGGATAAAACCGATGAAGTGCTTGTAGACGGTTTCATTTTCGGAATTCTCCGTTTTGAGCTTTCTGAAATGGATTACAGTTTCGAACCTTCCCTCCGGGGAGCAAAAGTTCTCCTGAAATATGCTGAAGGCAGGAAAGTCGAACTTAAGAAAACAAACAGGCACATTAACGGAAAAAATGTGTCAGCAGAACTTGTGAAATCTTTTGACGGCAATATAAAGGCAGGGAACTTCGTTCTGGTGACCGCAGGCAGCCTGACAGGATATGGAGTTTCTTACATTGACGGCGCAGATTTTCCGGGCCTGAAAACCCCTCCTGAAACCGAAACCCGGACTGAATTGGAATCTTCAACCGGAGCCGGTAAAAAAGTCCTCAGGATCAGGAAGGTTGACAGCAGTGAAGCTTTCATTCGTCCTGAAACTCCGGATCTCGGGGCATGCATAGAGGCAAACAAAAAACATCTCCAGGTTCTTGGGAAAAACGCAATCAACACCATCCGAGGGCTTGTTTCCAGAAACGAATACCGAAACCTGCCTGTATATGTTTCCTTTAGTGGTGGAAAAGACAGCCTTGTAGTGCTCGACCTGGCGCAGGCCTCCCTCAAACAAAGGGAATTCAGAGCTTTCTTCCTGAATACAGGGATAGAATTTCCGGAAACTGTAGAGTTTGTGCGGAATTTTTGCCGCGAAAAGGAAATTCCGCTTGAAGAGGCAAGTGCAGGCTCTGCTTTCCGGGACCAGGTAGAAAAATTCGGGCCTCCAGCAAAGGACTTCCGCTGGTGCTGCAAAGTCTGCAAGCTGGCATCTGCAGGAGACCTCGAAGCAGGTAAAGAAGCCTGTTCCCTTGCCGGGGAAGGAGAAAGTAAAGGCGTGGCTTATCTGACAATCGACGGCAAGCGGAAGCACGAATCTTTCTCAAGGGCAAGGATTGCAGCAAGTGAGACAAATCCTTTTGTTCCTGCCCAACTCAACATCTTCCCTATCAGGGACTGGAAAGCTCTTGAAGTCTGGCTGTACATCCACTGGAGAGGGCTTCCATACAATCCGCTCTATGACCTTGGCTTCGAGAGGGTAGGATGCTGGCTTTGCCCATCTGCCCTTGCTGCCGAGTATGCCAGGGTAAAAGAGCTGCACCCTGAAATGCATGAGAAGTGGAACGCCTTTTTGCTTGATTGGGCGAAAACCAGAGGTCTTTCGGAAAAATTCGTGAAACATGGGTTCTGGCGATGGAAGGAACTGCCTCCGAAAATGCTCAGGCTTGCAGAAGAGCTTGGGATTTCCGTTCTCGCTAAGGAAAATCAGGAGGACTTTGAAATTGAAGTCGTGGGAGGCATTTCCCCATGCAGGGCCGGAGGCTTCTCAATAGAAGCAGGCGTCAGGGGAATAAGGGAAAAAGAAGTTGCAGATTTCGCAAATGTGCTCGGAAATACGGTTTATGCTGAAGACCTGGGTCTGCTGCTGGTAAAAACAGGGGCAGGAACTGTCAAGTTTTTTTCAAATGGAAACCTGCTTGTAAGTTCGGAAACGAAGGAAAAAGCTGTTTGCCTTTTTAAGGAGACTGCAAAACAATTGATAAGGCTTTCACGCTGTACTGGCTGCGGCATCTGTGTAAAAGCCTGTCCGGTTGGAGCAGTTTCTCTCCAGGAAAAGAAGCCGCATATAAGCGAAGCCTGCATTAGGTGTGGGAAATGTACGGAATCCTGTGTGGTAACCAGATATTTTGATAAGCTTGTACCTGATCTGGATCAAAAACTAAAGGTATAAAGAATCAAAAAGTCCGGATTTCCCATTTTTCCCTTCTTTGTGATATTTTTAAATAGTTCCTAATTATATTTAGATACTGGATTCTTTCCAGCTTTCTGCACATATCGGATTAAATTTTTAATATTCTATTTATCCAAACGGAACTGAAAAATGAGATTGAGCCAAACCCCTGACGGAGTAAGCCAGATAATTGCCAGCCGCTGGAAAATCGGAGCGGCACTGGCGGTAGCACTGCTTCTGTACTTTTCTTTTTTAATCCTGTTGCCCCTGGCAGACGGAATCGTACTGGGCATAGTCTTTGCTTACATTGCCAGGCCTATCCAGATAAAATTCAAAACGCATAGAAAAACCGGGGCTCTCATTGCCAGCCTGTTCATATTTATCCCTATTGTATTTATTGTTGGGGCAGGCATTCTTGAAATCCTAAACCAGATCTCCTGGATTATTGACAATCAGACAGCAGTTGCGGCAGCAATTCTTGATTTCATAAGTGCCCTGAATATTCCGGAAAAACTTCTGGAAAGTATTAATTCCACCATCTGGGACCTTTTTACCTCGCTGCTACCTGCGATAGGCAGCATAGGGCTTCTTTCATATGCCCAGAGCATCGGCCTTTTTATCATTAATTTTATAGTTTCGATCATCTTCTGCTATTTTATACTCGCTGATGGGGACCGGCTTTACCGCGCTTTTCTTGGCGTTATGCCAAAAGAGTATAAAGGAATTGTGAACCGTTACGCGCTTCACCTCGATATGATCCTTAAAGGAATTTTCATAGGCACTGCCTACTCTGCCCTGATAGTAAGCGTAACTTCGGTTGTTGTTTTTTATGCTTTCGGGTTTCCCCATGTGCTGGCCCTTGCGACCCTCATCTTCATAGCTTCGATAATTCCTCTTTTTGCCGGGTATATGATACTTTTACCTCTAGCTTTAATGCGGTACATCGAGTCCGGGTTTGAGAGTGCAGCTCTTTTCTTGTTAGTCTCCTCCGTCATAATATACGGCCCTCCGGAACTGATTCTCAGGCCCTACCTGACCGGACTGAAATCAAGGATTCATCCGATGCTGCTCATGCTTGCCTTCCTAGGCGGAGCATTTGTCGGAGGGATTGCAGGTTTTTTTGCAGCCCCTATCCTCCTGGGAGCTCTGGTTGCGGCTTACAGGGTTTATCAGGAGAATATTCACCCTGAACTGGCAGAAATCTACATAGACCTCAAGAATCTGAAGCACTCCTGTAAGGCAGAATCAGAAAAATAATTTTAAAAATGAAGCTCCGAAGATGAATGGAAGTTACCCACTCGAAACAGCGAAGATCCGAATTAGTACTATCTGAATAACTGATATTAAAATGAATTCAAAAAGACATGCTATTAAACAGAATGATATATATTTAGGATTTAAAAGATTTTTCTCCCCAAGTAATTAAGAGCCTATCTGAAAAATGTTGTGACCTACTGTAACTTTTACAATTGACAATATGTACAACCGGAAAGGATACCGATATTATAGACCAATCGTAACTTTTCAACATGCGTTACCGACTTTTCGGATAGGCTCTAAGGTGATTATATAGTACTTTATTTCTTCAACAAGAGCCATATTCTCGTTGTATATTGTAATTTCAGAGTTTCCACTCATTTCGTCTCTGCCTGCGGGCAATGCTTTGGCCGTATCGCTGTTACAAGGGTTTTGTTATTTGTTGAATCTTTCACCAGAAACGATGTAGGGCCAATCGAAGAAATCACACTTGTATACGTGAGACGATTGGCTCCGTTCTTTAAGTCAATCTTTTTTTCAGTGATCGTGGGCGAGACATGTTGTGCGATAGCTGCAGATGCCGTAGATGAAACAAGAATCAACAATAAAATAATAGCTGCTGATGCTAAAGCTGCTGAATATAATCTTTTATTAGTTTTCAGAATATCCTACTCCCTATTTTTGGTTTAATTTGATACAATTTTACTTTTGTTTTTCTGCTAATTGACTTTTCTAAAATTATTTAGTTAAAATATAAACTTACTTTTATAAAGTCATAAAAAATGATAAAAGTTAAATTGAAAATAAATTTAATTAGGATTCCAATTCAATAAAAAAACCCACTAAAACTTTATAAAACTTTATAAATTGATTATTTAGTTTAAACTCTTTGAAAGTATCTTTTCCCGAAAGGAAATCTTGATTCTAGAAACAATATGGCTTTAGAAGTCTTGCAGCCTATAATCTAGAAAAAAACTGGTCAGTGAGAGTATGGAAATTCAATAATTGAAATTGTTGCGTTTTTGTGAAATTTGATTCAAAAACCAGGATTTGGGTAATATCTCAGGAAAAACACGACAATTTATATAAACTGTTGAACTTTTAAGATCAATGAATCTTCAATAAAGCATGCTATCAAAGGTTCCTATCAAGCTTGAAGATGCACACAAAAGATAAACAAATCGAAAAGCTAAATAAATATAGAGCTGATCCCAAAACTCAAAATTACTTCTCTGAATCTCTATTTGTAAATGATTAATCTGGTTTATGATCATGAAAATAATTCTAATACTTTTATTGATGTGGAAATAAAATTGTTTTTGGGATGAGCTTTTGTATAAATTAGACTTATACACTTGAATTACAAAAATAAATCACAACAGACGGTATAGGTAAATTTATTTGTAGACATTTCAAGATCTAAATCTATTGATGTTTCAGTTCAACCGTGGGTGGAGGTTAACTTTTCTTCAACATCTGAATATTTAAATCTATTGATGTCTCAGTTCAACCGTGTAAGTACTAAATAGTTATACTATATCTTGTGTATTTAAAAATTAAAGAAGATAGATACCGAAAAAAAGTATCTTATAATAGATAGGTAACATCTTTTGAATCGGAGTTCCTATATTTTAAGCGCATACGCCTAATTCAGCAAATCTATCATGTCAATGTATTAAGGTTTAGGAATGAGAGCCTATTCGAAAAGTATTGTAACCTACTATAGCTTTTACAATTGGCGATATACAACTGGAATGGATACTCGGATATAAAACCTATTGTAATTTTTACAACATGCAATTATTGATTTTTCGGATAGGCTCTAAAATCAATTATCAAGGACATATTTAAAAAATTAGTATAATTAACTTTAATTATACGTTTTAGGTTTACAGCCGAATGGTATACAGGGGCACTAATTGTAAGTGAAAAATCAAATAATCCTAATTATATTTTATTAATACTTTTATGTTTCTTAAACTTAACATTATTAGCAAAATTATATTAGTAAAAATGAACTGGAGCGGATTATTTTTCAAACGTTCCGAAGTCCTGTCTTGGAAACCTCAAAAAAGTTCCAATGACAGTTATATGGGGTAACCATGACTATGCTCTTGCAACCAAAACAAACCAGTTGAAAGCGACTGACTATTTTGTGCAAGATGGGATCTTATTTAGTCACGACTGGAAACTCGATGCCTCACAAAGATTCGGTTATTTCTTCTATAAACCAATCTCAGACTATTTCCCTTGGATTTATCAATCCTTTTTTAAGACTCCGTTTGAGTGTATTGGGAGATATAATGTGTATACAGAAAGCAGATTAGGAGAATTGATGAGGAGGCTAGGATGTATGTTGAGAAGCATGCCTATCGGTACTGTGTAATGGGTCATACCCACATGCCTGAAATTAATGGAGTTGTAGTAAATTGTGGATATTTCGTCGATTCTTGCTGGAAATAAAGAACTGTCTTAAGATCTAGTATTATATAACCTTCTCGTAATCCTTATTTTTAAGCTTGTAACAATTGAGAATAGTATTGAATGAATTTATACTGTTATAATCTTTTAGATAGACAAATAAAGCTTTATAAAGCTTTAAATTTGCATCGCGTTTTTTATTTAATCTCCTGAAAATAAGTATGTTTATATGATAATTTTTCCTGTTATTTTTGATTACGAATATTCTCGAATTAAACTAAGTAAAAAAAACAGGAGGATAAAAATGAAAATTAATGAAAAGTCCATGTGGAAAATAACATTATCTGTTTTCACTATATTAATGATGTTGACTTTATTGTCTGCAGGAGCCTCTGCGACATGTTCTGTATCCCCGACTCCTCTTGGTGCAGGAACTCCTCCAGCGACAGCCCGTCTAACCTGCTGCGGGAATGAGCATATTGATTATACGGCGGTAGCCGCTTCAAGTGATCCACGAATAGTAAAATTTAAGGATCTATCAAAAGGTAAAGAGACGTATATCAGATGGGACTTTGGAGATGGAACCCATCTCGAAGGAACAAAAATTACTCCATCACTAAAAAATCCGGTACACAAGTTTCCAAAGACTGGTTATTATATTAGTTGTATGACTATCAAGTGTAACGGTTGTGTTAAGAAGTTGTGGGTTCATAAGAATATTGTTATTAAATAAATTTGGAAAAGTTAAAAGCTTACTTACCACTTCCAATTTTTATAAATCGTGTTTCTATATTAATAACCCTAATTTGACAGATTCTACTAATTAGTATAGTAGTTTCACACAAAAAACGCGTTGCATCGGCACAGTACCTTTTGGAAAAATGAGAAACGTCAAAAATCAAAAAACACACCAAATAACTTCGAATTGTATAAAGAAAGCAGAAGCACGAAGCCCATTTATACATTATAAAATGTATGCTTCTGTCAAATTAGGGTTAATAAAATTCTTTGTTTTTTTGTTTAAACTCGCAATCATCTAACGCTAAATTAATTTAGCTATATGTTTCTTACTATTTTTTTGCATTTACCCTCTCGTCGAAGGAAACAAGTGTATTTAAAGTCTCTGTAATAATTATCCCAAACAAATATCCTCAAAAAACTCCTCATTTTTAGCCCCCACCTTTACACACCAATCTTTTGAGGAGTCTAACACCCGAAGACTACACAGAACCTGAAATGTTTTCCAAAATATGTTTCACGATGTATATTAGTTTGTTAATATAAAATAAATAAATAATTTTGCCAGGTTTTTATTATAAAGTATTAAAGGATCTAAAGGATCTTAGTTTACAAAAAAATCACCTATTTTCAGGCAAATAATACAAAAAGAGAAAAGTAATTTTTCAGTAGGCCAGTTTAAAAATAAGATGTTTTCATAAACTTTACACAAGCGTACAAAAATTCGAGATACCTATTACCCATAATTTAGTGCGAGGGGTAGAATTCGAACAATTCTGTCCGACTTATTTCTAACTCTTTATGGCACAGGTTAAAGCATGAAGTCACAGGTAAAGCCTGAAAGATCTGTTATCAGTACTACATTTTTAATGCTTTTCATACCTATTTGAAAATATGCTTTCAAGGTTCACGGCAGGAAAAGACCTGTGAGGAAGGGGTCATTTTCTGCCTGTAATTTTACGAGTCTCTTGCATTACCTGGATTTTTTGATATGCTGTTTTTCGTTATTTTTGTGTTCTTCCTCTTCCATTTCTTTTCTGAATTCTATGTAATCTCTTTCAATTTCTTCTAGCTCGTTTTCCATTTATGACCTCCATACAATATAGCAGAACACACTCTATTTATATATTTTGGAACTCGTTTGTATTAACTTATACCAATTTGAAGGTCGAGATGGTTGATTTCAAGAAAAAAGGAAGCGAATAAGATTGAGGGACAGCCTTTGACGTAGCTAGGCAACAGACTTTCGTTAATATGGAAAAGATTAAACAGAAGATTTTGGCATTAACTCTGAAAAAGCCAGAAAAATAGAAATTAAGCATAGAAGTACGTTGAAAAGGATAATGAAAGAGGGGAAAATCAATGCAAGTTACTGCCGTTTTCAAAAGAGACTACATATCCTTGCGATGGTATTTTCAGTTCTTAATATCGTAGTCATCGTAAACTATTATAGAATTTCAGGAAATTGAACTCAGTTAGGAGAAGTTGGTGGGTGGTTAGTGGCGGTGATGTACGAATACCTGGTTATAACAGAATGACCACATTCACGGCATGAAAAAGATTCATGAGTCATTTCCATGTCAATTTACATTTATTGCTTCCTTCAATAACGAACAAAAACAACAAAGTTCCTTAACCTCCACAAATCGAAACACCTCACCTCAACAATATTTATATGTGGGAAGGATTACAGTACAGATTGATTTTTCCGAACATTTTATATTACTCATGAGATTAGTTAATAGATCATGGCATGTAGAGACATGGCATTCACGCATTAAAACTTACAACCTGAGAACGGTTTCACAAATCAAAAGAAGGTTCTGTTAATGAAATACTGGCAGCCGAAATACGAAACAATGAATCCCGAAGAAATGAAGAGATTGCAGCTGAAACGCCTTCAACACAGCGTAAAGCTGGTCTATGACAATGTTCCTTTTTACAGGCAGAATTTCAAAGCAGCCGGAGTCACTCCCGAGGATATCAAAACCCTCGAAGATATCCGTAAATTGCCTTTTACGCGAAAAACCGACCTTCGGGACAATTATCCTTTCGGGCTTTTCGCTGCCAGAAAAGACGACATAGTACGTATCCACGCCTCCTCAGGGACCAGCGGAAAGCCCACCGTTGTCGGGTACACGGCAAAAGATATCGAGACCTGGTCGGATATGATTGCCAGGGACCTTACAATGATAGGGCTTTCACCAGGCGACACGATCCAGAACTCCATGAATTACGGGCTCTTTACCGGCGGCCTGGGCTTCCACTATGGGGTCGAAAGAATGGGCGCAATGATCGTGCCGGCTGCAACCGGAAATACCGCCCGGCAGCTTGAAATGATGATCGACTTCGGGGTAACTGCAGTCCACTGCACTCCATCCTATGCTTTCTACCTTGCCGAAACTGCAGAAGAACTGGACCTTATAGACAAGCTCTCCTTAAAAGCCGCTGTCTTCGGCGGGGAGCCCTGGTCGGAAAACACGCGGAAGCAGCTTGAAAAGAGACTCAACCTCAAAGCTTACGACTGCTACGGCCTTTCAGAGATGTTCGGACCCGGTATTGGTTTTGAGTGCCAGGAACAGGACGGCCTCCACATCTGGAGCGACAATTTAATTGTAGAAGTCCTGGACGAAAACGGAGAACAGGTCTCAGAAGGCGAAAAAGGCCAACTTGTCCTTACCTCCATCAACAAAGAAGGCTTCTGCAATATCAGATACCGCACAGGCGACATGACAAGGCTTCTTGAATCCGAATGCGACTGCGGCAGGACGACCACAAGAATATCCCGCCTCCTCGGCAGAGCCGATGACATGATGATCGTCAGAGGCATCAACGTCTTCCCTTCCCAGATCCAGGACGTCATCTCCCGAATCCCGCAGGTAGGCGAACACTTCCAGCTCATCCTTGACCGCAACAAACACATGCTCGACGAACTTACAATCGAAGTCGAACTCGAAGATAACGCCTTTACCGGCGACCTCAAAGACCTCAAAGCCGTCCAGGACCACGTCCAGCACGAACTCAAAGCCGTCCTGAATATCCGCACAAACGTCGAACTCCTTGAGAAAGGCAGCATCGAAAGAACCGCAGGAAAGGCAAAGAGAATCATCGACAGGCGCCCGCAGCTCTAAATTTATTGGCTCGAAATTTTCTCTTTTAAATACTTAAAACTGGGAACTGTTGTGCAGTTTCCAGTAACTTTTTTATTCCAATCCATTAAAAGGAGAAAAGTTAGACACTCCTTATACGGAAAACTGTTCTATAAATTCATAGACTATTTTGTACAGGCATATTGATGAAACTGGAATCATCCCACCACTCAAAAATAGAAGAGATAATCACTCTTCTTGAACTGTCAAATGATTGTACTATTGCATTTATAAACTGTAATGAACCTATTTTGTGCAAGTTAGTTTGCGATGAAATTTTTGAGCGAGCAGGCGACAGAATTTGCATTGATAAGCTAAAAATGGATGAAGAGTCAACTAATCTGTTTCACCTTTTGAAAGAAAAAACCAAATCAGATGCCTACAATTTCAACAAATCCCATAATAATAGAGTTGCAATTTTTGTGCTTGGGTTTGATAGAGCAATAAGAAAGAAAAACAAACAAGGAAAATCAGAAACACTATTTCTTCTAAACATGCTGAGAGAAAAGTTACTGGAATTCGAGTATCCAATAATCATCTGGATTAACAATTCTTCACTCAAATTGATCCTCAAAGAAGCACCTGATTTTTTCTCATGGAGAACAACTGTTTTTGATTTTTGAGGTAAAGTAAATAGATTCCGTTATATTGTTTATGTTGAAGAGTTAGATTATGAGTTTCCGGCTATTTCTAATAATTATATCTTCACCAGAATAACCTTCTTATTTCATTAAACGTGTCTTGTCACGCTCGACGCAGGAGAGCGGCCTTTCCATGAAGTCTGCAAAAAAGACTGAAATTTCCGAATATTTTATCAAATGAAGCCCTGAAAAAAGTTAAAACCTGAAAATTTATTCTTTTTACCCGTTCTAAATAACAAAATTTATTTTATCTGCCTCTAATATCAGAAAAGAAGTTGGAGGAGTTTTATGGATCCAGCCACCCTCGCCCAGCAAGCAACAGATATTCTCGGCCCCTACCTGCCTTTCATCTATGCAGGAGGCATAGCCGTAGTAGATAAAGGCAAAGATATGCTTATTGAGGGAGGCAAAGCCGTAGTAGACAAAAGCAAAGATATGCTTTTAGAAAAAGGCGTTGAAAAACTCGGTTCTGAAGGTGGGAAAAGAGCAAAGGCTCTGCTGGATAAAATAAGCCCTAAAATGAGTGCATCCCTCGAAAAAGCACTTACAAAAGTTTCCAGAAACTCCGATGATCCAAAAGCAAAGGAAGAGCTTCAGCAAGAAATTCTAAAATTGTTGGTTGAAAATCCAGACCTTGCCAGGGAAATAAAACTTATTGTGAACGTAAATATTGACATTGATGTTGTCAAACAACTGATTTTTGGGGATAATAACCTTATTCTTAATCTGGAAGGCGTAAAAGGCGAAGAACTGATAAAAATTAAGGAATACATGGACTGGAAGAGGCAAGAAGAGCTAAAACAGGAAGTCCTGAAAAGCTACAGCCCTTCGGTTCTGCCTGATTTTTCCGAGACTCTTGTAAAGTTTGTCACTGAAAACAGAGCTGAAGAGTTATCTTCAGCCCTCAAGCATCTTCAGAAAAACAAAATCCTTCTTTTCAGCGGCATTGCAGGTGTCGGAAAAACTACGCTATCGCGAGTTCTGGTTAACTTCAGGCCAACAGGCGTTCCAGAACCATTCTGGTTTAACTTTTACCATAATAGAGATGCAAAGCTCGAAGATGTACTTGAAGCGCTTGCAGCCTATCTGGAAGCTCCCGAAATACTGAGCTTCAAAGGTAAAAGACAGGCTGGAAATACCGATATAAACAGACTCACTGAGGAACTGAGAAAAAGAGACTCTTTATGGCTGGTTTTTGATGATCTGAGTTACATAATTGATGAAAAACGAAATTTCATAGATTCAGGTCTTGGCCTTTTATTTAAGTCTCTCAGGGATAATACCCATAATGCGAAGATTATTCTGACCAGCCGGGTCATGCCATTGCTTGACAACGGAGAATACCTGATCGATGAGCTTGAAGACGAAAATCGGCAAAAGATAGAGGGCCTTAAACCCGATTTTGCTGTCAACTACCTGAGGGAAAACGGCTTTGACAATATCAAACTTAAAACTCTGGAATCCCTGGTTAAAAGTGTGGATGGGCATCCGTTCTCGTTGAAGCTGCTTGCTGGTCTGGCAAAAAAATATACAGCGGAGGAGATACTAAAAGATCTCACTCTTTTTAGAAAGCACCAGAAAGACCGCATTAAAAATGCAAGGTTTCTCTTTGACAAACTCGTTGGCGGGGAAAAAGAATTACTTGAACGCATATCTGTCTATCGTCAGCCTGAACCTCTGGAAGCAATCAAAATAATGTTCACAGATAGTGTCCCTGTCGATTCTGTTGACACTTTGCTAGATAAATCCCTTCTTGAAACCGACCATAATGGAAAATATTGGCTCCATCCTCTAGTTCAGGAATTTTCATATGAGGATCTCAAAAACAAAAAAGAAGCTCATATGCTTGCAGTAAAATACTATCTTTCTCTCCCACGACCGGAAAATCCAACCAAAAAAGAAGATCTTCAGCCAGCACTCGAAGCCCATTACCACGCTTGCGAAGCTGGAGAGTATGATCTGGCAGCTATTATCATATGGAGATACAACCTTCCTTATCATCTTAAACCTATGGGGAAATCCGAGAACATTAATCGAAATTTACGAAAAATTGCTTCCTAGAAATCATTTTGAAGATAAACCAATTCTCAAAGACAAGAAGACTCATGGAGATGTTCTTGGAAATCTGGGGATAGCATACAGTGATCTTGGAGAGCTGAGAAAAGCAATTGAATATTATGAACAAGCACTGAAAATTTCTAAAGAAATAGGAGACAGGCGTAGAGAGGAAGTCAGACCTTGGAAATCTGGGAAACGCATACAGTATTCTGGGAGAGCCAAGAAAAGCAATCGAATATTATGAACAGGCTCTGAAAATTGCTAGAGAAATAGGAGACAGGCAAGGAGAAGGAAATAGTCTTGGAGGTCTGGGGATAGCATACAGTGATCTGGGAGAACCTAAAAAAGCAATTGAATATTTTGAACAGGCACTTAAAATCGCAAAAGAGATAGGAGACAGGCGCGGAGAAGGAAGTTGCCTTGGAAATCTGGGGTTAGCATACAGTAATCTGGGAGAACCGAGAAAAGCAATTGAATATTATGAACAGGCACTTAAAATTGCTAGAGAAATAGGGGACAGGCGAGGAGAAGGAATTGCCTTGGAAATCTGGGGAAGCATACAATGATCTGGGCGAGCCGAGAAAAGCAATTGAATATTATGAACAAGCACTGAAAATTTCAAGAGAAATAGGAGACAGGCGCGGAGAAGGTAAAGACCTTGGAAATCTGGGGAAGCATACAGTGGTCTGGGCGAGCCCAGAAAAGCAATTGAATATTATGAACAGGCGCTTAAAATTTCAAAAGAAATAGGGGACAGGCGCGGAGAAGGAAGTCACCTTGGAAATCTGGGGTTAGCATACAGTGATCTGGGCGAGCCCAGAAAAGCAATTGAGTTTTTGAAGGAATCCCTCGCTATAGGAAAAGCGATTGAAGATCCGAGGATAATTAGCTTTTGTGAAAAGAAATTGAAGGAGCTTGAAGGATCTGAAGGACATAAACTGCAAAAGACTTCAAACGATCCTCCGGTTTCAAAAAATCTTTTTCAGACCATCTTCAGCAAGCTGAAATCCAAAAAGTAATTTTTCAAAAAGCAGACTTCAATCTCCGAACTCAACAAATCAAAAAGTGGCTTGCAAACCACAAGTTAGAATCAATTAAAATATATAAAGAGACATAAGTCAAATCAAAAATTTACAAACCAAAAGCTATTATATAAATAGCCACAAACCTTCACTGTTATCTTTACCGGATTTTAGTTTCTTAACAATTGTGATTTTGCTCAATTAAAAAAGGTGTAACCATGCCTCATATAATAGAACTGGTCGGAAAAACAAGAGTAGTCATAAAGGATGGGAAAGTCATCGAAGTCGGGGAGCCTGAAGTCGAATGGTGTCCTATCTTTGCCAAGGTGCGCGGAATCAAGAGGATAACTCCGGAAGAAGTTAAGAAGAACATGGAGTTCAGGATAAGCGATTTCGGGATGTTCACGGATAAACGCAAGCTGGAGCTTGAGGACTTTGTAGGGTTCGGAGCATCAGAAGTCATGCTGACAGGCCTGAGCCGGGGTTTGCTTGACACAACCGTAACCGCCTGTGAAGGCGCAGGGACTGTCATTTCCAACAACCCTATCCTTGTTCAGGGCATGGGAGGCAGGATGTCCGGGCTTGTCGAAACCGAGCCGATTGACGGAATCATAAATGGTATTCAGGAACGCGGCGGGATCGTGCTTGATCCCTCAACTGCAAAAATGGACCCGGTTGCAGGAGTGAGAAAAGCAGCCGAACTCGGGTACAAAAAGATCGCAGTAACCGTGGCTTTCGCGGAAACTGCAAAAGAGTTACGGAAGCTTGAATCCGAACTCGGGCTTGATCTGATAATAATTGGCGTGCACGTTACAGGCTTGAACATGGAAGAAGCCCAGACCCTTATTGAAAACGCTGACATCACAACCAGCTGCGCTTCAAAGTGCGTTAGAGATCTTGTAAAGCCTCTCGCCCAGGTAGGAACTGCGGTTCCGCTTTTTGCCCTTACCCAGAAAGGAAAAGAACTTGTGATCGAAAGGGCAAAGGACATCAAAAGCCCACTTTTGATCAATACCATGCCCCTGCCAGTGCTGCCTGAAAACAAACAGCCCAGGGAACTGAAATAAAAACGGCTTTTCAGAGCCGTTATTTTTCTTTTTTAATATTCCTTTAAAAGTCCAAGAAATCTTTAATAAAATTTCTTTTAATAAAATTCCTTTATACAATCTTTTAATAAAATAAATAGAAGGGCGTGTGCTGGTATGCCTCATATAATGGAACTGCTGGGGAAAACAAGAGTAGTCGTAAAAGACGGCAAGGTTGTGGAAGTCGGGACTCCAGAAGTTGAGTGGTGCCCTCTTTTTGCCAAGCTGAGAGAGGTTCAGAACATCACTCCAGAAGAAGTTAAAAAGAATATCGAATCCCGAATCAGTGAGTTAGGGATGTTCACACCCAGGCGCAAGCTCCTCGGACTTGACACCTATGTGGCTTTTGGCGCTTCCGAAGTAATGATGTCAGGCTTACGCAGCGGTTTTCTTGAGACAACCGTAACTGCCTGTGATGGTGCAGGCACTGTTATTGCCAGTAATCCTGCTCTTGTCCAGGGCATAGGGGGCAGGATGTCAGGCCTTATCGAAACCGAGCCCATTGACGGCATCATCAACGGAATTCAGGAACTCGGCGGAACCGTATTCGACCCTTCATCCGCAGCCATCGACCCTGTCGGCGGGGTAAGAAAAGCTGCAGAACTGGGCTACAAAAAGATTGCAGTAACCGTAGCCGATCCAGAAACCGCAAAAAATCTGAGAATACTTGAAACGGAACTCGGGCTTGATCTCATAATAATTGCCGTACATGTTACGGGCGTAAGCAAAGAAGAAGCTCAGGGGCTTCTGGAAAACTCGGATATAGTAATCAGCTGTGCCTCCAGATATATAAGGGAACTTGCAAAGCCCCTTGTCCAGGTGGCGGCTGCAATCCCGCTTTTTGCCCTCACGCAGAAAGGAAAAGAGCTTGTGATTGAAAGAGCAAAGGATATTCAAAGCCCGATTTTGATAAACACTATGAAGCTGCCTGTTCTTCCTGAACATAAGCAGCCGAAAAATCTGGTTTAAGGATGTAGCTCAGGCAGTAGCTTATAGACTTTTTCTTACCTGTTACATAATATTCTTTTTAGAATATTATATTATGTAACAGACTTTAAAACTCTATTGTGCTCCATGCTTTTCGGGTGTCGGTTAAAGTGATAAGCTGCTGCCTGGATAACTGACTTATACCGATTACTTTCCTTTTTTTCCTGGTTTGGATGGCTTTACATCCTTCTTTTCAGGCTTACCTGCTGGAGCCTTTGCCTGCGGTTTTGCACAGGAAGCCCCGGCTTTTGGACTCTCGCCTATTGTAGAGTTTTTTGTCATATACAAACACCTCTGATTTTATATTTTAAGTAAGTACTTGATTATACTATCTCAAAGTTATATATAAGTTTCCAACCCAAATATTTGCTTATCAAAAACTCCTGTAGAATCGGCTTATCAATCTGTAATTCAACTCAAGAAAATAGGTACCAAAGACGGTCTCAAGAAAACAAATATCAAAAAGGTTATTTAAAACAGAGAAACCAGTTCAAGCTTCTCAGCACAGGCTTTTGCCTGCAATAAATTCTATTTTTTGCCCCTGAGCTTTCCCAATAATCCGGAGAAATCAAATTCATTTTCAGATGTTTTGCCTTCCTGTTTCTTCTTTTCGATTTTTTCGAATCTTCGATCTACGATATATTCTCCAATCGGATTGACAAAACCAAGTAGGATTCCCAGCCCTATAAAAATATAAAAAACAGTAAAAATTTTCCCCAGATCAGTTTTAGGGGCAAAGTCCCCGTATCCCACAGTTGCCAGAGTGATAACCGAAAAATAGAAAGAGTCAAGCCATCTCCAGCCTTCGACTATATGGTAAAAGACCGTGCCTACAGTAAGAGTTAGCATAGCTAAATACAGGAGGGACCTGAACTTCGGATCTTTAAGCAGTGTTCCCAGTGTCCTTAGAAACATCAAGAATGTAAAAAGAAAAGGAATCGTTATCTTTTCCCCCAAATATATTTTCCATCAAAGCTTAAAAAGAAATCTGTACTACTAATAAATTCCAGTCTTTAATCTCCTGAATAAAGCACAGGTCATAATAAGCTCACTTTAATGCTCCTTTAAGCCCTTGATGTGAGTTGCTGCCATTAGAAACGCGGACTTTCAGTCCGGTCCCATTTCCTGAAGCTCTGTCCGAGCAGGTAGAGGGCAAGAGGAATCAGCAGGAGATCTGCAAGCACATAATACGAGCCAAACATCGACAGGATAACATTGGCCAGAAGCAGCGGCATGACTGAGAGTGTATAGAGTGCAAAAGTCTTGCCGCTGTAGAGGTTTATGGAAGGGGAAAGCCCTGTCAGGTAAACAAGTATTGAAACCATGTAAAGTGAAATTGAGATGAAAAGCAGCAGGGCTGGAAGCAAAATAGCAGGATCTTTTTTAAGGGTGAGCAGGACGAGAACTATAAACGGAACCAGATTGAGGAAAATGTAACTGTTCAGTTTGCTCCTTATCATATCCGAAACTTTCAGGGGAAAGAAAGCATACGAGGCAAAGATATCGTATTCTGTAAGCCAGTTATACATAGACGATGACAGTACTCCCAGAACAAGGGAAAAGAGGATCAGGGTATTCAAAACCGGGATAACTTTTTCCAGGGCTGAAAGAAGCATCCATACAAGGGCAGCAGGGAGCAGAAACGAGAAAATTAGCTTTCCGAGTCCTCCTTCACTCCTTTTCAGGTCAAGGAAATCTTTTGCAACAAAAGCTGCATACCTGTAAGAACCAAGATACCCGCACAGTCTGGAAAATGAGTTTGGAAAGTTCTTTTTCGCCTGAGGGAAGTCTACCTTCAGAAAGAGCAGGGATAAAACAGAAGGGACGGTCATGAGAATAATGGAGAGCAGGAACTGGTTCTTTGAAGGGAGCAGGAAAAAAGAAAGGCTCGGCAGGCTATAAAAGATATTTGAGCTCAGGTTTCCGGAGACGAAGAGCAGGAAAACTAAGGCAGCCAGCAAACCTGAAACCAGCAGCTTTCCGGAGTGTGCATAGATAGTAGATAAGAAAAATACCAGGGAAAGCCCGATCATAAAGGAAAGGGAAAGGGTCAGGAGGAGAATAAGAAGGGTAACCGGAAAATGGAAATCACCTGAAGGCACAAGTTCTGCAGCAAGAGAGAAACCTGCAATGAAGGGCAGCACGTAAAGAATGAAATAATACACAACATCTTTTACAAGGAAGTTTGCAAAGATTAATCTCTGGGAAACAGGAAGCGTCCTTGAAGAATATGCTATCAGGCTTGCCTGCCCGAAACGCCGGTTCATAAACTCCCTGCCCATAAGCCCGAAGGCTCCGACCATCCCTCCCATAAGCAAAAAAAGGTAATGCATCCCGAGCGCTATCTGGGCATAGGTAAAGATTTCCCTGAAAATCGGCAGAACGAGACTTACGAAAAAAGTGAACAGGAAGATAAAGACAGGAAAGAGGGAAAATCCGCAGTTCCCGAAGAGATTAGAGTGCATCCGCCATTCTTCTTTAAGCATGCTTTTGAATATGTCAAACATAAAATCCCTGCCATTTTCAGTCTTGCTTTCTGTGCCATTTTTACTCTTATTTTAGTGCCAGCTTGCTAAATGTTATACGTGCTAAGAGGGTCTCACACACCGATTCTATTATGCGTGCTGTGCAGGTGTGCTCAAGCCAGCGCCTGAATTCCCAGGCTTGCCTACAAGTTCAAGGAAGAATTCTTCAAAGTTCCTTCCCTGGAGGGCAGGATCGTCCAGGCGGCCTGTATGGACCAATCTTCCTTTGTAAATGACTCCAATGCTGGTACAGATCTGTTTTGCAATTTCGAGGATATGTGTTGAAATGAAGATTGTCCCTCCGTTTTTCACATAGCCTGCGAGAAAATCCTTTACTTTTCTCTGCATTACAGGGTCCAGGTTGATGAGAGGCTCATCGATAATTGCGAGTTCCGGCTCATGCAGGAAAGCCTGGGCAAACATCAATTTCTGCCTTGTGCCTCTTGAGAGGTCTTTGCATAGTGAATTTTTCTGGTCCCCGAAATCTAAGAATTCGAACCATCTTTCACAGGTTTTCTCATAGTGTTCCATTTTCCGGATCTTTGCAACGAAATAGAGATATTCTTCTGCGGTCAAAAAACTTGGTGGAGTTTCCTGTTCAGGAATAACGCCTACCAGTTCCCGGACTCGAATTGGGTCTTCGAGCACATCCACGCCGTGTACTCTTAGGGAGCCTGAGGTTGGCTTTATTTGACCGGTAAGCATTTTAATCATAGTCGTTTTTCCCGAGCCGTTAGGGCCCAGAAGCCCAAAAAGCTCGCCCCTCCCGACAGAAAGAGAAACGTTGTCCACTGCTTTTGTACTTCCATAAAATTTAGAAAGGCTCTTTACTTCAATCATCTTTAAGGCTCCTGAAAAGCCGTTATTTACAGGCAAATAAAGGTACAACACCAGTCATAGAGTAAATTAGAGTAAATTATAGAGTTAGTCATGAATTAAATTACAGAGTCAATCAAGAGTCAATAATTTTTCCCGGGAAGAACCAGGATTAAACAAGAATTAAGGTTGAACCTGTAACATTCATTTAGATAAAATTTTTAGTTTTATTCATACAGATAAAAATTTTATCGTAAGAGGGTATTCTCTAAAAATATATAAAAGAGTTTCGTACACTATTTTCGAATCTAAAATCCGGGCTAAAATCAGGATTTAAGATTCTGCCCTGCTTTCGTTTCCAACCAGAGCACAAAAACATTATAAAAGGTCTTGTTACAGGCCCGAAGATAAAGTAGAATTATAAGAATTTAGAATAGGTCAATTAAATAATACCTAAAGTCACATCAAATAACTTTTCTCTTTTCCCAGCTTTTCTTTCTTAGACCCGTATTCTTAACTTGTGAAAGCTTCCCGAAGAAAGTCCATCGTTTGCCGGGCTCAAAGAATTAAGTTCACTTGCAGTCTCGTTTAGAGAAAGCATAAAATCCGTCCTTATCCTGAAAATGAGCTCTTCAGGTTCTACGCAGCAAAAAAGAGTTGGTTCGCCCTCAATTATCCGGACATACCCTTTTTTCTCCATTCCTCTGAGAGTTCCGTAGATTTTGGGTCTTGGGACTCCGGCACTTTCTGCAATTTCACTGGCTCGTGCCTGCTTAAGACAGACAAGCACTGTGTATATTTTGGCTTCGTTTCCAGTAAAACCCAGTTTCTGAAGTTTTTCTACAATTTTAAGAGTCACTTCATTTTCCTCCTTTCACCCATCCTCTAGTTAAATACATCTAGCTTGTTGACTGGCAGCCTTTCTTAAAATCCTCACTATCGTCTCGAGACTCTGCGCATAATCTTCTACGTCCTTCTCATCTACAAGCTTAAGGATTTCATCGACAACCTGATTAGAATAGTTATAACATTCTAATCCCTTTTCAGTCAGCGAAACAAGCACTTTCCTTCTGTCTTCAGGATCAGTTTTTCGAAACACCATCCCTTTTTTCTCCAGATCATCAACCATCCGCGTGAGGCTACTTTTTTCCATCCCTGTGTACTTCCCTATGGTTGAGGGCATGATTTCACCTTCCATGCCTATGATCTTGATTACCATGGGCTGATTCTTGCTCAGATTCTTAAATTTGCTAATAATTTTCTTCTGAAAAGTCTGTTCAAAAATCAAATTATCAAGAGCATCTCTTTCCATCATCAGAAGAATTATCTTCTTCAGCGTTGCTTCATCCATTTTATTCACTGTCCACTTTTATACCGGATTTTGCCGGATCAGCGTCTGTTTTCAAGGCCAATAATTTTTGGAAAATATGAATTATGACTATAATATTGATAAATCAATAATTGATAAATCAATAATTGATAAATCAATAATTGATAAATCAACTATATTTTGATTATATTTAAATTTAACGAAATTTCTCGCTTTGCCTGAAAAATAATTTTACCTAAAAAATACGCTGTGAACCTAAAAAATAGGGGCGATACCTAAAAAACGAAGTGGTCACCTAAATACAGATTACGAGAAGCGGATAATTTACAAAATTCAATCAAAAGTTTACGGTAAAAGAACCAGTGTAGAGCAGTTCTTTGGAGCGGTTCTTTGGATCGTTGAAATGGAGTTCAGGAAACTGGTTATCAAGCATGAACGACTTGAAGTGACATTCAAAAAAACTGTTCGATATTGCAGATTTCATGCTGTTGGAAAAAAATGAAAGTTGAGTGTTGAAATAGGTTCAATGACATTGAATAGACCTCTAAGGTCTACTGAGAAATTTATGAAATCCATTATTTTTTACCTCTTTCGTTTTTTCTCATCACTAACTAAATTACCATCTTCGAGAGTAATTACTCTGTCAACATACTCAGTATGCCACGGTTCATGTGTTACCATTACAATTGTTTGGCCATATTTTTCATTCAATTCTTTGAACACATCCAGTACTTGTTTTGAGTTGTTAGTGTCCAGATTTGCACACGGCTCGTCAGCAAACAATATGTCAGGCTTTTTTGCTATGGCTCTTGCGATTGCCACTCTTTGCTTTTCTCCACCGGATAATTCATCAGGAATCCTTTTATGCTTTCCTTTTAGACCAACCTTATCTAATGCTTCAAGAGCAGTTTCATAAGATTCCTTCCTTGATTTTCCTTCCATCATGGAAAGGATATAAACATTTTCTGCAGCACTCATTTCATTAATGAGTGCATAGTCCTGAAAGACATAACCGACCTGTGTTAGCCTATAATAACTTCTTTCTGCTTCAGGCAAGCTAGAAACCTGTAATCCCCGAATGGTATATTCCCCATCTGTTGCATCGTCTAACAATGCCAATATCCTTAACAGAGTCGTCTTTCCACTTCCAGACGCACCCATTATCGCTACAAATTCCCCTTTCGTTATTTCGAACGAAACGCCCTTGAGAGCCTTGACAGCAGTTCCCCCCGTCCCATAATACCTTTTCAGGTCCTTTACTATGATCATTTTTTATCGTCCCCATATGGCTTTGAGTATGCTCTCTCTTGATACACTCCAGGCAGGGAGTGTCCCGGCTATCACTGATAGTGTAAGCATGGTAAATATGCTTTGAATAAGCAGCATAGGATCGATCTTGGGTCTTATTTCCATGGTTTCGTAGAATATTACTGGATTCGCCTGGAAGTAAAGCATAAGTGAAAAGTATAAAGTCAATCCTGCGAGTATTCCTAAAGAAACATAGAACATGCTAAGGAACGCATAGGACAATACTATTGATCTTGGAGTAATGCCTACTGCTTTTAAAATACCGATCTCTTTTTTCCTATTAAGTACGTTGATATAGATGATGATAAGAACCAGTGCTGCACCTACGATCAAACTCACAAACTTTGACATAATATTTATAGCACCCATGCTTTGCATTGCTTGCTTTATGAGTGTTTCGGACTTATCAGCCCATGTGAAGATTTGCTCATTCACCCCAGCTTCTCTGATTTTATCCTGTACTTGTTCTTCACTTCCTTGCTTGTCAATCCTTACGACTACACTGGTAGCTTTACTCTCTTCTAAACCATACACTTCTTCAATTTCTTTGTAATGAACCAGAGCATTAAGATCAACAAGTTCAAATGAGCCTTCCATGATGCCTTTGACTTTATAGGTCCTCTTTACGCCATTGCTGTATGTTACGTCAACAAGCGATCCTGGTCTTACTTCACCCAGGTTATCATATATTTCTGATCCAAAACCTGTACCTGCGATCATAGCACCAATGATAATCTCATCCCGGGAAAGCTCTCCTAAGAAATCTCCTTCACTGATAATGTAGGGGTATCGTGAAATTTCATGCTCTTCTGTAGGAAGCAACCCTGTTACAGTTACTCCTACAACTTTCTGTTTATGCTCAATAGATGCTCCAGCGTCCAGTCGTTTTGTTGCAGCTCTCACACCTTCTACTGCTCTGACTTTCTGCAAGACGTTATCAGCATTGTTAATGTAGGTGTTGTCGCCTGATGGTTCAATGACAATATCCCCGTAAGGGTAGTCTTGCATAAATCCAGTAAATAGAACAGTCATCCCTCCTATCATTGATGGAAGGAATACCAAGTTCATAAAAATGAGTGAGAGAACAAAAACTATGAACATTAGTGTTTTTTTGTTTCCTCTTTTTACACTACAATATGCAATGAGGCTTCCCACTCTGATATCGTTGATCATGTTGGAGACCTCTCGTTATTTTTTGTTGTTAGCAGAGTTACCGCTGTCTTCCATTAATTGCTTAATTATCTCATCTTTTGACTTTTTTGTTCTATAATTATTGTAAATTAGTCCTCCAATAACTGCCAGAATAAGCAATACAATTGCAGCTGTTCCTGCTCCACTACTACTTTCCAGGACTATAAGATTAATTTTTGTTTCAATTTGTTCTTCTCCAAAATCATCAGTATACGTTATGGTTACAGGGATTTCGTATTCTCCTGCTTGATCAACTATAAAAGTAATTACTGCGGGTCCGTCTTCATTTGGATCAAGAGTTCCTATAAAGGATTCTTTTAATCCTTTGAATGGATGGTCAGCATAGACTCTTATTGAATTTATTGTTCTGTCACCAGAGTTTTCAATTCTCATAGTCAATTCTACAGTATCACCCATGTAAGGAAGAACAGGATCAACCTTTACAGACGCGAGATTCAAACTTCCTTTTTTGTCAAGCACAGTTATTTTAATGTCATATTCATCTTTTTGTTTGCCAAAATCATCTTCATACGCTATAATGACAGGGATTTCAAACTCTCCTGACTTGTTTGCCTTAAACTTGAATAATGCAGTTTGACTTTCATTTAAGCCAAGAGTTCCAATTGTAGAAGTTTTAATTCCTTTAAACTCATGATCTAAACTAACTGATACAGATTTTGCTATTGTTTCACCAAAGTTTTCTATGCCTAATCTTAAGTCAACTGTATCTCCCTCATAGATATATTCAGGATTGGTTTTGACAGAAGAGATTCTTGGTTCTGCATCTTCACCTATCACTCTTATTTCAACTTCATAATATTTTACTGTTTCAACGGGTTTATTTGCATATGTTAATTTCATTTTTATAAGATGAGGACCAGATTTAGCATCAGTGGTTGTTCTCATATGATATGTCAGGTGCCTTTCACTTGTACTATAAAATAATTTAGGAACTTTTGTAACTAAATTTTCTGTAACTATTATATCTGAAGGGATGCTGATAATTTCAAAGGTAACATCTTCAGGAGTTTTAGTACCGCAGCTCTCAAGATTAACTCCCAGGGTGAATTCTTCATCGATACCTATTGAACTGGGACTTATTTCTTGTAACTCTGCGTTTACACACACATTACCAGAAGATATTGTTTCAGCTGTAGAGATTCCTGTTAAGCTAATTGCAAAAATTAATAAGAGCAAATATGTTAGTTTTGTATTCTGATTCATTTTTTATTCACCCCATTTCGAACTTTCTCTGTAAATTCAACAAGATTTTTAAAAATTAAATCTAATGAAATCATTTGCTGATAATAATCTTCGATTATTTTGAGCAGTTCTTCGGAATCCTCTGCTTTATTATTTTTACATCTTTCAATTATTGCTGGAAGATCTTTAATCGCAGGGCTGACCATGAGTTCATTCTTGGATTTTACTGCATTAATTGTCATTGTCAGCATATCTCTTTGAACTGAGAAGTACAATTTTTTTGAACCAGCTTTCTTTGTTTTTTCCACTAATTTTATTCCACTAAGCATTTTCATTGCTGCACTAACTGCTGAAAAACTATACCCAGTCATTGTAGAAAGATCTTCTAAAGTTAGCAGATTCGGTTCCGAGTAAAGTATTGCTAACAATTTAGAGTAAAGTTCATCGAGTCCCTGGGATTTTATCCCTTGATACACAACATTCTCAAATTCTTTTTTTGCTGTTTCCATTTCAACGCCATATTTACACAATTTCCAGTAATTACTGGATATTACAGTAATAGTAAATATATCCTATATTCCACAGTATTTTTTGAAAATCAATATTTTTTCCGATAGCGTTTTTAAGACATATTCAAATAATAGAGAATCGGAATGAAACTTGGTGAACCAACTTTAAACGAAAAAAGAACCGACGACTGCATGAAATCCAAGATTGCGCATCAAGATAACAGAAAATTGGAAATTCTCTGAGCAAAGCATAATTGGAAGATTTAAAATAGGATCAAAATAGAATCAGGCTAATCACTTTCGAGAAATGCCCGTAAAAGTTTATTCCCCATTTTATCCTGCAACCCGGAGGCCTGCCCCTGAAAGAAAACCTTCTTGAGATCAAATCCGCATTTATGGAGTATTTTAAAGAGCGGGAAGCCGAGATCAACGGCTCTCTCCTTGCCGTACTGTCCGGGGAAAACCTCCTTTTTCTCGGGCCTCCGGGAACGGCAAAAACCCAGCTTGCGAAGAACATCTGCCAGTCGATTGAAGGCGGAAATTTTTTCAATTATCTCCTGACAAGCTTTTCCACACCTGAAGAGATCTTTGGCCCGCTCTCCTTAAAAGCCCTGGAAGAAGATGAGTTCCGCCGGAAAATCGACGGTTGCCTTCCTACGGCCCATATTGCTTTACTGGACGAGATTTTTAAGGCGAGCAGCGCAATCCTGAACAGCCTGCTGACAATCCTGAATGAGCATAAATACCATAACGGGA
>CAVZFI010000002.1:0-44664 GCA_963774465.1 uncultured Methanosarcinaceae archaeon | reverse complement strand
AGGAAATGAGCAGTTTTTCGTGGGTCCTGACAACGGGCTCCTGATCCCTGCCGCCCGTCGCCTTGGGAATATGGAAGTATATGAAATCACAAATCCGGAACTCATGCTTAAATCAGGAATTTCTGCAACTTTCCACGGCAGGGACATTTTTGCGCCTGCAGGGGCCCACCTTTCAAAAGGCACACCTATTGAGGTTGTCGGACAGAGAATCTCGGATTTTATTGACCTTGACTTCGGAAATTTCGGAATTGATGGGCCCTTTCTTCTCGGAGAGGTTATCTTTGCAGACAGCTTCGGAAATGTTATCACCAATATCCCGGAAGATGTGATTTTGAAATTCTCTACCTTTGGCTCACAGGTGGAAGTAAACGGCAGAAGGGTGTCCTTTGTTCAGACCTACGGTTTTGTCGGGCAGGAAAAACCCCTTGCTCTTATAGGCAGTCACGGCTTCCTGGAGATTGCGGTAAATAAAGGAAATGCTGCGCTTCAGTTCGGGCTGAAAATCGGAGATCAGGTAGTCATAAAAACTGTATAAATAAAGACTGTGTAAATAAAAACTGTATAAATAAAGACTGTATAAATAAAGACTGTGTAAATAAAAACTGTATAAATACAGACTGTGTAAATAAAAACTGTACAAATAAAAACTGTATAAAAACCGGCAGCGAGTTTAAACCAGTCACTTCTTAACTTCCGGATTTCCGTTTTAGTAAAGATTAATTTCTTTTCTTTCTCAGAAGTCAACTAGGGTTCGATTCAGCGGAATTTTTATATAATTCTCTGAGTACAAGCAGCCCGTTAAAAATGAAACTGACTGATCTGAAAACTTACAAACTGGAAGTTTTCTTTTTCTTTGCTCTTGTTATTTTGAGCTTTTTTACTCTTTCCGGAAATGAGAGTACAGGCAATCTCGCTGCGAATGCTTCGGGCACTTTCTGGCTTCCTTCTGCAGTAATGCAATCCGTAGCTGCATTATATGCCGTATTTATTGCCATTTTCGTATTATCCCTGCAAAGTAACAGGGACAGCATCAACTCGATTGCAAACCGGATAAAGCCGCCCCTCAAAATAGTATCCTATACGGCAGCAGGCACGATATATTTTAATGGGCTCATATTGATTGTTTTTAGCTTTGGCGCTTTTTCCGAAACTAAAATGAAGTTTATGTTATTTTCTTCTCTCTTCTCAATGGTCCTATCCCTTCTAGCCATTGTTTATTCTTCTATGAACCTGTTAAGCGATGTTTCGGGTTTAAAGACGTCGTCGGAGAAATATTCCTATATTTCAAATCTTCTCAGAGGGCAGGAAGGAGGCATTGAAATTCAGATGAGCCACAGCGGAAAAGATACGGAATTCTGTATTAAGGCTCTGGATGACGAAAATCCCGAAGTTCGGTCACTTGCAGCCGAAGCCCTGGGGCAGATGAGAGGCTCGAGAGCAGAAGAGGCGCTTTTCGGGCTCCTTGAGGATAACAATTCAGGTGTGAGGATCACTGCAGTCAGAGCTCTCGGGAGGATTGGAGCCGAATGTATAGTAGAACCTCTAATTAAATCGCTGGCCGCCGATAAAGATCCTACATTCAGGACATGTGTTATAGAAGTTCTTGGAAACCTCAAAGATAAACGGGCAATTGAACCTCTAATTAAAAGCCTGGAAGATAATATTCCCGAGGTCAGGATAGCTGCAGCCAGTTCACTGGGAATCCTGGGTGATGAAAGGGCTGAAGAAGCGCTTATTATGAAATCGAGTAATGACTCTCCAGAGTTTCAGAAGTACGCGATATTAGCTCTCGGGAACATAGGAAGTAAAAAAGCCGTTGAGGTACTTATCCGCAAACTGGGGGACAAGGATCCCGAACTTCGAAAGTGTGCTGCCGAATCCCTTGGAAAGTTGAGAGATGCAAAGTCAGTAGATTCTCTTCTCAGATGTCTGGGTGATAAAGACCCCGAAGTGAAAAATGCTGCTGCATATTCTCTGGGAATTCTCAGAACTGATAAAGCAGTAGATTCTCTTATAGAAATGCTGGCAGAAGAAGATTCCGAACTCAGGATTACTGCGGTTTATGCTCTTGGCAGTATAGGCAGTCGAAGTGCGGTTGATGCTCTTCTCGGAATTCTGGATGACAGCAACCCCTGGGTCAGGCGGTACGCCGCTGAAGCCCTCGGGAAAATCGGTGATCAAAAATCAAAGGTCCCTCTTATCAAAAAGTTAAACGATTCTGACCCCGAAGTCAGGTGGGCTATAGCCGAAGCCTTAAGAATTCTTGACCAGTATAATCCCGGTTAAAAACACTTTCTGTGTTATAAAGATATTTTTTAAGGTTAAAATCAATCTGGGAGTTCTTCCTCCTAGATTTTGACTTTTTTCTATTCTCAGAAAGTAATCTTAATCTTTTCAATATAAAGCTCAAAAATGAGTTTATAACAAGTCCATTTGAGCAACGCGGACCGCGCATCGTCAAGCTGCAGCTCGACCGAAAAGTACCTTATACTTACGAATTGCAATTCGAGTAATTAAACAAGATCCTAAGCCATAAATTAGCCCTCTTGAGCGCAGCGAAAAGGGCCTCGTGCTGTTGCGATTACATCGCAACTCCCAGAAAATCTCCGATTTCCTGTGATCCCGAAGCGAAATTCGGGCGTTACATCCACTCGTAATGCATCAAAACTTCAGGGTTAAAGCTCTGCATCAAACTGTTTTCCGTATACCCGAAAAAGAGACAGCCTTTACAATTATTAACAATTTCTTTCCTGTGCTCTTCCGAGTTTTCCCATACACTCTCAAAGCCGTCCCATATCACGTTTCCAAGGGGTTCATTCTGCGCGCGGCATGTCTCCACAGTGCCGTCATGTGTTACATTCATAATAATCCCGCTTGCCCTGCATTTGTAGTCCATTTCCCCATCTCTGACCATCCTGAGGTACGTTTTGGAATTAATAATCGGATACCCCTGTTTTTTAAGCTCGATTATGCGGTCAACTGTACTGCAGAATTTTTCCTTATCACGGATTCCGATTTCGTTCCAGATTTCCTCACTGATTCCGGGAAACTCGTGGACAGGCTCGAAGGAAACTTTTACTCCAAGCTTTTTTGCAAGCAAAATAAGGGTCTCAATATCGTCCAGGTTCTTCCCTGTGAGCACGCAGTTCATAAGAATAGGATTTTTCGGTTTCTGGAGTTTTCTAACCTCAATAGCTTTTTTTAAGCCCCTCAGCAAGGTTTCAAAATCCATCCGCCGGATTTCTTTATAACTTTCTACCCCATCCACGGAAACCGAAAGATAATCAACATCTCCAAGCTCTTCAGCCCTTTCGTAGAGCAGCTTTCCGTTTGTGACCATTGAAGTTATCATCCCGAGTTTTTTGGCGTAAGCCATGATCTGGGGCAGGTCTTTTCGGAGAAGAGGTTCTACGGTCCAGGCATTGTAGACTCCAATTCCGAATTCTTTTGCATCGTCTAACAGCTTGAAAATCTCTTCTCTTTCTGGTTCTTCTCCAGTCTTCTTCCAGTACTCACAGAACTTGCAGCGCATGTTACAGCGGGCATTTACAGCGTGAGAAAGGACAAAAGGACGCTTTCGGACTCTGATCTGCCAGAGGGCTCTGGAAGCCAAGGTAGGGTCAAATCGGGACATAAGAATCGTTTATCTGTTTTAGTAAAGAACCTTTACATTAGGAATAAATGCATTCTATTTATGAGTTTTTTACTATAACATTTTTGTACTCAAAGACAAAATGACTAAAATTACTTAGGAAGTTTCATAAATTGACTTCTATAATCAGTTATCATGGAAGTTTCAAACAAAAAGCCGGTTAGTGTGAGTTCCCGAAACTTCGAACCAACACATAAGATAAAATCTAAAAAAGAATGCTCGCCGTGAGGCGAGCTATATATATTTAATTTTATGCGCGTTTATCCGAAGAGAGCGCCGAGACCGGCCATTCCGTCTTCTTCAGAGGTGTCTTCCTCTTCTTCCTCTTCTTCAACAGGAGCTTCTGCTGCTGCAGGGGCTGCTGCTGCAGGGGCTGCTGCTGCAGGGGCTGCGAATGCTGCCTTTGCAATTGCTTCTTCGATGTCTACGCCTTCAAGGGCTGCGACAAGGGACTTTGCCCTGGCGTCATTAACTTCGATACCTGCTGCCTTGAGAACGGCAGTGATTGCTTCTTCGGTAATTGCTTTACCAGCGTTGTGCAATAAGAGAGCTGCATATATGTATTCCATTGTTGATCACCTTAATTTCAATTATCGTAAATTTGTTTATCCGAAAAGGGCACCAAGACCGGCCATTCCATCTTCTTCGGCGTGGTCTTCTTCTTCCTCTTCCTCTTCTTCCTTTACTTCTTCTTTCTTCTCGGGTGCTGTGGCTGTTGCGGCTGCTGCTGCGCTTGCTGCGGCCCCGAGAACTTCCCTCAGTTCGTCATCCACGGCGTTTGCATCTTTATCTGCGGCTTTAGATGCAACGGATGTCATCTGGACATAGGCTTTTGCCAGCAGAGCATCCATGACTCCTGAATCAAACACAACAGCATTGACACCAAGGTTCTTTGCTTCTGCAAAGGCTTTCGCCAGCAGGGTGCTCATTGTTGCGCTTGTCGGGTATGCGGTGTTGACAGAGAGATTGAAAGCGTTCTGGGCTGCTCTGATTATATCAGAGAAGTACTTGCTTTCATCAATTGCAAGGAGTTCCGGCTCGTAAATTGTCCCTTCGTCGTAGGCGGCTCTTAAGTCCAGCCCTACAATCAGAGGGTATATCTCCAGCTTTGAAAGCATAGTTGCGAGTTTCTGCGGGACTGCCTCACCTGCTTTACAGACAACCTTCGTTTCCTTTATTGCGACTTTCCCTGCTTCTATTGAGGCGGGAATTCCTGCGCTCTGGAGTTCTCCGAGAATCGGGCCAGGCGGGAAACTGGTTGGCCCCTTCTGAACAGTAATGTCCATAGGAGCTATTGCGCCTCCTTTAATCGGAGACGGAGTCTTTGTCTGGTCGAGCACTTTGTAAAGCTTGAAGGGACTTTCGTTAGTAAATACCAGAGCAGTCTGCTTGTCAAGGTACTTATTCATCTCGGGAATACTTTCTCCGAGTTGATTTAAAGCCCGCTCTGTGAGGGTGTTCCTGGAGACTTTGAGCACCGCAACGTCTTTAAGGTCCCGGCGAATCTTCTGGATCTTGGTTGCAAGAATGCCTTCGATCCCTACCATCCCGAAGACCTTGTGGGACTGGATGAGTTCCTTTATATTTTCGATTTCATCCTTTTTCCACTGCGGGACGTGCTCGGTGTGATGCCTTTCCTCTGCCATTTACATCACCCTCTCTGATTTTCCCATGGTTGTTGTGACGTAGACAGTTCTAAGGTTGTGCTTGCCCTTATCCAGGACACGCTCCAGCCTGGCTACAACAGTCTCAATGTTCTCGGCAAGGTAGTCGGGATCCATATTTCTTCTGCCGACAGCCACATGGAAGGTAAGTCTGTCTTTTGACCTGAGTTTGACCGCATTCTGCTTGCTCTGGATCAGTTCGCCTATATCCTTGTTAGGTAAAAGCGGAATAGGCATTTTCCCTCTGGGTCCAAGAACAATACCAAGGTTCTTACCGATTATTGGCATGAACTGGGTTTCTGCGATAAAAAGGTCACATTCGTTTGCAAGAGTCCTGGCTTTATTCTTATCAGCTGCCAGCTCTTCGAGCTCAACATCAGAAATAACATACGCAGCACCGGCAGCCTTTGCCTTCAGGCCCACATCACCTTTTGCAAAAACGCCGATCTTCAGTTCTTTTCCGAGCCCGTGGGGAAGAATTATTTCTTCATCGACTCTGTTCTTCGGTTGGTTCATGTCAAGATTCTTTAAGTTAATCGCCAGATCTACGCTTTCAGAGAAATTGCGCTTTGGCGATTCTTCAAGTACTTTCTTGACAGCTTCCAGTATAGTCTTTTCTGCCATTTTGTTCCTCCCCGTAGTGTTTGAACCTGATCGTCCAAGCAGCCTTTTCGGCTTACTACGGTTGGTTTTAGGGCTCCCATGAATCCGGGTTCTGTTATTCTTAACAGTAAGCCGCTAATAACTCTTTTTGATTTATTGCAGTAGAACGGTATTCAAGGTTCTTGAGCTATTAGTGGTATCCGATTTAAAACTATTGGTGTAGTAAAATCCCGGATTAAATAGTAAAGGGATGGAAAGGCTTACCATTCCTCGCCGGCAAGCAAATCATCGAACTTGCCTTCATCGAGTGCTTTCTGGCATTCCCTTGCCTTGACTCCCTCTACGGTTACACCCATAGGGACACAGGTACCCATTACCTCTTTCATTGTTGACTTGAGATCGTAGGAAAGTACGTCTTCCTTTTTCATGCGGGCAATCTTTACGACCTGCGGAATGCTGAGGTTTCCAACAACTTCGCTTCCTGCATTTCCTGACCCTTTCTGAATTCCTAACTCTTTCATAATCAGGGATGCAGTAGGGGGAGTGCCTACTTCGATCTCGACATTTTTCTTGTCATCGACAATTACTTTCACAGGGACCTGCATTCCATTATAGTCCCTTGTTTTCTCATTGATCTTTTCGACCACTTCTTTTATGTTGACCCCGAGTGGACCAAGCGCAGGACCTAATGGTGGTCCAGGATTCGCTTTCCCTCCCGGGACAAGTGCTTCAACAATACTTGTCATCTGAGTCTCACCGATTTTAATAAGTATAAAGTTTGCAGATATCTTTCAATCTACTCTCAGTACTGGTTATTTTATTTATTAATAAGCTGGAATTTTCGGTATTTATCCATCTCGCTGCGGCTTCAATCGTTCTCTTTTTTCAATATTCTTACAGTATCTCCGCGAATCGTGATGGGAATCGGAACCACAGCATCGAACAGTTCCACAGTAATTTCCTCATGCCCTTCATCAACCCTTTTGACCCGGGCTTTCTCCCCCTTAAAGGGTCCTGAAGTGACCTCTATTATAGCTCCTTCTTTGATTCCTGTTACTATTGGTTTGGGTTTAAGGAAATGCTCAATTTCAGCAATTGTAGAGCTCCCTTTCACAAGAGCCCGTGCATGGGGAATAGTCTGGATTGCCAGTTCTACAATTCCGGGTTTTGGGGCTTCGACCAGGACATATCCTTTTAGCTCATCAGGAGCCAGAATTGCCCTTATATCTAGCTTCTCCTTTTTCGAAATCCTGGCAAGGGCTGTTGCAACCGACCTTTCCTGGTTTGCCGTGGTTTTGATTACAAATATCTGAGAATCCTCACTCATTGGGCCACCCACTGGGGCAACATTGTCAACAGTACATATACTATAAATCCTATTGCTCCCACAGCCAGAATGCCAATACCTGCAACTTTGGCAATGGTCAAGAACTCTTCCCTGGACGGTTTTTTAGTAAGCTTCAGGACTCTAAGGTGTGCCCTGATTGCCTGACCAACGCTTTCTTTAGTTATATTCATTTCAAACGGAGATTCTACCAATTAACTCACATCCAGGTTTTATTTATCTTGTTCCTCAATCTTGAATTTTCCGCTTACGGTTCTTCCTATGTGCTTTCCATTTCCAAAACTCGCTTTTTTTCACGCAGAATTTTCGGATTTATCTTAAGGAAGGAACGGGCGGATTATATTATTAATTCCTATTATATGAAGATATCACTGGCACGGCCTTTAAAACATCAGAATATTTCGATGCCGGATTATATTTACTTCAGATCTTTAATCGCGTCAGTATAAATATTTCTTTTTTGATGCCGAATTGTATCGGCACCATACGGCATTTATCATAAAAATAGTTTTCGATTGGGTTTCTATTCCGATTCCTTATTTTATTTTAAAGAGAGGAAAACAGTATTTTTCTCCAACCGAATATTTCAATCCCTTTTTCTCTGGTTTGATCACTCTACGAAATCAATTCCATATTTAAAGGTAATATTCTTGTCATTCCCATGACCGTAAATCTGGGCTGATGTTACTCCTGTGACAACGATCATGGTACGTACGGTCTGCTCGAGATCAGGATCAATCTGGGCACCCCAGATAAGGCGGGCATTGCTGTCAATCCGGCTGTAAACTTCCTGAACCACAGACTCAGCTTCCGAAATGGTCATGTCAGGGCCTCCAACCACATTAACAAGAGCAGAAGTTGCACCTGATATATCTACGTCAAGAAGCGGGCTGCGAAGGGCTTTCTGTACGGATTCCACAGCTTTGTTATCGCCATCTGCTTCTCCAAGCCCTATCATTGCAACGCCTCCGTTCTGCATAACAGTTCTGATATCCGCAAAATCAAGGTTTACAAGTCCTGGTTTTGTGATCAGTTCGGTTATGCCCTTTACGGCTCTCATAAGAACTTCGTCTGAGACTTTGAAGGCAGCCTGAAGCGGAAGCCTCGGGACCACTTCGATCAGCTTGTCGTTGGGAACCACTATCACCGTATCTGCAACATCTCTAAGGCGTTCCAGGCCGGCTTCTGCATTGGTCCTGCGAACATGACCTTCTACGCTGAACGGCAGGGTAACGACTGCGATAGTAAGGGCTCCTGCATCCCTGGCGGCCTCAGCCACTATAGGTGCAGATCCCGTTCCTGTTCCTCCTCCAAGGCCTGCAGTGATAAAGACCATATCAGAGCCTTCGACAATCTTGTTAATCTCATCAATACTCTCGATTGCAGCATCTTCTCCTATCTGGGGGAGGCTGCCGGCTCCAAGTCCACGGGTTTTCTTTTTCCCGATAAGGATCTTTTTACCGGAGCGTATATGAAGAAGGTGCTGGGCATCGGTATTCACGGCAACGAGGTCCGCTCCCTGGATCCCTTCGCCCATCATACGCTGGATGCTGTTTGAGCCGCCGCCTCCGCAACCTACCACCTTGATGGTTGTTTTAAGGCTTCTGAGGATCTCCTCAAGTTCGGCATCCACATCTGAGTCTGTGTTAGAGTAATCTGAGTTTGAGTACTCTCCCTGCCCGGCACGTCCTTCCAGGGCAGATCGAGCAAGGGCTTCTTCCACAATGGATCTCATGCTACTGTTTTCCTCCATTTTATGGGGTAATATTTAATTGATAGTATTAAAGAACGAATGTATTTTAGGGGGAATATATCTATTTTAACCATCACATATACAGTTTCCAATTTAATAGTTTTCCTTTTCAGGCCTTTAAATTTATACTGTATTTGTTTAATAATTTTATTAAATTCCTCTACTTTCCTGTTTGCCTCAGGTTTTGCTCTTCACCGCTTTTTGGTCAGGTTTTTTCTTTATTCCCTATTTTCTTTATCCTTTATCCCCAATCTTTTCTAATTTCTTTATGTATAATCTTTATTTTTTTATTTTTTATATTTTTCTGAAGCCGGTTCCTGTATTTTTACCTTTCCCTTTTTTCCGAGTTTATATTTCAACATTCTCAGACCTGATACCACGCTTCCACATCCAGTTACATCTTTTCTGGAGAATTAAATGTAAAAAAGTAATGAATTATGCTTTTCCTCTGGACTCTCCTAAGATGATGCCTGTCGCGATTAAATGGGCAACCCTCAGAGGTTCTGGAATATTGCTTCTTATTGAGGTAAGCCGGATTATCTTTTTCACACTCTTCAGGCCTATACCTGCTTTCTGGATATAAATAGGATTCCTTCCTTTTTCACCAGCGATCTTCTCGATTTTTCCAGCTCTTTTTATTATTGCCCAGCGTTCTTCACAGTCCGGGAAATAATTAAGGGCAGATTTGATTTTCTCAAAATCCGGGCATGAACGCATAACCACAATTACAGGTATCCCTGTTTCCCTGTGAAGCTTCTCTATATCAACAACGTTAAAGCCTCCGTAAGTGATTCCGTCGAGCATAACCGTCCTTATCTGACCGTAATGCTTGCTATTTCTTATCATATTGCATATAACATCGGTAGCATCAAGCCCGTCCTTTGTGATATATGAACGAAGGACCCCGTCTATCCAGTCTCCTCCCCTGAAAACAGTTCCTACTATCATTACATTTTTGTTAAGGAGAGCAGAGTCATCAATGCCTAGAATTCGGATTTCGGGCTTGATATGAAAATCTGAATCCACAGGTGTTATTTACGTCTGGATTACAAAAATAGTTTGCCGGTTTTAAGGAAACCCTCAACTTTTTCCGGCATAAATCCTCACTTTTCTCATGTAAAAAGTGAAAAATTAGCCCCCAACGGGGCTTCTCATCCGGTTTGCCGCAGCTTTTTTACACGAACATAGTTGTTTCAGGGAGACTTGCGGGCATCATCTTCTGCGTATCTGCAGCCACGGATACCTTATCCACTGCTTCGAGGAAGTCTCTCATCTCAACCAGTTCCTTGTCTTTCCTGACCGCAAACATGCCTGCTTCTGTGGCAATTGCCTTCAGGTCTGCTCCGCTCATCCCTTCGGTAGCTTTTGCAAGCCTCTTAAAATCGATATCTCCTGCAAGAGTCATTCTTTCGCAGTGAATCTCGAGAATTTTTCCTCTGGCTTCTACTCCGGGCATGGGAACATGGACAAGCCTGTCAAAACGGCCTGGCCTGAGAATGGCAGGGTCAAGGACATCAGGGCGGTTTGTCGCTGCAATAATCCTGATATTTTTCCTTTTGTCAAAGCCATCCATCTCTGCAAGAAGCTGCATGAGTGTCCTCTGAACCTCCCGGTCTGCGCCTGTGGTCTCATTTAGGCGCCTTGCAGCGATCGAGTCCAGCTCATCGATAAAGATAATACTTGGGGCTTTTTTCCGGGCCATCTCGAAGATCTCCCTTACGAGTTTGGACCCGTCTCCAATGTATTTCTGCACGAGTTCAGAACCTACAACCCTGATAAAGGTCGCATTTGTCCTGTGAGCCACGGCTTTTGCGAGCAGGGTTTTACCTGTTCCCGGAAGTCCATAGAGAAGAACTCCTTTAGGAGGCTCTATGCCTATCCTGGCAAAACGTTCCGGTTCGATAAGAGGAAGTTCTACTGCTTCCTGAAGTTCCTGGATTTGCTCGTCGAGACCGCCTATCTGGTCATAATCCACTTCTACGCTTTCGAGGACTTCCATTGCGGCAACAAAAGGCTCTTCCGTAGAAGGAATGACCTCGGCAATGGCAAGCGTATGCTGGTTCAGGGCAACCTTTGCCCCTGGCAGCAGTTTTTTCTCATCTATATATTGTGAGACATTAACCAGAAATTGTGGTCCGTTGCTACTCCGGACAATTATCCTGTCGTTCTTAATCACATCAATGACCGTACCAATTATGAGCGGAGAGGTCTTCATCCGATCGAGCTCAGACTGCAGCTTTCTGATTTCCCTTTCATATTTGATCTTTTGATTTTCCAAATAACGTTTTTCGGACTCAATCTGGCTGCACTGCTCTTCCAGAAAACTGTTGCGGCTTTCAAGTTGCCTCACTCGGTCCTGGACGCTTTCAGTTACTTCCCCCAGCTCTCCAGGCTCGATTCCGTCATACACAGGTCCGGACTTACCAAGGTGACTGCGCATGCTTTCATCCTTACTTTTGGTACTTTCCGTCATGGAGCTCCGAATAATATTTAAGTTCGTACCGTATATAGCGTTTTCGAAGTGATCAATAATGCAGTGCGAAATATGTGGTGCAGAGATCCGCGGAACGTCTATATGCATTACAATTGATAACAGCGAACTCCAGGTCTGCCAAAAATGTGCTCCATACGGTAAACCCGTTGATAAGCGAACTCCTGTATCAAGGAAAGTCTCTCCGGTGGCTCGTACGGTTATACGAACCGAAAAGAGGCCAAAAAAGGATTTCTTCGATATTTTGAAAGACGAGCTCCTGGATAACTATGTTCAGATTATCCGGGATGCCAGAGAAACCAAAGGCTGGTCTCAGGAAGACCTGGCTGAAAATATCAAAGAAAAAGCATCTCTGATCAAGAAGATAGAACGCAGTGAAATCGTACCAGAAGATTCTGTTCGAAAGAAACTTGAACACGCCCTTAACATCAAACTTACGGAACGTGTTGACGCCGCAGGGCAGGAAGTCTCTCACTTAAAGAAAGATACTACTCTGGGAGATATAGTAAAAATAAAGAGAAAGTAAACTTTAACTGCAGGTTTTATTCCGGCAGCAATACTCAGTTTCCGGCAGGTTTTACCTTCCGGAATAACAGAGGGTTTAATCCGAATGAATTTCCCTTTGATTTACTTCGCCCTCTGTTTATATGCTTTTTTATCTTTTTACCGTCTCGCCTCTCTTATTTTAACCGTCAATATTCTAAAACTGCATTCTTTTGCTCTTTCGTTTAATTCTCTTTCGCAATATACCTTTAAATCTCGATTTCTATGTCATATACCTTTTCGGGGTTTTCCTTATGGATGATCCAGAACGGCTCTTCACCATATGTTTCCATCAGCTTTATTGTCCTCCTGGGAATTGTTTTGGGACCAAGCACTGCGCCTGGCCTGTCAGGATCGTCAATGTAATCCGTCTCCATCATGAACCTTGTCCCTTCTTCAAGCGCCTGTTCGATTGCTCCTTTGACCGAGATCACTCCTGGAAAGAGCCCCAGCTCTTCACAGGTTTTTACCAGAGGGGGAGAGTAGTGTTTGACAACCCTGTACATTTTTATTCCGGTTTTCCTTGCTCTCTCTGCTATATCCTGAAGTTCAGGCTCCCCGACGCTTTCGGTATGAAGCTGAACAGCGCAGTCCTGTTCTTTTCCCAGGGAGAAAGCGTACTCCATAATCTCATTCGAAGCTTCCCAAACCTCTGCAGCCACAGGGTAATGAGGGCGCCCGGATTTTATCCCTACCGCAAGACCTTTTTCCACGTATCCCGAAGCAATCTTAAGGCCTTTCTTCATGATCTCGGTGGCTTCTGGCAGTTCCATGTACTCAAGAAGCTTTGAGATCTCTGCCGGATGGACACCAAGCACTGGAAAAGCTCCAACTCCCATTTCCCTTATCTTTGATGTAATTTCTACTGTTTCGTCAAAAACCTTGAGGTAATCTTCAGGCTTTTTGACCATTACTCCAAGGGACCAGCTGGGTTTGGTGACCAGAATTATGTGGGTCCCTCCGGAATTCTTGAATTCCTTCACTGCTTCAAGCCCTCTGGCTCTGGGATCGATATGCATGTGATTATCAGTAATAGGAATTTTTGCAGGCATTCTTACTCCTCGAAGTTATGAGTTTTTACAGGTTTGATTAAGTTTCGGATTCGACTTGTTGAAAGTCCTTGATAGAGTCCCGGATCGGACACCTCCGGAAGAATATAGACGAATTTGATTTTTTTAGGAATGTGCGCAGGCATCTATACCCCGGATCTGACTTCACGTGAAAGATTGTTCAGCATAGTATTAATTACCCAAAACTTGAAATATATAGCCTTACGTTGAGTACGCGGGAATATCCAATTATTCTTATCTAATTTCTCGAAAAGTTCCGCTTTTTAGCTTTTCAGTCGCTACGGTTCTTTGAACACGAACCTAAGATCTGGTGATTATATGAGTAAAACCGCAGCAGTAATCAAAGGAGACGGGGTAGGCCCCGAACTTGTAGATGCGATGCTTAAAGTCGTAGAAGCCGCTGGTACAGACCTCGAATTTGTTATGTGTGAGGCAGGAGCCGGCTGGTGGGAAAAGAACGGAGGCAATTCTCTTATCCCAAATGAGACCTGGGAAATCCTTGACAGTTCAGACGCCTGTTTTAAAGGCCCGACAACTACCCCTGGAGGAATCGGTTCCCCGAGAAGTGTTGCTGTGTCCATAAGAAGAAAGTATGATCTCTATGCGAATGTCAGGCCGATCAAGACTTTCCCGAATTCAAGTGCACCTCTGGGAGATGTGGAAATGGTCTGTGTGCGCGAGGGCACTGAGGGGCTCTACATTGGAGAGGAAATCCAGCTCACGGATGACGTCTCAATTGCAATCCGGAAGATCACACGCTCTGCATCCAGCAAGATTGCCAAGTATGCCTTCGAGGAAGCTAAAAGAAGAGGTTATGACACTGTTGTGCCCATTCATAAGAGCAATATCCTGAAGATTACCTGTGGTTCCTTCTTAGAGGAAGTGGAAAAAGCTGGATGGAATTATCCGGATATCGAGATATGGCCCTATCACATCGACAACATTGCCCAGCAACTGATCAAGAACCCCCAGATTTTCAATAATAAGGTTCTTCTCTCCACAAATCTCTTTATGGACGTTATCAGTGAGGAATGCTCGGCACTTGTAGGCAGTATAGGGCTTATCTACTCTGCCAATATCGGGGATTCTTTCGCAATGTTTGAACCTGCTCACGGTTCAGCTCCAAAGTATGCAGGCCAGGATAAGGTAAACCCTGTCGCAACCGTACTTGCAGGAGCCTGGATGCTTGATTACCTTGGTGAAAAGGAGAAGTCCGAAGCTATATTCAAAGCTACTGAGCGCGTAATTTCCGAAGGCAAGTGCTTAACTTATGATCTCGGTGGCAGTGCAAAACTCAGTCAGATGGCTGGCGAGATTGCGAAGTATACGGCAGAAATTCTCAAATAAAAAAGTACTGAAGGAAATCCCTTTATTCCTTCACTCTTCCTTCTTCGGACTCAGCTATTTTTCCTTTGACTTTCAGTTTTCCTCTACCTGAATGCATAGGATTGCAAATCGGCTGGTAAAGGAAGTATTTTTCTACATAAGCAAGAAGTTCTTCATCCGAAATACAGGAAACCCTTTCTTCCTTATCATATAGCTGCTGGATTTCACTCTGGATTTTCAAGAGCCTGCTATCGTCTTTTTCGACTATGGTTTCAACGTCAAGAAGGTCATTTAAGGTCTCCTGAACTTTATAGCGTATGACTTCAAGCCCTGAAGAGTCTCCTATCAGCAGGAGCCGCTTTCCCCCTACCATTTCTGGAGGGAAGGGTTCGTAATTGAATGGATTTTTAAGGACGCCTGCGGCATGTATTCCGGATTCGTGGGCAAAAATGTTTTTCCCGACAACTGCCTTGTTTCTCGGAACCCGCAGCCCAAGCTCTTTTTCCATGAATCTTGCAAAGCGGGTAACCGGTTCGAGGTTGTATTTTTCAAAACCTTCTACTCTATCTTTCAGGAAAAGCAGGATTTTTTCCATCTCACTATTTCCTGCACGTTCTCCTATACCCAGGAAAGTTACGCTTGTCCAGTTAGCCCCATGCCAGAAACCTGCAATAGAACTTGCTGACCCGAATCCGTAATCGTCATGAATGTGGGTTTCTATATTTTTTACTCCGATTTCCGTTTTGAGATGCTGCACGATTTTCGGAATTCCATAAGGCTCGTCGACACTGATGAAGGGCATCCCGTATCCGACAGTATCGCAGACCCGGATAATACAGTCAGGGTCGATTTCCATAATTTTTTCAACGAGCGGGAAAACAAAGCCATAATTGTCTGCTCTTGTCATATCTTCAAGGTGAGCCCGTGTGCGAAGTCCGTGGTCCACTGCATACTGCAGGGCATCCAGATATTTCTCTTCGGCTTCTTCCCTGCCTGAGAGCTTCATCTTGGAATAAATATGTGTGTCTGATACAGACATCAGGATCCCGGTTTCTTTAATCCCGTCTACTTCGAGAATTTTATCTATATCGGCTCTTGAAGCTCTTGCCCAGCCTGTGATTTCGGGAAACTCATACCCTATATCAAACATTAAATCTACAGCATCTCTATCCCTTTTATTGAATACGAAAGCCTCGAGTTTTTCAATTCCTATTTCGTGCAGATACTCATAGATTTGAAGCTTGTGTTCTCTGCTCAGGACTATTCCCGGCATCTGGGAGCCATCGCGGATAGTGCTGTCACTTATGTACACATCGTTTCCATAAGGCAGCTTTAGTTTGGGCAGATCGTCATATGATTCGTAAATTTTCATCACTTTTCCTCCTTTCTTTCAGGCGGCAGGGCCCTGTATAGAGAGAGCGGGCTTTCACTGCGGGGTTTTTCCTGTGAAAAAGATATCTTTCAGGTATACGGGTCAGAAAATCAGTTGTATTTAACCGAAGAACTCCAGTTGCTTGTTTAAAAACACTCTTTTGGGGGAGCACTTACCACTGTTCTTCAAAACGGCATCTTACGTTATATGCCGATGATCAAGTTATTATATGTCGTTATAGTTAAAATCTCTTTCTTTCAAAATACCTAATGTATTTTTTTATTTCTATATCTGTTATATTTTAACGTATTAAGGCTGACAGGAGATGACGTTTCTCTTTTTCTCCTAATAATTACCGGATACCTCCTGAAAAAAAGGCTGCTCTACATTGATGTGCAGAATAGTATAAAGTTTTCTTGCAGAAGTTTTTCCTGCTTTTTTACAGTTTCATGAAAGTTTACTTTCCTATCCTGCCCTTCTTACCGATAATAAGGTATATCTACAACAAGTTATATTTCTAATCGGATTGATCTGAAAAATTTAATTCAATTATCTTGTACATGCTTTATATAATTACACCTTAGTATTAATCGTAACTTCCGGCTCTACTTGCTATATTTCCGGTTTAATAAATTAAGAATTATATCGCCATATATTTAATTTACATTTCATATATTTGCTCTACTTTATCCCGAGGTAAAACATGTCCGAAATCATAAGTGTTAGCGGCGGTCCGACAAAACCTGAAATCATTGCTGTGTCCCTTTCCAAACTCGGGTTGCGGGACGGAGATCGGTTTGCAGATGTAGGCTGCGGTACGGGATCGGTATCGATTGAAGCAGCACGACTTGCCCGAAACCTGACTATCTATGCGATAGATGCCCGAAAAGAAGCTCTGAGAGCCACTGAAACAAATTTTAAAAATTTCAATCTAGAAAATGCCAGGATTTTAGCTGGCGAAGCGTCGGATCTCCTGAGTTCTGAAAATTTTACTGATTTTATTGACTGTGCTTTTGTCGGCGGAACAAAAAATATTGACTCAGTGCTTGAGATACTTGTTAAGAAAAAAGCTCGAAGTATTGTGGTAAATGCCGTCCGCATTGAAACAGTTGTCAGGACAATTGAGGCAATGAAAAGACTCGGGATTTTTGATGAAGTAGTTCATATTTCGGTCTCGAGAAGTGCACCAATTGCCGGAGAAACTATGTTCAAGCCCGAAAATCCGGTATACATAGTTGTCGGGAAAAAGCAAAACTGAATAATTATCCTATAATTGAAATTTTGGTTTACATTTATTTTTATAAATTTACGGAGCGATAATATGTTAATAGGAGTAGGACTTGGTCCCGGAGACCCTGAACTTCTGACCCTCAAAGCAGTGGACGTTTTGAAAAACAGCGATAAGGTGTATGTGCCAGGCCGCCTGGCAAAAGATCTTGTGGCTCCTTATGCAGATGCCGAAATCCTCGAGTTTCCCATGATAAGAGATATTGAAGTTCTCAATGCTCTCTGGAAAGAAAACGCTGACAGGGTAGCAGAAGAAGCGAGAAAGGGAAATGTGGCTTTCGGGCTTATAGGGGACCCAAACTTTTTCTCTACTTTCTCCCACCTCAAAAAGGTAATGCGCAAGCACTATCCGGATGTCGAGCTCGCAACTGTGCCTGGGATAAGTTCAATCACCTCCTTTGCTGCCAGGACCGACGTTGCAGTTGAGAGTTCTTTTGAGGTCAGCGATGGTTCTGATGTCGGGTGCAAAATTCACCTGAAGGCTACGCAGCCGAAAACTATAGTTAAACAGCTTGAAGCTGAAGGATATACGGAGTTTATCTTTGCAGAAAGACTCTTTTCGGACAATGAGCTTATAATCCGCAAGAAAGAAGAAATCCCGGAAAAAGGGAACTATTTCAGCATCATTTATGGGACGAAGTAAAAGTGCGCTATGTAATATCGGCGGAACTCAGTACGTGGTTTTGAAATAAACAGGAAAGCAAAGGGAATGGTCAGATGGAAAGAAAAGTATATTTTGTAGGAGCAGGTCCGGGAAATCCCAAACTCATTACCGTGCTCGGGCGTGAGATGCTTGAAAAAGCCGACCTTGTGATGTATGCAGGCTCTCTGGTAAATCCCGAGGTTCTTAATTACACGCAGGGAGAGACGGTGGACAGCTATGGGTTAACTCTCGAAGAGACCACTAAAATAATTGCGGATGCGGTAGATGCAGGAAAATTCGTTGTTCGCCTCCACAGCGGAGACCCGTCTCTCTACGGCTCAGTTATAGAGCAGATGGAAGAGCTTAGAAAGTACGATATTGAAGTCGAAAGAGTTGCGGGTGTTTCCTCGGTTTTTGCAAGCGCTGCCTCTCTGGGCACGCAACTGACTCTTAACGGGGTTTCCGATACTCTGATTATTACCCGCCCTGCTGGAAAAACCCTGGAAAAAGACCTTATTCCCGAGCTTTCTGCCTACAATACCACGATGGCAATTTTCCTTGGCACGCAGAAAATCAGGGAAATTATGGAAAAAGTCCGCTGCCCTAAAGATACGCCTGTTGCAGTCGTATTTCACGCATCCTGGGAAGATGAGGAAATCATCACCGGAACAGTGGAAAACATCGCAGATAAGGTGAAAGATGCAGGAATTACCCGTTCGGCAATGATAATCATCGGTGGGGTCGTTGATCCTAAAAACTACAGGAGGTCCTACTTATACGGAGTAGCCCAGGAACCGTTGTAATTACCTTTGAAAGAAATCGGGAAATCGCGGCAAGAATAGCAGAACACCTGAACGCCGACCTGCTTCTGTATGAAAAGGGAGTATTCAAAAAAGCTTTTCAAAATTATGGGGCAATAGTTGCTGTCTTCGCCACAGGCATTGTGGTCAGGGATATTGCCCCTCTTCTCGATAATAAGTGGTCTGACCCTGCTGTGGTCGTGGTGGATTCAAACCTGAACTTCGCAATCCCTCTCCTTGGGGGACATCACGGCGCAAATGAAATTGCTCGAAAGGTTTCAGAACTCGGAGCGGTTCCGGTGCTTACGACAGCGACTGAAGTTCATGGTAAACCCTCAGTTGAGGGCATTGCCGACAGGTTAGGCTGCGAGATTTTCAACAAAGAATCCACTGTAGCTGTAAACTGTGCACTCCTTGATCAGAATGTGGAAATTCTTGAGGTTAAAGGGCCCAGGATTGTTATTGTGGACGAAGATGTATCCCTGCTGGTGAGAAAGCGGCAGGAGACGGCAGAAGTGAAAGATAGAAGTACGGCTAATAGTTAATAAGCCGGTAATTGACTTATCTGCAATTACGGGAATTAACTTCGTCAGTAGTTGCATGAACAATCAGCGGACAGACGATAACAGATGATCATTGGAATCGGAACTCGCAGGGGCATTACAAAAGAAGAGGTCATCGAAGCCGTAAAACAGGCTCTCGATGAGTGCGGTCTGAGCCTGGAAGAGATTACGGCTTTAGCCTCTGCGAAACTTAAGGAAAATGAACTGGGGCTTCTGGAAGCGGGAGAGATGCTTGGGATTCCGGTGGATTTTTTGCCGGATGAGTTGATAAACAGTTACAATCCCCCTTCATCATCCCAGGCTTCCCGCTTCGGACTAAAGGGAGTTGCAGAACCTGCAGCTCTTGCCCTCTCAGAAGAAAAACAATTAATTTGCAGGAAGAAAGTCTATGGCAGAGTCACAATCGCAATCGCAAGATAAGGCAACCGGAGGAAAACTTTACATTGTAGGGATCGGGCCAGGGTCTGTAGAACAGATGACGGTCAAAGCCAGGGATGTGATCCTTCAGGCCGATTATGTGCTCGGGAACGGTACTTACCTGGATCAGATAGAGAGTCTCCTCGGAACTCAGGAAGTGATCCGCAGCTACATGGGTAAAGAGGTGGACAGGGCAAAAAAGGCTGTGGAGCTTGCAAAAGTTGCAAATGTTGCCATGGTCAGCGGCGGGGATACCAACGTCTACGGCATGGCAGGTATCGTGCTTGAGGTCGCTGAACACGAAGGGCTTGAAGTTGATATAGAGATTCTTCCGGGAGTCACGGCAATTCTAGCTGGCGCAAGTATGCTCGGCGCACCTGTTGTAACGGATTTTGCAGTGATCAGCCTGAGTGACCTCCTGACTCCCTGGGAAGTTATTGAAAAAAGGCTTAATCTTGCTGCAGAAGCCGATTTCGTGATGGCTCTCTACAACCCGAAGAGCCGCAAGAGACAGTCCAACTTTTCAAGAGCTATCGAAATCATTCGCCAGTACAAGGCAGATTCTGTCCCTGTAGGGCTTGTAAAGAATGCTCTGAGGGGCGAAGGTGAGGACAGGATCGTAACCACTCTTGGGAAGGTCATGGAATACGAAGATTGGGTAGATATGAGCACTACGATCCTTGTTGGAAATGGAGATTCCAGGATATGGAGTTCTCAAAAGAAGGATTTTATAATCACTCCCAGGGGGTATCACAAAAAGTATGACTACTGAAAAGAGCGCTAATGAGAAAGCCGGAAACCTCGAGAACCTTGAGGAGTTCACCGAGCTTACGGTTGATGTTAATCCCGAACTTATAAGTATTTGTAAGGACTCCGGGGCACGAACTGAAGAAGCCAAAGCCATTTACATGAAAAGCCGGACAATGATTCAGGAAATTATCGGGAACAAAACGCCTGAAGACCGCTTCCGCCAGCGCTGTGTTATTGCTACTGGAGATCTTTCTGTAGCAGATATCATGCGTTTTATGCATGATCCCATTCCTGCAGGCGTGGAAGCGATTAAAAAAGGCGCACCGATTTTCGTGGATATTAGCATGGTAAAAGCCGGAATTACAAAAGCAGGGCATAAATCTGAAATTATTTGCGTGCTCGACGAAGACCCGAATGCCGAAATCGCTAACAAATACGGGATTACACGCACATCAGCAGGTTTTCTGGCTGCACGGGACAGGCTTGACGGAAGCATTATTGCAATCGGAAACGCACCTTCAGCTCTCATTATGGTCTGCAAGTTGATTGAGAAAGGTGTAAGGCCAGCCCTTATTATCGGGCTTCCGGTGGGTTTCGTAAATGCAGCCGAGTCCAGGGAAATGGTCAGAAGCCTGAAAATTCCTGTACCCTCTATTAGCTGTGTCGGGACAAGGGGCGGAACCCCGATGGCGGTTGCATGCGTTAATGAGCTTGTTGCAATCTCTAGGGAAAGTGAAGAATAACACTTTCTCCGATTTTTCTTTCTCTATTCTGGCTTAATTTTTTATTTTCGGCTTTTTTTACCTCGGGATAAGTTCGGATGCCTAGCTGTCTTTTTTTGAATCGATTTATTCAAGTATGGAAAAATAAAGATTTTTTAAAGGGTAAGTCTTCGGCTTTGTAGAATTCTCAAACCTCTGCTAAAATATTTACTGGAATCACAGATTTAAAAATGTGATTTCAGTCTAACTTATTAATGCCATCTAAAGAGAATTGCTATACAGTCGTTTTCCAACCTTACTTTTGCTGCCAACTATATTATTATTTTAATTTTTTATTTATAATTTTTTGCAATGATTTTTATTCAACGGTTCAAATATATTTACATAGTCTTTTTATACTTTTATACTAATTTATATTGGGCTCTTGGAAGCCAACGCCCCTTTAGTATATGCGATTTTTATTTTAAGAAAATATTCCTGCATATATTAATTAAAATGATATTATTTCAAGGAGGTATTATATGAGGAAATCGTACACAATATTGCTTGCCCTCGTAGTCTTGCTTTCAATGGCTATGAGTGTACAGGCACTGGAATCGAAAACAATAGAGAGGCACAACGGTGCATCTGCATCTGCAAACTGGGACGAAAGAAACGGCGATATAACTACCAGTAAATACCTCTCTGTAACTGAGACTAATGATGGGACTGATATTTACCTGGATGTCTATACCTGGGGGCCAGATTATTGGTCCGACAAGTCGGGATCTATGTTTACAGAGGATGATGTTTTCAAAATAGATAAAAAATTAAATTCTGCAAGCCTTTCTGATGTTGAGATTGATGTCTATGACTGGAATACAGGTGTAACAGAAACTCTGACCGTCAAAGCTGACTGGATCGGTAAGGGCGATATTTCAGGAGGTTCCTCTACATCCAGTTCAAAGAATGGTGATTATGTATGGAAGAGCAGTGATAGTTCAAAATACAGAGATGCTTCAGCTACAGGCAGTATAAACGGCATGGACCTTGGAGCAAGTTCCTATGCCAGTCTGTCCAACTTCAAGAATGCCTATATGAGCATGGAAAAATAAGCGTATTATAATGTTTTTGAAGAATTTCGAGAGACCCGGGGATAAAGAAAGCAGCCTGTTGCGAACAGACCTTTCTATTCAATAGATTGATCCTCAGGGGCCTGACAAATCCTTCTTATTTCTCTTTTTCAGGAACTCATTTTCAGGAAATTAATTATTCGTTTTAGTCGACTCTTTTAAATATTTATATACATTCCATGACGTTTATTTGCGGCTTTAAAGTCCTTATCAGATAAAATAAAAAACGTTAAGTAAATTTCTGGCATAATGTCAGCAAAATAAGGTAATGTCATCAACTGGTGCTCCTATTATTATGGCATATTATTACAAAAAAGCGAATGAAATCTCAAACGTTGATAGAAAAATGACAAAAGTAAAGACGGTGTAATGATATCATTGATGTAGCCGGGAAATTTTTCTTCTCCAGAGGGAAATTCTCTATTTTGTAGGATCTTCTATCCAGAGTATTCTCAATATATCTCCGGCTATTTATATAAAAAGATATGTGATTTAAAACAGGATAAACTTGTAGATTTCACCTTAAATATGTTGTGATCAGTTTATTGTGATCAGTTGAATATAAAGTGAGGGAAAAAATGGTAGCAGAAGATGTCTGGTCCCACTTTGGGATGTGGTGGGCAGTTGGTTTGTGGATAATCATTTACGGCGTGTTTCTCCTATTTGTGCCGTTCTATAAAAAAAGCCAGGTAAAACCTGCAGGAGTCTATACTGCATTTATTATCGCATTTGCACTTGAGATGTTCGGTGTGCCTTTTAGTATGTTCGCTATAGGCTGGCTCTTTGGCTTCACTCTTCCCGAAGGCATTCTGTGGGGCCATACCCTTGTGCAGTATATCGGCTTCTGGGGGATGTATATCGGAGTTCTCATCTCATTGACCGGCGCTGCACTGGTAGTGTCAGGCTGGAACCAGATCCATAAGAATTACTGGAGTAAGGAAGAAGGCCAGGGAAAACTCGTTACAAACGGCATTTACAGATATATCCGGCACCCGCAGTATACCGGCTTTTTCATGATTACCCTGGGAATGATGTTAGAATGGGCTACACTGCCTCTTATAATATTGTATTCATTGCTTCTTGTCCTGTATTACAGGCTGGCAAAAAAAGAGGAAAAAGACATAGAAAAGGAGTTTGGGAATGAGTATGTTGAATATAAAAAGAAAACAAAAATGTTCATTCCGTACATCATCTAATTCCGAATAAAAAATTATGCGCCTTTAGGGACATAGGCCAATATGTTCTGGTCTCTATGCCCTGGCTTTTTAATTCTTCGAATCTGGACGTTTTTAAATAAACCACTGATAATGGTTCTGGCGGATCATCCAGAGCCCAACCAGGATGAGCACTATTCCCGCTCCTTTTTTGAAAACCACATCCCACTTTGATATAAGCCGGATTTTTGAGGATGAATAGTGGGCTGAGTATGCTAAAAAGAGCATTGGCATCGCAAATCCAAGTGAATAAATGGAGAGAGTAAGTGCTCCCGTAGCAGCATTCCCTTCTAGAGCAACCATTGTCAGGATCGAGCCTAGAATTGGTCCTACACAGGGGATCCAGAGAACACCGAGGGAAAGGCCAAGCAAGAAGCCTGAAACAGGTCCTTCGCCATTCATTTTTCCCAGAAGGGGAAACTTCGAAAATGAATTGAAAAGGCTTATCTCAAAGAGTAGTGCGAAGCCCAGTATGAGAATCAAGATTTCTGCCAGAATCTTCAGCTGACCTGTGTACGTATGGAAAACTGCCCCAAAGGTGGAGGTTACCACTCCCATTACGGTGAAGGATATTGAGACTCCAAGCACTATTGCAAGAGGTCTAAACTTGCTTTTTCCTGCGGATGTTGCCAGGACAGCAGGCAGAAGAGGAAGGATGCAGGGGGACAGGACACTGAGAATTCCTGCTCCAAATGCAGCCACCGGGGAAATAGCTTCATAATACATGGTTCTTCGGATTTGTTGTTTTTAAGTTTGTTTTTATACAGTGCGATATTTACCGGATCTTTGTTTCTAAGGTTGCCGGAAACCTGGACTTTAAGTTAATATTGGGTTCTGAGGATAAGTCTGGTCACAGGTTTCTTTTCATTGAGATTTGTCTTTCTCCGCCTGGAGAATGGCGAGATTCAGAACATCTTCATATATATCTTTTTCCCAGAGACCGGTAATCCTTGCCTTGAACCTGTCTGTGGTAACGTATCCTTCTTGATGCATGTATACATATTCTCCGTCTGTAAGATTCACGATTACAGTTGAATCAGGGACATAGCCTGCTCCGAAATAGCCTGCAAGCTGGGGGCTCTTGCCCATGTCTATGGAGATAACCTTAGCTCTCCCTGCATATTCTGTTGCAAGTTCTTGAAGCATAGGCTTCATAGCCTGGCATGGTCCGCAGTTTTCAGACCCAATTTTCATAAGAACCGGCCCCTGCTGGAGGGATGCGTTTATCTGTTCAAGGTCGGTCACTTCAACAACACTACTTCCTTCCTGGGTTTCCTGAGGGGTTGTGTTCTGTCCAGACTCGGTTGGTTCGACAACGCCATTACTCTCCTGAACTGCCTTGGTATTTATGGAATTTTCCTGGCTTTCTTCAGTACAGCCTGCAGTAAAGATTACAGCTGCAAGGAGGATCAATAGTATAACTAATTTCTTCATGTTCTCAACATTAATTTTTTATTTTGTAATTCTTTGCACATTATATGTTAGTAATTCTCTCTTCTCACAAATAATTTTACTTTCTGTTGATTCTGAAATCTTAATTCTGATGTAGAATTATCGATAAACCTCATATAATTAACCGTAAAAACGATAGATACATGTAAGTTTAAGAAATTCGACTTCGTATGAACAAATACATTAAAAAAAGCCTTAAGTGACAGAATTATAAACGGAAATGTAAGAGAAAATATTAAAAAGTAGGAGGAAAGAGAGTAGTATCCAATTAATCCTAATAACTGAAGTTAGCTAATCGAGGAAAAGCTAACTGATTGAGAAAAATCTAATTTATTGATGGAATGCCGGCTGATTGAGAAAAAAATTAGATAATTAGGGAAATCTTTCCCTCATTTTATCCTGTCTTACTTCTCCTCCAGAGTTTTTTCTACTGCGCTCACAACATCGTCGAAGTTTTTCTGCCATTCTGTACTGTGCTCAAGCAATCCCTGAATGATAGTGCCCTTATCTTCCATTTCTGCGACTTTGGGCTCTATCGGAAGCCTTGCAAGAATGGGGACATTGAAGTCTTTTGAGGCTTTTTCCACGCCTCCGGTTCCGAATACTTCTATTGTCTTGTCGCAGTGTGGGCAGATAAGCCCATGCATATTGTCAACAAGCCCTATAATAGGCACATTGAGTTTTTCAGAAAACGTGATCGATTTCCTGACGCTAATAAGAGCTACGTCCTGGGGGGTTGTAACAAGCACCGAGCCGTCACAATTGGGAATCAGCTGGGCCACACTCAGGGGTTCGTCTCCTGTTCCCGGAGGCAGGTCTATGATTAGGAAATCGAGAGCTCCCCAGTTAACTTCTTCCAGGAACTGCTTGATTGCCCCCATTTTGGCAGGACCTCTCCAGATTATAGGGGAATCTTTATTTCCGAGCAGAAAGCCGATAGACATCACAGAAAGGTTAGGAAGTACCTGGATTGGAAGAATACCCTCTTCATTAACGTCGGGTTTTTGAGATTCTATCCCGAAAATTGTAGGAATAGTCGGGCCGTGAATATCGCAGTCCAGAAGCCCCACTCTATATCCGCGCAGGGCCAGTCCGGCAGCAAGGTTTGCTGCAACTGTGCTTTTCCCGACTCCTCCTTTCCCGCTCATTATCATGATCTTGCGTTTAATGCGCCTGAGCCTGACTATTATTTTTGGCTCCTCTGGCTTTTTTGACAAGCCTTCCAGTGGTTGAACCTTATCTGTCATTTTTTATCGCCTGTGTAAAGTTTCCGCATTTTTCAGTTTCCCGGTTTTCGGAATTCTCTTTTACGTGTCAGCATCTTCACTAATGTCAGCACTCTCAGCGCTGATATAGTTACCGCCCTTTATCTCTATCGCTTTTCCTGTACTAAGGGCGAGAGCTATTTTCATTCTGGCAGCTTTCAGGTCTTCCCAGAAAGCTCTCCTTGATATCCCTACCCTGATGGCTGCGTCTTCCTGTCTTAGGCCTTCAACGTCTACAAGCCTCAGGGCCTCAAGCTCTTCTACTGTGAGGGATATAACCTCAAGATCCGACAGCGGGACCCCTCTGGGCTTGAAATATGTGATATCGGGCGTTTGCTCAACGCGCCTCGGACACTTTGGCCTTCCTCTGCATTTTTTCATAGGTTACTTATGTACATTGTGGAATAAATATATAACAATTTCTTTTTTCAAATAGAAATGTATAAATATTTATGTACAAATGAGTGAAATTAAAGTAATTACCTGTCCTAAAGTTCGAGGAAAATATCATGAAAATATTTGTACCTACAGAAATAACGGCGGCATAGAAGGAATTGTCGAACAGCATTTTGGAAAAACTCCAACCTCCATGATAATGGATACTGATACAGGAAATCTTTATGTTATCGCGAATGAGATTGATTATATGGGGACGTGAGGTTGCCTTCTGAATATCTTTATAGAAATATGTTGAGATTCTGCTCTGTGCAGGAGTCGGGCATAAAGCCATTCGCATGTTTGAGTTTTATCGAGTCCGGGTTTTTGTGGGCACAAAAGGCACAGTAAAGAAAAATTTAATTGCCTGGGAAATAGGGCTACTCAAAGAAGCAACAGTTGAGAACGCCTGCGCAGAAGATGGGCGCGAGCACGAATCTCACCATTAAATGTAATCTTGTCTTTCACTCTGAGAATCTATTTTTATGTCCTTCATACAAATATTTATACCTTCACTGTTTATTTATGACATATACCTATTTATGTTAAAAATCCGGGAGAAAAAATGTGCAGTGTGCATTGTGCAGAAATAAAGAATGCCTGAATGGCAAAAATTGTTCTGTTATTAAATCTGGGCTCGAATATAGCGGTAATGATCTAAAATCAATCCAGATATCTGCCTGGCTTGAGTCCGATCATGTAAAAAGGACAAAGTTAGAAGAAATAGCTATTTATGCAAAAAGGGTGGGGTACAGAAAAATAGGAATTGCTTTCTGTATTGAGTATGAAAGAGAAGCCAGGCTGGTCTATGATATCCTTTCAAGATATTTTGAGGTATTTTCGGTTTGCTGTAAAGTATGCAGCTTCGAAAAAGCCAGCCTGGGAATCAAAGGATCAGAAGACCTGGAATTCGAAGCAGCCTGTAACCCCATAGGTCAGGCTCTACTCTTGAATGACGACCTTACCAACCTGAATATCATGCTTGGACTTAAAACAGGTTATGAAATTCTCTTTGCAGAATATTCTGAAGCTCCTTCGATAACACTGCCGGTTCAGGAATTACCCCCGCTAGATGACTCGGAAATCGATATTATAGAATGAATCTTATATAATTACTCCTTTGGTTTTGTGAATTCAAATTCTGGAGAAATACATGCTCGAAAAATCTAACACATCTGGATCTGATTCTAAAACCGAATCTGAATTCCTGAAGATCAGAGCTCATCACCTTTGTTGTATCCAGGGTTTTCAGGGCTATGGATACAGCTCAGCTTTTGTGGTCAATATGCGGGCCGTAATTTCGGATCTTGGCGCTTTTCCTTCAAAATCCCTGAAGCTCGTATCAGAATGTGATGTAATCTGTGTTTCCTGTCCCAGCAAAAGGGAATGCAGTACTCAGAGGTCGATTCTCTCTCGCAAGATCAGGAATATGGACCTTGTTGTTATGGAGAAATTAAATATAAAAGAAGGAACTGTAATGAATGCAGATAAAGCCTTCAGGTTAATCAATTCAAAACTGAATAACGCATCCGATATCGAAGATGTCTGCATAACCTGCAAATGGAAACAGAAATGTCTCTGGTACATGCAAACTGAGAGATAAAAATCTGTAATTTCAGATTTAAGGAAAAAATGAAAAGTATCTTTATAACCTATTTTTTGCCCTTCGACTTTTCACTTGAAGTTTTTTTACCTTAAACCTGCACTGATTTCATAAATTTTTGCAAGAAACTCAATGTTCTGAACTGAGTTCTGTTCTATTCCCAGTTCGTCTGGAGAAAAACCCAGAGCAAGGCCCAGTAACTGAGAGTAGTGAAGGACCGGGATCGAATAATCCGTTCCGAATTTTTCATTGACTGCAAGCTGTCCCCTGTCAAATTGCAGGTGGCAGAAAGGGCATGCATTGACAATACAGTCCACTCCCGCTTGCCGAATGCAGGCGAGCTTGTGTTCAAGCATTTCCAGAGATTCGGCAACGTGCCCTGAACGAACCCCGCCTCCTGCTCCGCAACACATCATTTTATCCGTATAATCCACACTTTTTGCGCCTGTGGCTTCAACAAGTTCGTCAAAAAAGACTGGAGCTTCCGTTTCTCCAAGTTTCCGGTCTTTTGAAGGCTTGATAAGGTGGCACCCATAATGCAGGGCTATTTTAAGGTCAAGCGGGGTTGTAATATAATTCTTAAGTTTTTCAGGCCCAAACTCCTTATGGAGAAATTCGATTATGTGCCTTACCTCTACAGTCCCTTTGAATTCCATGCCGATTTCTTTAAGGCAGTTGTTTGTGCACGCCCTTAACTCAGGATCTTTTTTCAGCTCTAAATTCGCATCTGCCAGCGAGCCATAGCAGCCATTACAGACTGTCAGAATATCCCTCTCCATTCTTTCCGAAAGAACTATATTCCGGCTGGCGAGGGCAAGCCAGGTTGCTTTGTCAAAGGATTTAAATACTCCAGGAGCAGGGCAGCAGGAAGCTCCTGGCAGATCGGATGCATCTATCTCAAGCTTCTGCAGGCAGAGTTTGGTTGCTTTCTCAATTCCCGGGTAGCGGTTGGGTACGATACAACCAAGAAATAGTGATAGTTTTGTCATATTTCTGCCTCCTTATTTTTCAGCCACCAGTTCGTCAAACTTGCAGGCTTTAAGAAGATTCTTCAGTTCTTGAAGGGCCTCAGGATACTTCTGTACAGTCTCAGGTATGGGATCAAGCCCTAGTTCTTCCCTCTTTCTCTTCGTTTCTTCATCCAGAGGGACTGCATGTCCGCACTCCATCACCATTTCCGATATCAGCCTGTGTTCGGGAAGCATGAAACCTTCTTTAACTGCAAGTCTCCTGAGCTCAAGGAGAGCATCCGTAATTGGTATCCCGCGTGGGCAGCGCTCCTGGCAGGTATAGCAGGTAGTGCAGAGCCATAGGTCTTCATCTGAGAGGACTGTTGCCCTATTCTTACGTGCATCCCTCAAAATTCTTCGGGTATTAAGCCCGGTATGCCGTCCCGAAGGACAGCTTCCTGTGCATGTGCCACATTGCATGCAGGAAAGTATATCGAGTCCTGCAGCCTTTAACACTTTTAGCGGTTCTTCACTCATACAGGTTCACTGTCTGATTTTAATATCGATTCGTCCGTTTTAGAAAAGCAAAGGTAAGCTGAAATAATTAAGAGTATGGTTATTAAGAGTATTATTATGGATTATCACGGATTTGTTATTACGGATTTACTATTCTTGATTTATTATTATCTGATTTGTCTTTATCTAACCAGGCAGATGATCTTGCTTCTGGCATCTTATAATATATGTGCCTTTAGATATATTATATCTTCTATTATATAAAAATAATTTCTCCGAAAAAGGCGTCCATTTTTCCAGATTCAGATCTTTTTCCTGGTCGGCCTTTTTCCCATATGCTTTTCAATTATTTTCTTAACCAGTTTTCTCAGGAAAAGTTCATTCCGAGATCTTTAAGTCCGTTTAGTTTTGCCAGGTTGATCAGCAGTGGTGTAAGAGACTCCACAGTGCCTGTCTGATTAAGAGGGCCTCCGTCCAGGGGTTTCAGGCATCCCATATGTTGTGTAAGTTCCATGACCATTTTCTTTGCTTCCGCATCATCGCTACATACCAGTGCATGGTATACAGCCTTACACTCGACGACATCTTTCAATTTCCCTGCCGGGATATTGTGGAAGGCTGCAACAACTTTTGTAGAAGCTGGAACTCTTTTCTGGATTGCAAGTGCGGCTGAGCCTTCTTCCGGAGGTTTGTATCTAAAGAGGCTCCCTTCCTTTACCATAGGAACCACAGGGGTGATAAGAATCTTGTTTTCAAGAGCTTCATGGATTTCATCCAGCAGAGGCAAAACATAGTCAAAGCGAATTGTAAGGATTATCATTTCAGCTGCCTGTGCAGCTTCAAGGTTAGTGCTTCCTGTAATGGTTATTTCGGAAGTATCGAACCCGCAGTTCTCAAGCTCTGATAAGGCTTGTTTTGCGGCTTCATCTGCAGTTTCCCTGGATCTGGAACCTATAATTATCTCATTTTTTACCCCTTCAGTCATGAGATTTTGAAGGGCTAGCCTGAGCACCATGCCCTTCCCTATATTGCCGGTTCCTCCCAGGATAGCTATTTTTAACTTTTCAGAATTCAATTTAAACAAAACCTCCAGTTTGCTATGTCTTCCATAACATATATCGGAGAGTTAATATAACTTCTGTCTTCACTAATTAAATTATAATATTGCATATAGCAACTAATATTTTTATAATTACTTATTACAGCTCTCCTGAATCAAAAAGCCAAACTTTTTAATTAATCCCATTCTTCTTCCTTATTTTCTCTCAACTCTCTTGAATACGTTAAATAATCGCTTATAAAGTTTTTACCCAAGCCTTCACTCCAGCAACAAAATACCGACACATACGGTTTTCTCCGGCTTGCAGAATTCAAGCACAAGCCCTACCTCTTCCATTGCCTTTTCGAGGTTTATTCCCACAGCTTCAGGTGCAAAACGCCTCATTTCCGGCTTTACGCACTTTGCAAGGTTACATATCTCGCATTCGTTGCAGGAACCGGGCCTCAGGAGATGTGCAAAAGTAAAGCCTTTCCTGAAAGCTTCCTGCTCAAGCCCGTACATTTTATGGAAAGAGTTCTTCCTAATTTCTGCCCAGGCTTCAAGGACATCCGCTACTCTTGAAGTATCGCGTTCGTCTACAAGGAGAAGCGCATTGCTGTATTCCCCTATAACTTTTCTAAACTCCTCAACTGACATGATATAAGGCGGACAGCTCAACCGTTTTCCGTAGCTTCTGCAGCCGTAAGCGCATTTCATAGCAATCCGGTTTTCAACCGGAATGTCTTCTGCGCTCATAAAATAAGCCTTAAGCCCCATCTCTGATGCTTTCTCAACAAGATCCTCGAATTTCCCAAGCATGATAACCCCTTTTCAAAAAGCTCTTCTTGTTTTACTTTTTGTTTTCCTTCAATTTGTCTCCTTTCTAATTATTCTTTCCATTTTGGAAAAAGAACTGAGGTGTACACTACGCCGACAGTTACTTTTTGTCTTTTTACGAGATCGTTGTGAAAAATAACAGTTATTATGTACATCTATTATGTACATCTGCTCATAAGTTCTTATAATATTCTTACTATATTCACTATTGTGGATTACACTTCTATAATTGATAGCAGATAAATTAGTAAAGGGATCCGCATGACTAAGAAAGTACCTTTAACTGAACTGAAAAACCGCATGGGATGTTTTAGAAAACGGATGGATAGCTCAAATCCAGAATGGGAGATAGCTATTATCTTCAGCAAAATAAACCTTTATTATTTTACTGGCACTATGCAGGATGGAATGCTGATTATCCCTAAGAATGGAGAAGCAACCTTCTGGGTACGCCGCAGCTATGAAAGGGCTCTGGACGAATCCTTGTTTTCCAATATAGAACCTATGAACAGTTTCCGTGATGCTGCAAGAGGTATAAGCAGGCTTCCGGATGCGGTATATCTGGAAACTGAAGTTGTCCCACTGGCTTTATATCAGAGGTTTCAAAAATACTTCCCTTTTAAGAACGTTAAATCTATTGATACTCAAATTTCTGCAGTTAGAGCAGTAAAAAGCGAATATGAGCTGTCACTGACAAGAGAAGCTGGCAGGATTCATCGGCATGTGCTGGAAGACCTTGTTCCGGATATGCTGCGGGAAGGGATGAGTGAAACGGACCTGGCAACCGAGTTATTTTCAGTTATGGTCGAGGAAGGACACGACGGATTATGTCGTTTTGGGATGTTCGATACTGAGATGTTCCTGGGAAATGTCTGTTTTGGTGAAAGCTCAATTTATCCGTCTTACTTCAACGGACCCGGAGGAAATTATGGGATGAGCCCTGCAGTTCCCCTGATTGGAAGCCGTAACAGAAAATTACGAAAGGGTGATCTGGTATTCATCGATATCGGGTGCGGAGTTGAAGGTTATAATACGGATAAAACAACAACATATATGTTTGGTTCTCCCCTTCCCAATTATGCCATAGACATACACAATAAATGCGTGGATATACAAAATGAAGCTGCAGCAATGTTAAAACCTGGCGCCATTCCCTCGGAAATCTATAATACTATAATGAATAAGCTCGATTCGAAATTCCTGCAAAACTTCATGGGTTTTGGCAACCGTAAAGTAAAATTTCTCGGGCACGGAGTCGGACTGCTAATCGATGAATTGCCTGTAATTGCAGAAGGCTTTGATGAACCTCTTCAGGAAGGAATGGTATTTGCCCTCGAACCTAAAAAAGGAATTGAAAACATCGGAATGGTAGGTATCGAAAATACATTTATAGTGACTGCTGAAGGTGGAGAATGCATTACCGGCGACAACCCGGGCTTGATTCCTGTATTTTGAGCAGTAAGATTAGGTTATAAATAAGAAGCAAGAAGAAGTAAATAAGAAATAAAAAGAAGTAGAAGATGGAGATTGCTCCATCTAATGTCTATTTTGAAATTTATTTTAAGTTCTTCTTATTCCAGTTTTCTTGCAAGCTTTTTCTTTGCAAGCTTTTCGATGATCCCAAGGTTGACTTCCCCGCCAATGCTCAGTTTCTTGTTGGCAACTGCGCTGTCAAGAAGGTGCTGTCCTACAAGAGTGCGGACAACAAGGGTGGTGTAACCGTCAGGGCTTCCGACAGAGCCGGCTGAAATGTCAGCTTTGAGGGCGGTGAAGTCCGTACAGATACCACAGCCTGGGCGGACAGTATCCTCAAGTTCGGCAAGGGGAATTACATACTGTGTCCCGTCGTTTAAGGTAATTTCAAGCTTGCCCTTGACGTCAATGCGGCACACTTTCATGGGTTCGAGGGCGTATTCGCTTTTCAGCTTGCCTGCGATAAGTTTTTCGTAGTCGAAGCTTTCTGTGCAGAAAAGACCTAAGACAAAACGAATGGAGTCCTTGTATGGGCGCACAAGCTGGTGGTCGGTTTCAAGCATCTTGCGGACTGCCTGGACGACACAGGGAACTCCGACAACTGCAATGTTCCTGTACTTCCTGTTTACAACCGCTTCCTTGAGGGAAGAAACAAGAGGTACCCACCAGTTGTAACGGCTTCCGGCCTGGCTGATAAGGGCTTCACTCTTGGTTATTACCATGGAGTGCGGTTTGAGGGTCCAGGGATCTTCCGTAACCGTAACAACAGCATCCACAAGGCCTGTATCCAGAGCATTTGTAAGAATTGCCGTGACTGCTCCTCCGCTCTGTTTTCTCGGAATATCGAACTCGGCTTTTCCGGCAGTAATTTCCAGATAATCTCCGAGAAGGCTTGAGGGCTGTTCGTCAAGTCTCGGGCAAACCTCATAACAGGCTCCGCAGGGAACGTCGTCAACAGCGGCTTTACAGTAGTCATTGCTCTTCGGGTGTGTGGAATCGCCGCCCGTTTCGAAGTACAGGGCATCAGCAGGGCAGACTGCAATGCAGGCCCCACAGCCTGAGCAAAGACCTTCGTCCCAGACTTTTGATTTGAGATCAAGGTAATTCTTACTTATTGGTTTTTGTTCTGCCATTTCTGATCACTCCCAGACATATTTGCTTGCAAAAGGCCGGCTGCTTGCAGGTCCGATCTTGGTGTAGTTGGTGTCCAGGAACTCTGCGGGGTCATACCCGAAATGCTCGCAGAAGCTCTTTATAACCGGGGCAATGCGTTCAAGATCACTTTCGGTAAACTTGAATTTCTTGGCTCCTACTCCAAGGAGGTAATCATCCACTTCCCCGCGGATAATGATCTCCCCACCATGGATTCCACTTCCTATGCCCCTATCTGTCATGGTTTTATCCTTGCCAATACCGAGCACGAGCACAAGGCCACCTGCCATGTATTCTCCAAGGAAGGAATGGGCTGTGCCTCCCACAACCAGTATGGGCCTGGCTTCCACGTTATACTGTTTCATGTGGATGCCGCCCCGGTAGCCAATGTTATTCTTTATAAAGACTTTTCCTCCCCTCATACTGTGGGCAACTGCATCTCCTGCGCTTCCGTGAATTACGAGCATTCCACTATCCATTGTATTGCCAGGAGCATGTTCGGCATTCCCATGTATAATGCAGGTAGGCCCGTTCATGAACATTCCCAGATCTCCTCCGGGAACCCCATTGATTATGATGCGGACATTGCCTCTTAGCCCATCTCCTATAAAGCGCTGTCCGAGCACGTTGTCGAGTATGATTTCTTCTGCCCCGTCCGCAACCGCAGCCCTGATTTTCTGGTTTAAAGGGGTGTAGTGCATACCTCTTGCATCAATTTTTACCGTCTTCATCTCAATCAGGCTCCCGCTGGCAGTACGTCCAGGATTTTGAGCATTCCTTCATCCAGCATATATCCGCGCAGGCGGTCCCTGTTGCCGCGCAGGCTTTCTATACTGTTGATCCCCGCAGCACCCATAAGTTCGCTAAGTTCGAGAGTCCAGCCCTTAATCAGGTTTGAAACCTGAACTGCTCCCCTTTCGGGGTCAAGCCTGTTTACAAGGTCAGGGCGCTGGGTGGCAATGCCCCAGGGGCAAAGGTTTCGGTAACAGTTGCCACAGACCCTGCAGCCCAGAGAGACTAGAGCTGCAGTTCCTATGTATACTGCATCCGCCCCTAGCGCAATGGACTTGGCAAGGTCGGCGCTGCTCCTTATTCCACCACTTGCGATGATGGAGATCTCGTTCCTTACACCCTGTTCCCTGAGTTTCTGGTCAACGCTTGCGATTGCAACTTCAATCGGAATTCCCACATTGTCCCTGAATACCTTGGGAGCTGCTCCGGTCCCGCCACGGAATCCATCAATTACTACCGCATCTGCAGAAGAGCGGGCAATACCAGCAGCAATTGGAGCCACATTATGCACGGCTGCGATCTTAACGAAGACCGGTTTCTTCCATTCGGTTGCTTCTTTCAGGCTTCTAATAAGCTGAACAAGGTCTTCAATACTGTAAATATCATGGTGAGGTGCCGGGCTAATCGCATCACTGCCAAGAGGGATCATACGGGTCCTTGATACTTCCTCATTTACTTTCTCTCCAGGTAGGTGCCCACCTATACCCGGTTTTGCTCCCTGACCAATCTTGATCTCAATGGCAGCGCCTCTTTCAAGGTAATCAATGTTTACACCGAAACGGCCTGAAGCGACCTGGACGATCATGTGGTCCTGATAAGGATAGAGATCCCTGTGCAGCCCCCCTTCTCCAGTTCCCATATAAGTTCCGGTTTCGGCGACTGCTTTTGCCATGCTGAGCTGGGAGTTCAGGCTGATAGCTCCGAAACTCATGTGCCCGATCATAATTGGGGTGTCAAGCTTGAGGTTTGGAGCAAGTTTCGTTTCCAGTTCTACGTCTCCACTCTCAGTCTTTCGGAATTTGAGTTTGGATGGCTTTTTCCCTATGTAGGTCCTCAGTTCCATAGGTTCTCTCAGGGGGTCAATGCTCGGGTTTGTAACCTGGCAGGCGTCAAGGAGAAGGCGGTCATAGATAACTGGCAAATCCCTGGCGTTTCCCATTCCCGAAAGGATAATTTTTCCGCTGCGGGCCTGTTTAATAATATCTTCTCTGACCTCTCTGGTCCATAGGGGGTGGCTGCGGTAGTCCACGGGCTTTTCAGTAAGCGTAATTGCGTCCCTCGGGCACATGGCAACACACCGGAGGCAGGCTGTACATTTCCTGGATTCTATCAGGATTTTATCGCCTTCTCTCCTGTACACGCCGTAGGAACAGTTTTCAATACAGCGTCCGCAGTCCATGCACTGGTCGCGGTCAATGCTGACCTTAAATTTTGGGGGTACACTTCCGAGCGTCATTCAATAAACCTCCCTATAATTGGTTCTCCTGCCCTGGGAGTGTATATATTCTTAACTTCGGGATCGAGAGTTCTTATTGCAGCTTCTTCGCTGGAGATATAGAGTCGATTCCCATTCTCACCGACTACTAGAGGACGCAGTTTTATCCTGTCAGTAAAGCCGACAATACCATCGTCCGTCCCGACTACGATTGCAAAGGGCCCGTTCATGAGGGCAGATCCATAGGTAAGGCGGATTGCCTTATTCAGTTCTGCTTCTTTTGCAGGCATCCGGTCAATGTCATCCCAGAAAGGCGGAGCAAGAGCCCGAACAATCATTTCATGGGAAAGTTCATGCTGCCTTCCTAGCAGGTCAAATAGATAGGCTACAACTTCGGTATCAGTAAATAGCGGTACATTTGTATCCGTATCCTTCGACATAGCGCTGGTTTGTACCATATGAGGTAATTTCTCCGTTATGTACTACTGACCAGTTAAGCAGGTTGAAAGGATGAGCTCCTCCCCACCAGCCCGGAGAATTTGTGGGATAACGATTGTGTCCGAGCCAGATGTATCCCTTGTAATCTTCAATTCTGTAGAAGTTTGCCACATCTTCAGGCCAGCCGGAAGCTTTGAAAACTCCCATGTTCTTTCCGGAGGAGAAGATAGTAGCTCCTTTTACATTGGCGTTTACTTCCATGACTATATAAGTAACAACATCATTTTCAGAAGTCATTCTTCCTGTCATCAGATCCTCTGAGGGCTTGAAGAAATATCTCCAGGGAGTATGTACCTTTTTTATACCAGGCTGTGGAGTAGTCGGTATCTCCTCTTGATGAACGATCTTTCCCCACTGCTGGAGGAGCTCATCAACCTTCTGTTTTGATTCTGTCATGTTGTCAAAGAAAACATGAAGAGCATAATAATCTGCATACTCTGGATATATCCCATATGCAGCATAACCTGCCCCGTCTCCACTGCCTCTTTCGTTCATGAGACTGAGAGCGGCCTTTATGCTCGACCCGTCCATTCTGGACTTAGTTCGGTCTATAAAGCCTATTATTCCACACATTTTGATCACTCTAGAAATAAATAGAAACGAACTTAATGTAAAGTATGTTCATTGATAATTCTCGGGATAATTTCTGCGGCTCATTTTTGAGAAATAGTTCAAAAAACTTGCCAGCTGAGAAACTGGGTTTCAGGGGTAATCTTTTATGAGTCTTCATAATTTAAAGAATATTTATCTAAATTTGTCTCATTTATATTATCTAATTAATGTGAGTGAGCAGCAACGCTTCCATATCTGGTTTTATTCCTAATGCATATATCGAGAGGGTCACCACTAAGGGAAGTAAGTAATTTAGTACCTATTTGACAATATATATATGTTTCTTTTTTTCGGATCAAAAGTTCTTAAAGTAACGTTGCGAAGCACGGCGTTTTAACCCTTTAATTTTTCTTTTTTTTCTAAAATTTTTCCCGAACCGGGGTTTTAAATACTTTATCCTGCTGTCATCCTCAGAGCGGCAGTATCATTTTTCCTGTGGAATATATTCAAGCTCTGTTTTACATAAAAAAGTAACAATATTAAAACCACGTGTTTCATAGGAAAGGATTTTTATATCAATATTCTTTTCAGACTTTATTTTTTTTCCAAAAAATAAAAATTTTAAGATGAATTTATGCCTCTAAGGAAATCTCCTCTTTGGTTCAATTAGTGCTTTTCTAAGGTTGTCGTATACCTGCCTGAAATCTACGAATAAGAAAATAAATTCCTGTTAAAATCTGCCGCAGCAGATTTTCCGGCATATCCGGTTTCAGGAATTTCCTTACGCTTACAGCATATGTAGATAGGTAGAAAGTTCCCAGGGATGGACAATTGTTTTGTATTCATCCCATTCCATCTTTTTAGCACACAGATAGTGACTGAAGCTATGTTCCCCGAGCACTTCCTTTACGAATGTGCTGGCTCTCATCTCATCAATTGCTTCCTTAAGGTCTGCAGGCAGGGAGCGAATGCCTCTTTCCTCGCGCTCTTTTTCCGTAAGATGGAAAATGTTCACGTTGGTAGGCTCTCCAGGATCTATTTTATTTTTTATCCCGTCAAGCCCGGCTCTTAGCATGAGGGCGAAAGCCAGGTAAGGATTGCATGCAGGATCCGGGCATCTGAGTTCGACTCTTGTTCCTTTTCCACGTGTAGCAGGAATCCTGATCAAAGAACTTCTGTTCTTTGCAGACCAGGTAATGTAAACTGGTGCCTCATACCCAGGTACAATTCTCTTGTAGGAATTAACAACCGGGTTTGTAACGGCTGCGAATTCCCTTATATGTTTCAACAGGCCACCAATGTAGTACATTGCTTCCTGAGAAAGCTGAGTCGGAGTGTCTGGATCATAGAACGCATTCTTGCCATCATTGAAGAGGGACTGGTTGGTGTGCATGCCTGAGCCGTTTACCCCGAAGAGAGGTTTTGGCATAAAGGTAGCATAGTATCCTTTGTGGTAGGCAATGGACTTGACAACGTATTTGAAGGTTACCACATTGTCTGCAGTGCTAAGCACGTCCCCGAACCTGAAATCGATTTCATGCTGGGAAGGTGCGACTTCATGATGGGACGCCTCTATCTGGAATCCCATGTGTTCAAGAGCATAATCGATATCCCTTCGAACATCCTGGGCTCTATCAAGGGGTGCGAAATCGAAGTATCCTCCCTGATCTGTGAGTTCCGTGGTCGGGTTTCCGTTTGCGTCAAGTTTGAAGAGGAAAAATTCCAGTTCAGGCCCTACATTCATGGAGAAACCCATCTTTTCGGCTTCTGAGATTGCGCTCTTAAGGACGTACCTGGGATCTCCCTGGAACGGCTTTCCGTCAGGAAGATAGACATCCCCTAGAATCCTGGCTACTGCACCGGTTGCAGGCCTCCATGGAAGAATCCTGAAAGTAGACGGATCAAGCAAAAGTTTCATGTCAGATTCCTCAATTTGTGTGAAGCCCTGAATCGAAGATCCGTCAAACATTACACCGCTTTCAAAAGCCTCTTCCAGTTGTTCTACAGGAATTGCCCAGCTTTTGATGATGCCGAGTGTATCCGTAAACTGGGTCCGGATAAACTTTACGTCTCTCTCATTTACAGCCTCTATCACGTCTTCTTTGGTTATACACTTCTTCATCTGCACCATTTGATTTCACCCACGCTAGGCACTAGGTATCCTTTTACCTATTTAATAGTATATCTAGTTTTCTAATACTAATCTTAAATAAGATACTATTAAAGTCCCGAATAGACCGCATTACTTTTAAAAATACTTGTATGCTTTATCCCCAATTCATTGAATATATTTCCAATCTCATGTATATAAAGCTCATTCCACAAGGGATAGATTCCTTAATGTGATTTGAATTTTAGCCCTTTGATATGGCGCATTTGCAAAAAACTATATAAGGCAGAAGAGCCGATTAAAGCTTTTTTTCAATCCCAATATTAATAATGATTGAAATACATAATAATTATCAGATTTTTATATGTATCACAGTATAAATTTATTCAAACTTCTGGTCTCGGTTTTAATCTGCCAGTTTGCAGGAGCAATTGGTTCAGCGTTTACGGCTTCGTCTCTCAGTAACTGGTATATTTTGCTTGAAAAGCCAGCTTTCAACCCTCCCTCGTGGGTTTTTTTTCCTGTCTGGATTACGCTTTATACACTTATGGGAATTTCCCTTTACCTCGTTTGGGTAAAAGGGCTGGAAAAACAGGAAATCAAAATGGGACTGGCCATCTTCGGCATTCAGTTAGTCCTTAATGCTCTCTGGTCCTTTCTTTTTTTCGGGCTAAGATCTCCTTACTATGCTTTTGTTGAGATCGTTTTGCTCTGGCTTGCAGTCCTTCTGACAATATTGAAATTTAGGAATATTTCAAAAATGGCTTCTTATCTGCTGCTCCCTTACATCCTCTGGGTCAGCTTTGCGATGCTACTCAACTATTATATATGGATTCTGAACCCCTGACTAAGGGTTCCGAAATTATTGAATTTACAGTTACTCAAAACCAGGTTTTTATCTCAGCCATTTCTGAATCTGTCATTCTTTACAGGGTATAATTAATTCTAAAAAAGGCTTAAAAAGAAGTTTATCCTGAAAGTGCCGGGATAAACTTTCGTTTTTCAGGGTTTATTATTCGTATTAAAGGGCTCCGCAGCCGCAACTTCTTCCCAGAAGGGTCGATATCCGATGCTTCAGGTGATGAATATCATCTTCTGACATGTTCTGAAGCTCTTCCTTGTGCTCTTTTTCTATATGATCGAACATAGCATTTTCAACTTCTTCCAGTTCGTTGCCAGCAGCCATAAAATTACACCTGAACCCCAGATCTCCGCATTTTATTATTTTCATAAAATCTCCTCTATGTAAATAAATATCACAAAAATGGTCTCTATCAATAAGAACAGAATATAATAAGAACAGAATATAATAAAAATTAATAGGATATAATACTAAGTTTTTCAGGACTATTTTCCTGCGATTAGCTCTTTACTTTTGCCTTACTCAATTGGAACGTTCCTTGCACACGCAAAACGGTCTTTATAGGGAACTTTAATAGTAAGCATTCCTTTATTATTGACCGCGATTGCTTTTTCTGGGTCCACAGGTCCGTCCAGAAAAAAAGATCCCAGATATTCCACATTTTTACTGAATGCTTTCAGGTAAAAGCTGTTTTCATGTATTACAAGTGTTATATTCTCACTTTCTACATCTGGAAGTTCAACTTCTAGGGTAAGATTTTCGTGTTTGTCATCATGATACATTGCAAGTATAGGAGTTTTCAATATTCTGGGTAGGGCACTGTCCATAGCACTCTCTCCTTTAAGAAGTTTGCTGTGCAATCTATTCCCTTACTCGATTTCCACATCCACAGCTTTTTCAAAAGGCTGCTGGTAAGGTACTTTTACTTTAAGTATACCGTTTGAGTAATTAGCGACTGCTTTTTCAGGGCTTACCGGGCAGCAGACTGCATAGCTGTCCGCATATTCAACCCCTTCTTTAGTGGCTTTTACGTAAAAGCCATCCTCCGTGATCTTAAAAGAAATCTCTTTTTTTTCGACCCCTGGGAGAATTATCTCAATTTGCAGGTTTTCATATTTATCGTCAGGATACGCGCTGATAACCGGTGATAGTCTCAAAGTTTCTGCCATTACATTACCCCCAAATAACATCACCAATTAACGTATTTATATATATTCATACCTAATGGTCAACATATCCTTAGATGGAAAAATGCCTCTAAAATCGCGGCTGAAAAAGGATACATTTGTATTTGTCATAGTATAAGTAATAACCCTCATTACATTAAATCGAATCGGCTAATAGACAAAAATTAGTGAAGTAAATATAGTATATCTATTGGGCATGATTTTACGGAAAATTGTCATTTTACCAGTAACTAGTTAAGTAAATTGCTGAGAGAAATGTAAGTTTAATAATAAAACTACTTTTAGGGAGCTTGACTTGGAACCTATCAGAAAATTCAGTAATGGGTGTTTAAAGTTACCATAGGTCAATTAATACCTGAGTATCTGTTCCACAGCTTTGCTATTGCAAAATGTAGGGTTATGATAGGTCACAACACTTTTTGGATAGGCTCTAATATGATCTATTTGGCATGAAAGTGCTTTCAAGTACTTTCATTTATTTGTACTATTATTCGAAGAATTTCATGTTCGTTTAGTAAAAAATGTTATTAGTTCCTCTTAGGAATATTTTTTTAATAATGTTTATAATCGTATTAAATCATATTGCATTTCTTCATCAGATTCGGAAAAATTGACATAGCCCTGTTCTAAATTCTATCGAAATGCCTTCACAACGGCAATATCATTAAGGTTTGCTGTTAGAAATATCTTGCCAAGATTTGAAAAGTGCGTTATTGCATATTCTAAGTCACAGTATGAATCAAAAATGCTTATAGCATCAGCTTTGTCATAAAGCTCTTTTAATATTTCTGGGCTGTTATTCTCGGGGTTCCAGTCTCTAATTTTAGTAGCTATTTCGTAATGAACATCTATAATATTCAAAATACTCCTCTTTTTTAGAAGTAGAATTGACATATTCAGAGAAAAGTCAACTATTCCACTCTGAGCCTATGTAAAAATGAGTAAAAATAACATAGGTTTAATGAATGGCTCTGATAGATTCAACTTTATTTAAAACAAATGTAAATTAAAATTATTGGATATGTTTAAATACGATGCGTCATTAAAACCATATTTGAAATGAGAAATAAATATCTCACACGCAATAACATATTCAACATCTGGAATTACTTTTTTGTAGATGCATACAACAACGAGAAGAATTATTCAATTCAAGACGTTCCAGATTCAACCAGCCAATATTCAGTAATCTATTTTTCAAGCAATGGAATCCTATTTCCGAACACAGAACCCGAATTCAAATCGTTTCTACAGACCGAAAAAAGTTTTGAATGGATGAAAAACAAAGTCGAGAATGCCAGAAAACACATTTTTGTAAGGGATATATTCAGACAGTGGTATCTGGAAGGTATAAATAAAGATCTGAATTCGATTGAGAAAGTAAAAGATTTTCTTGAATCTGAAACCCGAGGAACGAAAATAATTACTATTGGCGTTTCGTCGGGCGGTTATGCAGCAGTTTTATTCGGAATCCTGTTAAATGCCGAACACATTTTTACATTTTCTGGGCAGTTTTCATTGAAGGAAGTATTAATAAAGTCAAATGGGTATTATAATCCGATAGTCTATAAGTACAGAAACGACAACGCAGTGAATCGATATTATGATTTAACCGATCTCGTAGCGGGGTCCGATATACCCATCTTTTATTTTACATCAAAAAATGACACGGACAAATTTCAATTGGAGATTGCTTCTGGTTTGAAAAATGTATATACTTTTTTATTCACAAATGACATACATGGAGTCCCGTTCAATTTGTTTGATTTGGGTAATATAATCAGTAAATCAAAAACTGAACTCGTCCAGCTTCATGATATATATAAAGGACGTGAAATTAATATGCATCGCTTCTCTATACATGTATCTGGGGCAATGGGAACGTTTTTTGGATTGTTGAAAATGAAAGCACATATAAAATTTATTGTAACTTTTTTCCGAAGCATAGGAATTGTGTAATTATAGTTCCTAACTCAATGTTTTATACGAAATGAATTATACTTCTATGTATCTTCCCCACATACCTAAATACCCACATACTTGAATATATTGTGAGCTGGAGATCGCGTTTAGAAATTCAGGTTAATCGATTTTTTTTGAAATCCGGCTCTCTATGAGGGATTTTTCAGGTTACGCTTTATGTTCGAATTCATGAATCCTGCCTGATTTTAGAACCTTTTTAGAGCTCTCTGGAGTTCTGTATATTTTATTTTAAATTCCATTATAAGGATGTCTTTCCAGTGCCTGGGCTTTATATCGTCGGAATATTTTCAAAAAGGCTTGAAGCGAAGTATAATTTGAAAGCAAAAAAAGTATGTGTTAAGAGCAGAACAGCAATTCCTAAAACGGAGGATTTCTTTATAGAATGCGAATTTTTTTCTTTAGCGAAATTCAGTGTAAGCTTACATTATTAACTATTCATAAAAGATTTGGATTTCTAATATCAATCAATACCTATTTTCCAAAAAGGTTCCACAATATAAAGATATCTTTCTCATATTTATTCTACTTTTTAATTATAATATAATAAAAAAGGAAATTTTTAATAAAAGTGCAAAAGGGGGAAGTTATTTGTGTTATGTTCCAAAAAATAACCTACAGTTGGATAATTCCTCAAACATTTTAGAAACGTGTAAAACGAAAAACACGGAGCTTTTCATACGTTAGTTCAGGAGCTTTATTTCCTATTTATATAAACCATCGGAGGCATAACTACTTCTGTAAAACTATCAAGATATTTATCTAAACTTAATAGTTTCAATAAATTATTTATTAAATCCGTACCTACTCAAGATTGGGGGTCTAATATGAGTGAGAGGAGTGATCCGATACGGTAGAGGAAAGGGGTTGATTTACGAATGACCGAAAATGTCATAGAAGTAAATAATCTTGAGCATGCATATGGCTCTGTAATAGCTGTTGACAATATCAGTTTTACTGTAAAACAGGGGGAGATTTTCTCATTTCTTGGTCCGAATGGTGCGGGCAAGAGTACCGTGATTAATATTCTCACGACACTCCGGAAACTCCAGAAAGGCGAAGCCAGAGTTAATGGGTATGATGTCTCAAAGGAACCAAATTTCGTAAGAAGGTCAATAGGTATCGTTTTCCAGATGCTTTGCCTTGATCATGAAATGACTGTATCTGAAAACCTTGAATATCACGGCAGGATCTATTCA
>CAVZFI010000001.1:0-84240 GCA_963774465.1 uncultured Methanosarcinaceae archaeon | reverse complement strand
TGGAAAAACCACTCTGCTTCGTATTACTGCAGGGCTTGAAACCCAGACCTCAGGAGAAATTACACTCAACGGGGTACCTATAACTGGCCCGGACCCTAAAAGAGGAATGGTCTTCCAGCAATATTCCCTCTTCCCCTGGAGAACGGTTATCGATAATATTACTTTTGGGCTTGAGATGCAGGGAATTAAAAAACCTGAAGCCCGGAAGCATGCCGAGAAGTATATAGATCTTGTGGGCCTGGAGCAGTTCAAAAATAGCTACCCATATGAACTGTCCGGAGGCATGCAGCAGCGAGCAGCCATTGCAAGGGCTCTTACCAATGAACCCGAAGTCCTTCTCATGGACGAGCCTTTTGGAGCTCTGGATGCCCAGACTCGAAACATCCTCCAGGATGAACTTCTGAAGATCTGGGAACAAAAACATGTGACTTTCCTTTTCGTGACCCACAGTGTCGATGAAGCAGTTGTTCTCTCGGACAGGATAGTGGTAATGACCTCAAGACCGGGAAGAATAAAGGAGATTGTAAAAGTGGACCTGCCCCGCCCGCGATCCAGGACAAGTCCAGAGGTTAACCGTTTAAGGGATCGGGTCCTGAAACTTCTGGAAGAAGAAAGGTTCCACAGGTAAATTTCGGCAAAATCGGAAGATAAAACTGCGGTAGGAAAATCCAGAGAAAATTAAAGAAGAGAAGGAAAGAAGAAAGGTGAGGAAAAAGTTAAAAACTTGTTAGAGGGATTTGATTATTCTTCAGCCCGGATAATCACTTTTGTTAATGGTTCTACTTTCCTCACAGTGACTTTTCCTATAAGCTCAAGCGTGCCGTCTGCTTTTACGGAATCGATGGCGCACCCCGGCCTGGCGCGGATATCCCCCTTACAGGCTGCGGAATTTATTCTAGCTCTATCAAGAAGAACAAGTTCAGAAACCGTTTCTATATTGCCCAGAATTTTTGCCTGTGAACATAGAAGGGCACTTCTGGCTTTTACGTTGCCCTTAACGACCGAACCTTTTCCGAGTTCAAGCCTGCCAGTTACTTTAAGATCTTTCCAGAACTTTACTTCCTGCCCGACAATTACGTTGCCGTCCAGAATAAGGTCCTCTTCAAGAAAAGCTCTTTTTTCGATCACGTAAGTATTGGACCTGGGATGGTACTTGATAAAACGAATCATTAGAAATCACTCCGGGATACTTCCCCCGGCTATCGCTGTAGAGCAAATATTTTACCTGCAAAGCATTTGCAAAAATTTTGTCAATTGGGTTTCCAAAATATGATTGAATAACTATTATATAATAGCATCGAATGTTCACTATCAGACGCCCCGAACAAACAATTGAGGCTTAAATACGATAGTGAAAATAAGTGAAAAGCATAACACGGAGAAAATCAAGAATATATTAAAGAAAAGTAATCCCGGTAAAGAGAAATCCGGAAGTTAGTTAAGGTATATTAATGGAAAGAGACTGAAGAATGACATGATTTTTCAGTCTCGCTCTTTTTTAGTTTGAAATATCCTGCTTATTCAACGAGGCTGGCAAAACCATATTTGGGAAGTACCCTTTCGATTTTAATCCTGACCTCATCGCCAACTTTGGTGCCCGGGACAAAGACAACAAAACCCTCAATACGGGCGATGCCGTCTCCCTGGCGAGCGATGTCCTGGATTGTTACATCGTAGACTTCGCCTTCTTCAATAGGAACAGAGCTACTTTCATCTCTGAACATTAAAACCATTCCTTAACAATTTAAGCTGGAATTAATATAATTTGATTCCCTTAACCTGCACTTACTCGACAACGCTTCCAAATGCAAATTTGGGAAGTACTCTTTCGACCTTAATCCGGACTTCATCGCCAACTTTGGTGCCCGGGACAAAGATAACAAAACCTTCAATACGTGCAATGCCGTCTCCCTGGCGAGCAATATCCTGAATTGTTACATCGTAGACTTCGCCCTCTTCGACAGGGACTGAGCGACTTTCTTCTCTGAACATGAAAAACCATTCCTTTAATTTACTTTATTTAAGTTTAATAATTATTTGATTTCCTTAACCTGCAATTACTCGACAACGCTTGCAAATGCAAATTTGGGAAGTACTCTTTCGACTTTAATCCGGACTTCATCGCCAACTTTGGTGCCCGGGACAAAGACAACAAAACCCTCAATACGAGCGATACCGTCTCCCTGGCGAGCAATATCCTGAATTGTTACATCGTAAACTTCGCCCTCTTCGACAGGGACTGAGCGACTTTCTTCTCTGAACATGAAAAACCATTCCTTTAATTTACTTTATTTAAGTTTATAATTATTTGATTTTCTTAACCTGCATTTACTCGACAACGCTTGCAAATGCAAATTTGGGAAGTACTCTTTCGACCTTAATCTGGACTTCGTCGCCAACACTCGTATTCGGGACAAAAACTACAAAACCTTCGATACGGGCGATGCCGTCTCCCTGGCGAGCAATATCCTGAATAGTTACGTCATAAGTTTCGCCCTCTTCAACGGGCACAGAAGCACGTTCATCTCTAAACATTAGATTCATTCCTTTAACTTCTATTAATCAGCTTAAGAAAGCTCTATCGACAGAAAAGAGTAAAAACAGTACTTAACAAGCCAAACTTGAGAACCCAAATTCAGGAAGTACACATTCTACTTAATCTATTTGATTACTTAATCTATTTGATTAACTGATCCCCAACAGAGCTTCGGATAAGTCAATTAATTGGTCATACTCATATTCGCTTGTATATAACGTTTTGCTTTAATATCTCTAGAAAAAGAAAAATAAAGGAGTTAGGAAAATATACGATGCTCACCTTCCAGACTTCTGATTTCTCATTTTAAAGATAATAAAATCAGAGTAATTCATATAAAAAATAAAATTACTTCATATTCGTGTAAAAAATAAAATTACTTCATATAAAAATAAGATTACTCAGAATAAAATATATTTATATTAAAGATAAAGGTTTTCCAGGAGCAACTTTTCCTAAGAAAATAGAAACAAATTGTAATAAAATGCAGATTCAAGTCAGAAAAGATTCCGAGGAGATAGGTTCATGCCGAAACCTATAAATAATTAAAGATCCATTGTGGAGTCGCTCATTCAATAAGAATGATAATGCGTGGGCTCGTAGCTTAGTCAGGCAGAGCGATGGACTCTTAATCCATAGGCCGGGGGTTCAAATCCCTTCGAGCCCGCTAATTTTTTTAAAATTTTTAAACTTTAAAGAATCTATTTTTCATCAAGTTTTTTCTCACTGGGCTAAAAATAGTATATTTGAAAAAGATTAATGGCTAAAAGTCTCAATATCTAAAAATACCTGAATGGTGCACTTTAATGCCAAAAGTAAGTGTTGAAATCCCTCAAGAACTCCTGGATGACCTCAACAAGCATGTGGGAGATAACAAGAAATTTGTCAGTCAGTCCGATGCTATCCGAACTGCCATTCGCAAGATGCTGGACATGATGGATGATATTGACAGAAGGCATGGGAGACTCAATAAATAATAAGAGACCCTGAAATTAAAAATTAGTTATAGAAACCAGTTATAGAAACCAATTATAGAAACCAATTATAGAAACCAGTTATAGAAATCAATTATAGAAATTACAATCATAGAAACCAGTTATAGAAATCAATTACAAACCAATTACAAACCAATTACAAATAAATTACAAACCAATTACAAATAAATTACAAATAAATTACAAATAAATTACAAATGATTACAAATAAATTACAAATAAATTACAAAAATCAGTTATAAAACTGGTTATAAAAGTAAATCACAAATTGATTATAAAAATCACCCCTTTATTTCCACTGTGCTTTGACATCTATCGGCTATTTTTTAAAGAATTCGATATTCCTGCATAGCTTCCACTGGAGGGAAAAATGAAGCCTGAGCCTTCAGGCTATTGACCTCCTGACGCAGGTTTTACAATAAATTATTAAAAAATATCAGAGTCAGAGAGATTCTCTGAAATCCCTGATGCCCTGGGCTACATTGGAGAGCAGAATAAAAGCTATTTTCTGGTTAGGCCAGGAGCCCAGCCCGCAGTCAGGACCTGCATACTTTATCAGGTTACCGAAACGTCTGTGAGCAAGCCTGAGCCTCTTTGTTATAATAGCTGGAGTTTCGAGATCTGTCACAATTTTCGAAAGGTATTGCTGATCTTTCCAGACGTTAGTACAGTATCTTTCGTTAAGGATTCCTGCCAGAGTGAAGATATCAGTTCTTGCAATTCCCAATCTGAGGAATGAATCTGTACTTTCCAGTACTTTTTTGTCAATTAATTCCAGATAAGAAGGCGTGCCTGCTGATTCTACTCCTATTACGTTGATTGTAGGAGTTTCGCAGGCAACGTTATAATAAAGAGGGGAATGGAGATGAATCTGTACATCGGCTCCCCACTTACTTCCTGATTTTGAAGCATCGGTAAGGGCAGAAATAATATCGTTCTCATCAAAAGCAAGCTCAGGGTTCAGCCCTATACTTGGTTCATCAATAGAAACCGTTGCGATCTTAAAATTTTTCGCAGATTTCATGGAATTTCGAACAAGTTTATTCACACTTTTCGCAAAAAGAGAGTAAATATCCGCATACTGTGTACCTCCGAATTCCCTTAAGTAAAGTTCGGTTGGGCCTGTTACACAGATCCTGACCTTCAATGTTTCTCCGAACTTCTCCTTATAGGCTTTTGCGACTTTCTCTATAGCCTCAAGCTCTTCAATCCTGGCACACTCAGATTTCACCTCAAAAGGGTTGTCACAGCAGTTAGGATCGCGGATAACCTTCAGGAACGTGAAAATATCCTGATACTGGGGATAGTTGGGAACTTCCACACCGGCATCTATTTTCTGCTGGAAGGCGTCATTGATTACCGTAAAGAGTTTTTCATTTTCTGTTCTCGTATTAAAGGCATTCTGGATCCACTCCTTACTGACTCCTTCAGGTAAGGGATAACTTCCGATATCGTCAAAAATGATTTCTTGCATGCCTCTTAGTAGACCTGTAAGAATTTAGCATTATTGGAAAGACAATAAAATTATAAAAAAAGAGAAGAGAAATTCCCTGAGAGATTTATCCCTCAAGGCAAACTGACTCATTATTGCCATGTATAAAGTTATTCTCCAGAGTTATTCTGAGTTACTCTGAGTTATTCTAAGTTATCCTGAGTTATTCTGAGTTATTCTTCTGATCTTTTCTCTGCATTAAACTCATTGATGCCTTTTGCGGTATTCTCAAGCAGCTTGAAAGCAAGATCCTGATCCGGCCAGAAAGCCAGCCCGCAGTCCGGACTTGCATATTTTATCTGATCTCCGAGGACAGAATAAGCCGTTTCAAGCCTCTTTTTTACGACATTCGGAGTCTCAAGCTCAGTGACAATTTTCTGCATATATTCCTTCTCCTTCCAGGCATTAACCCCATACGTTTCATTGACAATGCCTATAAGACTGGAAATATCTGTCCTCGATACTCCGAGCCTTATATAAGTATCCGAGTCCTCAAGCACTTTTTTATCCAGAAGGTTCAGGTAGGAAGGAGTTGCCGCATATTCAAAGCCTATAACATTGATAGGGGTCTCGCAGACAAGCTTATACTTCAATGGTGAATGCAGGTGAATTTCCATATCTGCTCCCTGTTTCCTGGCATAGGTTGAGGTAAGGGTGAGAGCAGAGATGATGTCAGCGTCAGAGAACTCGATTCTGTCATTCATCCCGAGGCTGGGTTCATCCAGGGCTATGACCCTGATTTTAAAATTTTTAGCAGTTTTAAATGCCTCTTTTATGAAATTCTCAATATCCAGCGCGAGGATATGGTATGCATCCACGTAACGCGTTGTTCCGAATGCCTGAAGATACAGGTCTGTTGGGCCTGCAACGCAAACTCTGACTTCGAGAGTTTCTCCTGTTTCTTGCCTGTACTGTTTTGCAACCTCATCGATTATCTGCAGTTCAAGAATTTTTGCATTTTCCTCTCTCAATACATAAGGCTCATAGCAGTTCTTTTCATCTTTGATAATGTCCAGAAATTGCCCTATCATGTCCCTAAACTGAGGATAAGTTGGAACATGCACTCCGACATCGATCTTTCTCCGGAAAGCTTCCCTTACTATGGAAAAGAGTTTCTCGTCTTCATCCCGGTTTTCAGCCGCAGCCTTTATCCATTCCCTCGTAACGCCCTCAGGTGTGGGAAGGCTGCCTCCATCGATAAAAATAATGTCCTGCATACCTTTTATGTAAGACAGTATCGAGTATTATAAGTATTGGAATTAATTTGAATGAAAAATATCAAAGTAAGGCGAAAAGCAGATTTTATTTGTAAATATACTTTCGGTGCCCAATTTTAAGCACGAGTATTTTCAAACAGCTGCCCTGAATCTCCAGAATCACCCTAGAACCCGGGTTTACAAAAGATGTGAGAAATATAGGACATTTCGAAACAGGCGATTTGGAGATAACCATACGATCAGATGATGATTTGAAAACAGCAGAAGATCTGATAAGGCAAAGTTACGATAACAACTGAGAACAAAACTCCGGTAAAAAAGGGAAAAAGGAGAGAAAAAAAAAACTATCTAAAAAGAACGATTTCCTCATTTTCAGATATCAATACCTTTTTTTATATTTCCCCAGGACTTTATTGTTTGCTTCAAAAGCTTTCTCCTCAATATAGCCTTTTTCCTGGGCCCACTCGAAGAATTTTTCAAGGACTTTAGCAGCTGTACCCTTGAACTTCTTGCCTCCCCCGACCTCAACCATATAATCATCGAGAAAGTCCTTAATTCCGGATGGGGTGAGGTGCTCAGGGTCGAAAATGTCGCAATAGTTCTTGTTGCCTTGCTCGTGCCTGGCAGTGTAAAGATCCCTATCCTCCTCAGAAAGATAATCTTCGGCACTGAATTCAAGGAATTCCTCGTAGAGAAGGATTACGTCTTCAAAGTCCAGGAACGTATCAGGCTTCAAGCTGGCTTCCTGTTCATTCAAGAATTTCCGAAAAGATTCATTTATAGTGATCATGTTATCTCTGCAGCAGTATTTGTAAGCTATCATTTTTGATGCAAATATTTTATATTTTTCTCAAAGACATTCTGAAGAGAAATTGATAGATATTTTCTAACTGCCAGCATCCCTGGTCGGCATCCAGACAGCGTCTAAATCGCAGATAAAAAGTAAATAAATCAAAAAAGTAAAAATTCAGGGAAAATCAGAAGGGAAGAATAGAAAATATCTCTATTTCAGATCTTCCTTTTATCTTCCTTTTTATCTTCCTTTTTGTCTTCCTTTTATCTTCCTTTTTGTCTTCCCTTGTTCTTCTTTCCTATCGATTGTTTTCTATATTTTGTCCTGTAGCTCCCTTTTTATCTTATTACATCGATTCCGGAGCTGCGATTCCAAGAGTATCAAGAGAGTTTGCAAGCACAATCCTTGCGCAGTCCACAAGAGCCAGCCTTGAAGCCCTGACTTTTTCATCCTCAGCAGCGATAACAGGGACAAAACGGTAGAACTGGTTAAAAGCATCTGCGAGCTCGCGAGCATAGATTGCAAGCACATGGGGCTTTAGTTCACGGGCTCCAAGGTCTATTATGCTGTCAAACATTGCCATCTTTTTAATTAGATCGATTTCACTATCCTCAACAAGGAGAGAAGGATCGATTTCTCCGGCTGGGTCCCAGGCTACTTCCTCTTTTGCTTTTTCGAGAATACTGCAGGCGCGGGCGTGGGAGTACTGGATATAAGGAGCTCCCTGCTTTTCAAAGTCCAGAGCCTCTTTCCAGTTGAAAACCGTGGATTTTTCGGGGGAGACCCTGACTATATCGTATCTTACCGCACCTATTCCGACCATTTCCGCAACCCGTTTCTTGAACTCGTAAGGGGTCTCAGGGCGGCGAGTTTCAACCTGTTCAAGGGCAGCTTCCGTAACCCTGTCAAAGAGATCGTCTGCACTTATAAATTGCCCGCGGCGGGTGCTCATCGAACCTTCAGGAAGGGAGACGAACTCAAAGATAACAACTTCAGGTTCCTTTACCCCGATTGCGTTTAATGTAGCCCTGAGCTGGCCTGAAATCAGCTTGTGGTCAGCTCCAAAAACATCGATTATACGGTCTGCCTGTCCGGCTTTCCATTCGTGGTAGGCAAGATCTCTTGTGGTGTAAAGAGAGGTGCCGTTTGAACGCTGAATAACAAGGGTTTTCTCAAACCCGTAATCCGAAAGATCTACCACAAGGGCTCCTTTGTCCGTTTTTGTCCTCCCTGTCGCCTTAATCCTCTCGACAATGTCGTGTACAGCTCCGGATTTAAGGAAACGGGATTCACTGACAAATTTATCGTGGACCACATTTAAGCGAAGCAGGGTTTCCTTGATTCCGGAAATAGCCAGGGAAACTGCCTTATCAAAACTATCGATTGTCCTGACATCCCCGGTTTCTACCTTTTCCATGAGAGCATCAATTTCCTTTACATACTCCGGGTTTTTATCCAGCTCGACATTGGCTTTTATATATACGTCAGCAATGGCAGAATCGGATTTTCTGGAAAGGTCAAGCTCGAAGCGTTCGCATGCCCAGGAAACTACTGCAATCTGGCGGCCCATATCATTGACATAGTACTGTACCTCAACATCAAATCCTGCTCGCCTGAGAATGCGGGCAAGAGTGTCTCCGATAATGGAATTTCGAATGTGCCCCACATGCAACGGACCGTTCGGGTTTGCTGAGGTGTGCTCAAGGAGGATTTTATCCTTTGGCGCTCCGCAGCCGAACTTTTCCTTTTCTTCAAGGACTGCAGTTATAGTTCCGTTCAGGTAGTGCCTGCCTGCGTGGAAGTTGATGTAAGGGCCTGAAGCACTTACTTCTCCGATATAAGAGCCATCCGGAATTTCGATTGCAGATGCGATACGGGATGCAAGCTCCTTAGGATTCTGTTTGTAAAGGCTCGCCAGCCTGAAGGCAGCCCTGCTTGCAAGGTCGGCGTGAGAAGAGGTTTCGAAATAAAGTTCGGAATCCTCAATCTCAAACCCTACCTTTACAATAGCGTCTTTTAAGATTGATGTAGCCTGAGCTTTGAGTTCCAGAAACAAGATAAATCACCTGTAAAAACTACGAAAACAATGTGATAACTTTAATTTATTAATTTCTGATCCACTGATCTACGGATAGTTTAATTAAAAAAGTATTGGATAAAAAGTATTGGACAAAAAATATTGGGTAAAAAATATTGGGTAAAAAATATTGAATAAAAAGTGTTTGGTAAAAAAGTATTGGATAGGGGAATCTGTCCCCTGAAGAAGATCAGACTCCGGTATTGTACCTGAGGGTTGCAGCAATGCCTCCGAAGGCGTTCATGAGCTGGGAACCTTCGTCAAAGTCCGTAGACACGAAAACAACTTTTGCATTGCTTTTGTCAGCAAGCGCTGAGAGCTCATCCACGACATCGATAACATCCGTGACGTCAAGGGAAGCGCCGCAATTCGGGCAGTTCCCGGCTGTAGGGGCAGGTTCTCCGGGTTTCCAGCGCCGTGTCCACTTATTTTCATATCCGCAAACACTGCACTTTGTGGTTACCCTTTCAGCCCGCAGATCTTCGGAGAGCAAGAGTACATCCACAGAATTGATTTCAAGGTTTGCCCGAACCTGGGTTTCCCCATAGGCTACTTTGCCTGAGTCGGAAATGAGTTCTTTGAAGAAGGCCCTGACGGCGTTCTTCTGCCCCATGAGTTCAAGATCCTGAAGCTTTTCTCCGGCAGCGTTTACCAATTCCGAAAGCCCGGATTCGTCAGTATATGCTATATCAAAGAGCCCGAGGATTTTCTTCATAAGTTCGTGATGCAGAAACTCACCGGCGTGGAATTCTTCTTTTGTAGGAGAAGGTCCCCCTATCAGTATGCCTTTGAGATCTTTAGGGTCAACGGCAAGGAAAATTTCACTTGCGGCATCTCCTATCCTCTTATAGAACTCATGGATGGCAATCAGCCTGAGCTGCTGGAAACGGTGAGCACTCTGACCACCCTTTCTTTGCTTCCCCGGAACTGTTGAGGTAAGGTTGCGGAAGGCCTGGATCCGCTTTCCGACCAGAAGCCCTACTGTAGCTTCCCTGCGGTCAAGGACCAGAAGCCCGAAGGTACCCTTGTCCTTGAGCATATCCTCAAGAGGTTCAAGATAGAAAGAGGAGTCACAATGGTATTTGTAAACAGTGATAGGTTCAGGAGGGACAATTACTTCGCTCTCCATGTTAGTCTTGTTGGCTCCGATATCCACAGCCCCTGTGAAATATACGATTCCGTTTTCAGGAACTTTATCCAGATATCTAAGTCTTGAGAGCAGAGATTCAATGGCTCCCTGTACATTCGTCCTGGTGAGCTTGGACTTGATGTTTGCAGCCTGACCATGCTCGTCTTTCAACTGGTTTGTAACGTCGAAAATCTGCTTGTCGGGAGGGATGTAAATGGTAATAAGCTCAGTACTTCTTCCCTTCTTATCCCTCAGGCCTTCAAGCTTCTTTTTAAATTCGTATTTTTCATGTGCAGTTTGTTCAGTCATTTTAAAGATTCCCCGATAAAGAAAGTAACAAAATTCTGGTAATTCCGGTAAATTTGAGATTAAACCCGTTTTTGAATTTGAGAGATTTTTGAGATTGTTAAGATTGTTGAGATTATTGAGGTCTCAATCTGAGGTCATAATGAATTTTGTTGTTCAGTTTATAATTCGTTTAGCTTTTCATTAACTAGTCAAAGTAAACTGAGAATTTGTTAAGGACAAAACACACAGCGAGTTCCTGTCTCGACCGTAAGCCGAAATATAAAAACCGCTTCGAACACGAGAATCTGAGTGTAAGAATACGCCTGCAAGATAGCCAGCACCCCGGATTTCCGGTAAAAAGCCAGCTCTTATGCCGCGTAAACCTGCCTGTTTCGTGTTCTGTTGATCGCACTAGATGTGAGACATAATTTTACTCATACTGTGTCTAATTAGTTTAAAATTGGATTAACCCCTGATCGGATCATACCCTAATTGAAACTTGAGTTTATATTTGTTTCTATCCTCTGACTTATTTTATATATTCATACACATATAAAGATATTCCTGTACATTGCTGTAATCGGTTTCTACTTAAGAAATTATTTTTCTCTAAAAGCGGGAAGAAAAATAAAGCTAAGTCAAGAGTGAAAATTCGACTATGAACTTAACTTAGCTAATTCAGGTTTAATCAAGCCAGAAGATCTGGATTAATCAAATCAGGAGGCCTGAGCCAGAAGATCTGGATTAATCAAACCAGGAGACCTGAGCCAGAAGATCTGATTAATCAAGACGGAAGATTTGGGTTAATCAGGTCAGGGAATTTTGGGTTAATCAAGATAGGAAGTCTTTTTAACAGCAGACTTTTTCCCGTCCTTCGAGAGCAGGACTACCCTGCTGATTTCGGATTCATCTGCGATTTCATATCCCAGGTGCTTTGCAAGTTCCTGTGAGAACTCCAGAACCTCTTCATGAGTCGGCATTGCAGAGCGGTCAAGGCGGAGCCGTGAGAAGCCCAGATGCATGTATGCTTTTACTTCCACAAAATCAGGAGAGGCTTCTTTTATCAGCCTGGCATAGCCATCCGGATTGAACATGTTTTTACCTTTAACCAGAGTTGTCCGGATGACTGTCCTTGATTTTTTCTGTTTCATCAGGGACAGAGATTCATTGATCTTTTCCCAGAGTGCAGGCGATTTGGGCTGGCAGACCTTTAGATAGGTTTCAAGATCCGGGGCATCGAGACTCATGTAGAGCTGGGAAGGAGAAACCTTTGCAAGCATGTCTGGGACTGTCCCGTTTGTGACAAGAAAAGTTGTAAAACCTCTTTTTTCGTATTCCTCGATAAGTTCCGGGAGATAAGGGTAAAAGGTTGGCTCTCCGGATAGGGAAATTGCAACATTGTTCGGCTCATTGCCCTCAAGCCAGCGTTCTCGAAGTGCATTAGGAGAGCCTCCAAACCCCGTGATTAGCTTACGCTGGCAGGCAATGCTTTCTTCGACTATTTTCTCAGGAGAGTCCCATTCTCCGGGCGCAGGAACAGGAACTTCAGTCGGGCGCCAGCAGAAGAGGCAACGCTGGTTACACATAAGAGTTGGGGTCATCTGAAGGCAGCGGTGGGACTGAACTCCATAGAACTTGGATTTATAGCAAAAGCCCTGACCGTTCATAGCGTGTCTGAGCCAGAGGCAGGTCTTAACAGCCGAATGGCGGCCTGCAAGGGCATAGCCCTGCTTTTTCAGGAGAGTTTTAAAATCAGGGATATCAAAGATAAGAAAAGTACTTTCTTCATCCCGATTTTCTTCCTGAGTTTCCAGAGAATCTCCCCCCGGATTTTCATTTTGTTCTTCCAGCGGCATTTTTCGCATATTAAATCTTTGTTGTATATATAAGGATCGGAAAATAATATTGGAGAGGATTTGATGAGGGTTTCGGTGGCTCAATGGAAATATTTCAGGGCTGCTATCTGACCGCCATCCAAGCCAGGTCGGCTTTCAGATCAAACTCAACCATAATCAATCGAAACCAGCCAAAAACAGCCGAAATCGGTTGAAATCGGTAAAAATAAGTCGAAACCAATCAAAGCCAGCCAAAACCAGTTGAAATCGGTCGAAGCTCAATCAAAAATCCGTGAAAATGATCAAAAATCGGTCAAAAATCAATTGAAATCAGTCAAATCCCAGGATCTGTACTTCAAAGTCCGCAAGATCGACAATCGGGACTCTGGCAGGCACAGGCATGAGATTCACACGTTTCTGGAATTCTGTCTGTGCCTGCCAGGTCCCGGAATTAACAAGAAGAATATTTTTATAGCGCTGAACTCCAAGGGTATGGACATGGCCTGTATGGATGATGTCAGGCACAGAATCGATTACAAAATAGTCCTTTTTTTCAGGGGATATGGAAACCCTGCTCCCATAAGTCGGAGCAAGATGCCTGCGCTTTACCATTTCAAGGACTGCCCCTGCAGGTTCTTGATACGAGACTCCCGGGATACTTGCCACAAGGTCATCAATAGACCTGCCGTGGTAGATTAGAATGCTAACGCCGTCAAGATCCACAAGAGCAGGATTACCAACGAAGATAATATTCTTGGGAAAATCTGCCTGAATGCTTTCCGGCAGGGCGGGCTGGGGTTCTGCCTGCCGGACAGCGTCGTGGTTGCCCGGACTTATGATCACGCGAATATGCTCAGGAATCTCCCTGAAATACTCGGCAGCCTTCCTGTACTGTGCATAGACATCCAGAATATCAAGTTCCATTTCCTGGTCAGGATAGATCCCGATTCCATCAACAAGGTCTCCTGCGACAACAAGATAACGGATGCTGGCTGCAAGTTCCCGCATGGATTCTGAGTCAGATTCTCCTTTCAAGAAGTCCAGGAAATCAAGCCAGGGATCTTCAAGAAACTGGGAACTGCCTACATGCACGTCCGAAATCAGTACAGCTTTCCCGTGACTTCCGGTTCTGCGCTGAACGTTATTGGGAACATCGGGCTGGATTAGCTTTGTGGCAATCATCAGACTTCCATCATTAGTTACCGAACCCGTTACCCCTATGACCTCATCCAGTAGAATTCTTGAGGCCAGTTCAAAGAGCTCCTTATCTGCATTTCGAATAAGGACTGAAAAAGAGCCCGTCGAGTCCTCGAGAGAAAAGATTTTATGGCCGTTAGTTGTGCTGCTGATATCTGAAACCATGCCTATAATCGAGATTTCCTCAGAACCTCCGTCTCCTCCGCGGCGGAAACTTCTCCTTTTCAAACTTTCGATGGGGCGTGCGTTGATCCTTCCCCGGATAATCTCAGAAAGCCTGCTGTATCTATCTCTGAAATACTGCACAAACTGCATATATTCCCCAATACAGGTAGAATGCCCTGTTATATCGGAAACTACAGTCACAGGGTTCTTTCCTGGAAAATGTCTGTACCCTTCGTCTTTCGAACCAGAAGGTCGCCCTTTACCGGAAATGAAGGAAGATGACTCTGCACCGAAAACCCGGTTTGAAGGAGAAGATGGAAGGGGATTTCCGTGCCCGAAAAAAGAAGAAGCTGGTCTGTTTCCAGCTTGGGAGGATTGAGGGGAAAAAACCGGAGAGACTGCTTTCATTGAAGAAAGGGAGCCTGAGTCGAGGTAAGAAGCCGGAATTTCCTCGGATGAAACAGCACCTGATTGCGTATCCGGTACTGGTTGAAAGATCGGATCTTGAACCGAAATGGAATCAGGGACAAAATTTTGAAACGATGCCGGAGCCGGATCAGAATCTAAACTGGGAATATCAGGCTGTAAGGAAAGATCAGGCTCTGAAGGAGAGTCATGTGACCTGGAAGAAAGTTTAGAGGAGCCATATAGAATTTCCCCTTTTTTTAGAGAGGAAGCCTGTGTTTCATCAGAAGGAAATTTCCCTGCTGAAGTTTCGAAACCAGGGATATCTCCATTCTCTACATTAATTAGCTTTGAAGCCCTTCCAGAAGCTGCAAAGCCTTCAAAATCCACATGTTCTACCTCTATGACAATGACGGAGTCGTTGACAGTTGAAAGGACATATTTGAGCAGGCCTTCGGGCGAGCCACTGGATTTTATTAGTTCCACAGCTTCAGGGCTGATCTGATACTCCTTTTCCGTAACCGCCCTTATTATATCGCTTTTGTCCATAATTCCGACCTGACCTTTCTCAACTGACCTTAGCCTATCCAAGTCTTTACAGCCTGATTTGGCATCAGAGCTAATTCGACTCCAGGCTTGAAGAGGTTAAAGCAAAAGCCTGTTTAAAATATAAAAATTAATAAGATACTAAATTAATGCGCTAAAATTATTTGTTACCATAAGAAGAATATTAGAAATTCTGTATGTTCTGACGGAATATTTATAGTTATTAATCTCTGTTTATTATAGAGTAGATATATAGAGTAGATTTGCTTATTATTTTAGAACTGAGTAGATCTAATAAAGTAAATTTGCTTATTATTTAGCAACTATTACAGAAATATTATAATCTCATGAATAAATTGAAAATTAATATAGAATAAAAACAAATCTTCAGGTAAATATACTGAAAATTCACTAAACTAATTTTTAAGCTAACTTTATACAAGTCGGTTTATATAAGTCAGAACAGTAGGTGCAGGGCTGTATTATAGTTCTGCGGTTGTGTTATAGCCTGGGGGTTATATCATGATCCTGAGCCGTAAATAAGTTAAATCAAATAATATTTCGGGCAGAATACGACGGAATAAAGTCTAATGCAGCACCTCAAAAGAATAAAATCAAAAAAATAAAGGCTGATTATGAGCGAAATTAATAAGGAAAACAGTGTCCAGGAACAGGAAAACCCCTGGGTTTCCCTTGGAAAGGACTTGCTGTCTGTTGTAGTTGTCCTGATTGCTTTCATGCTCCTTTCCAAGCTGGCATTCGGACTCTGGACTCCTATGGTCGCGGTGGAGTCAGGGAGTATGGAACCGCATATGCAGGTAGGAGATATTATTTTCATCAAAAGTGTAGATCGAGTGGACATCATCACGAATGAGGAAGGAAAAAATAAAGGTTATAAATCCTTTGAAGATTACGGAAATGTGATTCTTTACCGCCCTTATGGGGAGGAAGGAGTAACCCCGATAATTCATAGGGCCATGTACAGAGTGGAAGCCGGAGAGCCTATGTGGAAAGACGGTCCCGTTGCTCCGTATTCCGGCTACATTACGAAAGGAGACAACGTTATAACTAATGCGCACTTTGACCAGGAAGGACAGATAAGCTATGATATGCCTGTAAAAGACGAATGGATTATAGGGATTGCACAGTACAGGATTCCATATCTGGGATATATAAGGCTGTTTTTTTCATAAACTGTCTGTATGACCCACTTAACTTTTTTAAGCTCCTGAACCAACTTTCCCAACTAACTGGTTCAGGTATCTTGTTCTTCATTTTTACAGTTTTTAGCTTTCCTGTTTTACATATTATTCCTGTTTTATATATTATTTACTCTCATAATTTTAATAACGATGCGAATTTTTTCCAGGTAGCTCTGTGAACTTTTTGGACCTCAACAGATCATAATGAGAGTCTCAACAGGTCACAGTAAATTAGAGATGTTTAGAGATGCCAATCTTCAAAAAAAGAAGCAATTCCAAAACAGATAAATAAAGGAAACGAATGAGAAAAACAATCAGAAGAATAGTTAGGAAAACAATCGAGAAAAGCAGCTAGAAAAACGATCAAAAAACAATCGAGAAAATCGCTAGAAAAGCAACTAGAAAATCGCTAGAAAAGCAACTAGAAAAACAGCTAGAAAAGCAACTAGAAAAACAGCTAGAAAAACAGCTAGAAAAACAGTCTAGAAAAATGAAACTAAATAAATTAAAAATAGGCAAGACCGAAACTGCTGGAAACCTTCTTCTTGCACCTATGGCAGACGTGACAAACCTGGCTTTCAGGCTTCTCTGCAGGCAGAGTGGAGCTGACATCACGTACACTGAAATGATAAATGCAGATGCCCTGCTCAACGAGAACCGGAAATCACTTTTTAAAGGATTGAGTTCCCCTGAAGACCGGCCCTTTGGGGTTCAACTTGTAGGAAGTTCCCCTGAGAAACTGAGGGAAGCTGCAATCTTTGTTGAGGACGAATACAGGCCTGAACTTATCGATGTGAATATGGGCTGCCCTGTACAGCGTATTACAGGGACAGGTTGCGGCTCGGCTCTTCTCAACTCCCAGAAACTTGTATATGAAATAGTCTCAGAGCTGGCAGGTGTCCTGAAAACTCCTGTAACTGCAAAGATTCGCATTCTGGACCGAGACGAAAAGACCCTTGAGATTGCACGCCTGATAGAAAAGGCAGGGGCTCTGGCCCTGACAGTGCACGGCAGGAGGGCAGAGCAGATGTATTCCGGAAGTTCGGATCTTACAGCGATCAGAGCCGTCAAACACGAACTCTCTATTCCTGTGATCGCAAACGGTGATATAAGGGACGAAGAGTCTGCCAGAAGCGCACTTGACTTTACAGGCTGTGACGGGCTTATGATAGGGCGCGCAGCAATGGGAAATCCCTTTATCTTTAAAAGAATAAGGCACTATCTGGAAACCGGAGAGAAACTCGAGGTTGACAGGCAGGCTCGGCAACTGGAAGATTTTGAAACCTATATAGCCTTGCTTGAAGAGCACAATATTTTTTCGTCAGTAAATATAAGGATGCATGCCCACTGGTTTACGAAAGGCTTGCAAGGCTCGCGGCAGATCAGGGAAAAGATTAATAATCTGAAAGATGGAAAGGCCATAATTGAGCTGATAAGAAGTTCCTGTAAAGAGAAATATTAAAATACTTCATATTTTTAAAAGGGATAATCGTTTACAACCAGAATCCGATAAAGCAGAACTTGAAGGCATGTTAACCTGAGAATAATAAATATAATACATTTAAAAAATAATTATAGATTGGGAATATATATAAACCATTTCTCGATTTTCACCGAAAAACTAATAATAATCTACACTATTATCCATGAACTATCGGACACCAAAAGGCGTGAACATTTAATTGAAAATGCGTCGTTTTCAATATTAACTGTGACTCAATAACATGAATATACTCAGGTTAACAGTTAGCCATCAAGAGTTTTGGATCCCTGAACCTGCATTTGCATATCACAGTGGCGCCTGGAGAAAGAGTCAGGTGCTGATTTGTGTCTGACAAAATTAATAAATTGGATAATATCAGGTTAATTCGATTAATAGCAGTGTGCCAGACAGCTAATTAAGACTTGCCAAACAGACTGCCGAGAATAGCAAAGATATTAGAAAAAACATTAAAAACAGTATAGATAAAACCGCATTAAAAAGGAGAATCCATATGAAGGAAATCAGAATACACGGTCGAGGAGGCCAGGGTTCTGTTACCGCGGCTGAGATGCTTTCCATTGCAGCTTTTGAAGATGGTAAGTTCAGCCAGGCCTTCCCCGCTTTTGGGGTAGAGCGCAGAGGTGCCCCAGTCCAGGCATTCACCAGGATTAGTAATAGTCCAATCAGGCTTAGAAGCCAGATTTACACTCCGGATTATGTTATTGTCCAGGATGCAACCCTGCTTGAGACTGTTGACGTTGCAAGCGGGATAAAAGATGATGGAATAATTATTGTTAACACAACAGAAAAGCCGGAAAGCCTGAATCTCAAAACGAAAGCCAAGGTCATGACCGTGGATGCTACGAAGGTGGCAATGGACATTATAGGTCTTCCCATTGTAAACACAGTCCTCCTTGGAGCTTTTGCGGGTGCAACCGGAGAAATCAATGTAGGATCCATCCAGCATGCAGTAAATGCTCGTTTTGCAGGAAAGGTCGCAGAAAAGAATGCAAAAGCAATTCAAAAAGCCTACGAGCTTATCAGGGGGGAGAGGCGTGAGTAATGAATCCGAGCAAGACCGCGAGATACGTCCGGAAGTTCTAAAAACCGATCAAAAAGAAGAAGGTTTGAACATTACACACTGCAGAGTCTGTAAACCTGGTTCAACCCTTAAAAACAAAACCGGAGGCTGGAGGAACTTCCGCCCTGTTTATATTTATGAAAAATGTACGAAGTGCGGGATCTGCGAGATCGTTTGCCCTGACATGTCTGTCAAACCCAGAGAAGATGGCTTTTTTGAATACGATTATGATTACTGCAAAGGTTGCGGCATCTGTGCAAACGAATGTCCCGCAGATGCAATTGAAATGATTCTGGAGGAGAAATAATGATCAACCCGGCTTACAAGGGAAAAATGGTGGTAGTAGAAGGTTCCTATGCTGTGGCCCATTCCGCAAAGGTCTGCCGTCCAAACGTTATTTCAGCCTACCCAATTACTCCCCAGACGCATATTGTTGAAGACCTGTCCCAGTTCATAGCAGACGGGGAAATCCCTAACTGTGAGTATATCAATGTGGAGTCCGAGTTCTCAGCAATCTCTGCCCTTATAGGAGCATCAGCAGTAGGCGCAAGAACCTATTCAGCCACAACTTCTCAGGGACTTCTGCTCATGCATGAGGCACTTTTTAACACTTCAGGCATGAGACTTCCGGTTGTAATGACAGTGGCAAATAGAGCAGTTGGCGCTCCAATCAACATCTGGAACGATCACCAGGACGCGATTGCGCAGAGAGATACAGGCTGGATCCAGCTCTATGTAGAAGATGTCCAGGAAGCATCCGACACCCTGCCTCAGCTCTACAAGATCGCAGAAGACAATGAGATTATGCTTCCAGGTATGGTCTGCATGGACGGCTTTATCCTGTCTCATGTTTACGAGCCTGTTGTCCTGCTTGAACAGGAATTGACCGACAATTTCCTCCCACCTTTCCAGCCCGAAAATATTCTTGACCCTGAAAACCCCAAGACCTTCGGAGCCTTTGCAGCTCCTGACACATATGAAGAGTTCAGGTATCTCCAGGAAAAGGCAATGCAGGACGCTCTTCCTAAAATCGAAGCCGTGGCAAAGGAATTTGAGGAAGTCTTCGGCAGGTTCCATGGAGGGCTTATTGACGGATATATGCTTGACGATGCCGAAATTATCGTCATGTCTATGGGTTCTATTCTCGGGACTGTCAAGGATGTTGTTGATGAGTACAGGGCAAGAGGAGAAAAGATCGGGGTCTTAAAGGTCAGGTCCTTCAGGCCTTTCCCGAAGAAAGAGGTCTGTGAGGCTGTTAAGAATGCCCATGCCATTGTCGTACTCGATAAGAACATTTCTATAGGGACAAACGAAGGAGCGCTCTTTACCGAAACCAAATCCTGCCTCTACAACAGTAAAGTCCGTATACCTGTGATGGGCTATACTGTGGGGCACGGAGGCCGTGACATTCGCGTGGAAAGTATTGCGAAGGTTATAGAAGAAACCAAGAAAGCTGCAAAGTCCGGAATCACGGTTGAAAGCCAGTTCCTGGACCTTAAGGAGGAGTCGCTATGAGTAAAACTGCACCGAAAACATATATTACATCCGGGCACAGCGGCTGTGCAGGCTGCTGTGATGCCTTTGCTGCAAAATTCACACTCATGGGCGCAGGCCCCAATTGTATTATAGTTAACCCTACCGGTTGCCTTGAAGTTATGTCTACGCCTTTCCCATTGTCTTCCTGGCAGGTTCCCTGGATCCACTCCCTCTTTGAAAACGCAGGCGCAGTGGCTTCAGGTGTGGAAGCTGCCTTGAAGGCTCTCGGCAAAAAGGATGATATCAAGGTTGTATCAATCGGAGGAGACGGTTCTACTATGGACATAGGACTCGGTGCTCTTTCAGGCGCTTTTGAGCGCGGCCACGACTTCACCTATGTCTGCATGGACAACGAAGCTTACATGAACACTGGAATCCAGCGCAGCAGTGGAACCCCCTTCGATGCGAGCACAACGACCACACCCGCCGGAAAAGTCTCCTTTGGAAACCAGCGCCCAAAGAAGAACATGCCTGCTATTATGGCAGCCCATGGCTCTCCTTATGTTGCAACAACCTCAATAGGCTTCCCAAGAGACATGATCCGTAAAGTCAAGAAAGCCACTGAAATCGTGGGTCCAACTTACATCCATTCTCATTGCCCCTGTACAACAGGCTGGGGATTTGATACCTCAAAGACCCTGGAGATTGCCAAACTTGCAGTCGAAACCTGCCTGTGGCCCATGTACGAGATGGAAAACGGGGAAATTACCCAGGTCAGGAAAGTTAAGGATCCCAGACCGGTCGAAGAATACCTGAGAGCCCAGAAAAGGTTCAAACATCTCTTCACCATGGAAGGCGGGGAAGAAGAAATAAAGAAAATCCAGGCTACTGCAGACTGGAACATAAAACACTTCGGGCTTCAGTGAAAACTGGAGTTCTACTTTTTTAATTTTCTTTTTGACTTTATCTTTTGGTCTGAGCTGTTTTGCTTGATGTATTTCGTCCCAATCTGGCTTTTGAGCTATTATTATCTTTTTAACCTTATTCTTATGAAATTTTGATTTTCTGATAATCGGAGGTGTGTGAGTAGCATGCTTCAACCTGTCTTGTTCCGTGGCGCGGCTGGAGCGTGCATTCCACTTCACTAGGGAAAGACGAGATTTTAGGCAGTAGACCTTTTAACGAATACTATTACACAAGACTCGAAGATGAAAAGGTTCGAGATTGCCTTGATGGCGAAAAAAGCGTACTGATAGTCGGTCCACCTCTTGGTGGAAAAACCAGGATGGTCTACGAAGCTCTGAGAAAATCAAAAAAATACGATCTCATAATTCCAAGATCTACCGATATAGATATCGAATCTTTTATTTTGCCCAGGCAAACGAAATTCTGGAAACCGAAACTGATGTTTATTGACGATTTACACCGTTTCGCAGAGCAGCAGAATTTTGAGTATATGTTTGAAATCTGCCGGAAAAACAAAATCAACCTTATAGCAACGTGCCGCTCCGAAATAGAATACAAAAAGACAACGAAAAGGATGCTAGACAAAAATCTCGATTTAGAGACCGGAATTTTTGATCAAATTATTAAAGTAAACGAGATTTCGGAACAGCAGGGAAAAGAAATAGCAGAAAATGTGGATCGGCATTGGAATAAAATCAGATTCAATAAAACCGTAGGCTCAATTTTCATGCCTCTAGCTGAGATGAATAAAAGATTTAAAGAATGTACTTCTGAAGAAAAATCCGTTCTAAGAGCTGTCAAAAAGCTTTACATTTGCGGAGTTTATGAAGAAGACCAGATTTTTCAACTGGATCAAATTAAAAAAGTCTCTGAGAATGAAGGTATAAAGAAAGAGAAATATCAATGGGAAGAACTTATCAAAAAATTATGTGAAAAAGAGTTTACGAAAATTAAAGAAAGAGACATAGATAGAATCTGGGCAGAAGAGGTCTATCTTGAAGATATCGTGGAATTAAACCACTCTGAACTTTCTGTTTTTGAAGAAATATTATCGATTTTTGCAGAAACTCCAGAAGCATTATTCAAAATCGGAAACAGAGCATATGAAATTGGCTCAATAAATATACAGAGAGCTAAATACATGAAAATCGCGATTAAAGCATTTCAAAATGCTCTGAAAATCACAACTGTAGAACAGTTTCCAATGGATTATGCAATGACCCAGAACAATATCGGAAATGCATACAGTACACTGGCAGAAGTCGAAGAGAAGGCGCGAAACTGCAAAAAGGCAATAGAAGCATATCAAAATGCTCTGAAAATATTCACAGAAGAATTAGATCCAGTGTATAACAAGATAATAGCAAATAACCTTGAGAATCTGATTAATTTCTGCAAAATGAATAATATCAAACTATAAAATTAGATGAAATAACAAAACTAAAAAAGATTTAGATATCAAATAAGATAGGCATCTGTTTTTAAATGCCGTTTTTTAGTACCGTTTTTCAAGAATTCCGTTTTTTAACTGCCACTTTTAAAATATCGTTTTTTAAGTGCCGTTTTTAGGAAAAACCGTTTTTCAAATATCGTTTTTTAGTACCGTTTTTTAAGAATTCCGTTTTTTAACTGCCACTTTTAAAATATCGTTTTTCAAGGACACCGTTTTTCACAGATGCCTTGCATCTCAGATATCTTTCCATAATATAAAACTACGGATGTACTGAAAATCAAATATAAGATTCCAGAAGTACTGTAAAATATAGTAAAGAGTGGACGCGTGAACAGGAAAGAAATCTTTTTTGCATTCGGTTAGAGATGAAGCCTGAGAATCTCTTAAATTCTCAGGATCTATTAAAATTCGAGAATTGAAACCTGACTTTACTTTTAAAAAAAGAGAAATTTTATAGAAAAAAGTAAGTTACCGGATAATTACAAATCAACCAACGGTAACTGTCTTCTCAGGTCAGGCAAATACCCTTCTCTATGCAGGGCGATTTTATAATCGCTTATTGTTCTGCATAATTTATGGGTATATTTTATGCAGTTGGTACCAACGTCCCCTTTGAACAGGATCCTTTCTGTTTTTTCTACGAATTCGGGGTAGGTAAATATAAGTTCTTCTTTGGTGTGCAGGAACAGAGCTGTAAAGTCCCTGTGAATTCCCATGCTTCTTTTAAGCAGTTCTACATTCAGGTGGTCCTCAGACAGATAGGGGTTGAATTTCACAAAGGTGTGAAAATCTGCGATATTCTGGTTTAAGGAGTTCAGGATTGAATATAGCACATTGTCTGTCTCCGGAAGGGGGATATCCGGAAGGTCGAGGTATTCACCGTCGAAGGTTTCGTTTTCTTTTATATTTTGATCTCGGGTTGTATCACGGTCCATTTTATCACCCTGATGTAATATTTTCTTTTAGTAAATAGTCTCGTGGTTTCCGTTTTAGATAACGGATTCAATCACTTGCTTTGAGGTGGCTTGTAGATACACTTACTGGAACTGGCTTGGGGTGGCTCCAAGTACATCCACTGTGTTTATCTTGCCGGCATGTCCATCGCTTCCCCACTCAAAGCGGTCTTACGCACACGTTAGATGCTTCAGATTCCGTTTTTTCTTTACGAATCCAGCCTGAGAGGTTTAGTCCTGGAGTTCTATAAAATAAAATCAATTAAACTTTTAGGCTCTTACATCTCACCATATATAAAATTTTGTCTTAATAAAACTATATAAATATATTTATGCGGGAATCTATACCCTGCCCCGTAAAAATCTTCACTATATAATATACTAGGAATGATAGAATATATAACTGTGCCTAGTATGTTATAACTGGCCTAGTTTATTATATCTGACTTAATACACCCATAATCTGGATTGGTTTATTATATCCATACTAATGCGCGCATAATCAATCCTGATTTATAATATCAACATAATATACACATAATCTGGGTTGTTTCATTATCTCTGATACTAGTGCTCCCATAATCACCAGATTTCTAATATCTAACATAATATACTCATAATCTAGTTTGACTTATTGTATCCAGTCTAATATCCTCTAATTTAGACCGAGTTATTGTGTCTGAATCCTGTGTACTAATCTATAGTCCTTGCCTGAGTACTGAAAAACATTGCCTTCACTATCCTTAACCTTGACCAAATAAATTCACAAAAAAATAACAGGCTCAAGAAACGAGCCTTTAAATCGAGCTCAGGATTCTCTTAAGTCTCCTGAAATCCTTCTATTCTCAAGTATTTCCATCCCGAAGGCAACAAGTCCGTATACAAGGCTCAATACGAGAATGATAGTTGCTCCAGACGGGACATCCAGCGCATATGAAAGACCTATCCCGGTTACGCTGATTACAGTCCCGAAGACGATGGAAATCAGCATCATCTGCTTCAGGTTATGAGTGAATTTACGGCTCAGCGAAGCAGGAATGGTAAGAAGGGCAATCACAAGGATAATACCCACGACTTTGATAAGAACCACAATTGTCAGGGCAATAATGCACAGCAGGAAAAGGTAAAGTTTCTCTGTCGGGAGGCCCTGAACAGTTGTGAATTCTTCGTCAAAACAGAGGGCAAGGAACTCCTTATAGAATAAGTAAACTGCACCTAATATGACTATATCAAGACCCAACATCAGGTAAAGGTCGAAGCGAGGTACTGTCAGAATGTTTCCGAAGAGGTAAGTCATAAGGTCAGGGGCATAGCCTGGAGTCAGGTAGACAAAAATGATCCCAAGAGCCATTCCAAGAGACCAGAGTATACCTATTGCACTATCTTCCGGAATTTTAGATTTCTTGCTCACTGTCCCCATGACCAGAGCCGAAACCAGGCTGAAAGGGAGAACGCCGAACATCGGGTTAATTCCGAGGTAATAGCCCAAGGCCAATACCCCCAAAGGAAGCATGAGCGATCCCGCCACTGATAAAGACAATTTTTTTAACGACAACATAGACACCTATAATCCCGCAGGCTATGCTTGCAAGGATTGCGGCTGCAAGGGCGTTCTGGATAAAGCTGTATTGCAGAAGATCAAACATTTTCATTTCTCCGTCTTAATCTGTTTTTTCGAACCAAGCCTTGATCTTCAGGAACTCCCTTTATGCCTCTCCAGTACTCTGTGAGGCACTCCATGGGCAATCAGTTCGACAGGGCACTGGTAGGTAGCTTCCAGGTCCTCAACAGGGATTTCCCTGGAATCGTGATAATGGAGTGTACGGTTCAGACAGGCTATCCTGTCGACATAAACCGAAACTGCGCTAAGGTCGTGCGTGACCATGATAACCGCCATTTCCTGCTTTAGCCTGTCCAGGAGGCGGTAAAGTTCGTCCTGCATATGAGGGTCAAGTCCAGAATTGGGTTCGTCCAGAAGCAGGAGTTTGGGGTTCGTAGCAAGAGCCCGCGCAATAAAAACTCTCTGCCTCTGCCCACCAGAGAGCTGCCCGATCTGCCTATCCCTATACTGAAACATCTCCACTGTCTTCAGGGCTTCTTCGGCTGCCTTTTTGTCCTCTTCCCGATATTTTCTCAGAAAACCCGTATGGCTCATCCTGCCTGTGAGAACCACTTCCCAGACACTGATAGGGAAGTCAAAATCAAAACCTTTGTATTGGGGAACATAGCCTACAAGGTCTCTACTCTTTTCCGGAGATTTCCCAAAGAGTTTCACACTGCCCCTGTAAGGTTTTAAAAGTCCCAGGAGCACTTTGAGAAATGTGGTTTTTCCTCCGCCATTGGGCCCAATAATCCCAAGAAGCCCATTGGGCTCTCCCAGTTCAAGATTTATTGCCTCAAGAATTGTCTGATTTCCATAGCGGACCCAGACGTCTTTCAGTTCTATAACCTTCTCCATCGCCTTCCCTTCAGAATATCGTTTTTATTTTACCGGATTATATCGTTTTGATATTTAGATATCGAACTCAAATGTTGAATTTACTGATTTCATACAAGGTTTCTGGCAAAAATATCGGATACCTTATCCATGTTTGCAATATAATCCTTTGCAAGAGGGTCAACAGCTATGACCTCACCGCCTATCTCTTCAGCTACAGCTTGGGCACTCCCCGTATTGAACTGGGATTGGACAAAGATCACTTTAACCTGCTTTTCCTTTGCAAGATCCACAAGCTTCGCCATATCCTGAGCGCTCGGCTCTTTTCCTTCAATCTCAACTGGAATCATAATAAGGTTGTAATCCGCTGCAAAATAGCCCCAGGAAGGGTGATAAACCATGAAATTTCTTTCCTTTTTTCCCTCAAGCTTTTCTCGGATTCTCGCGTCCAGGGCGTCCAGCTCTTTCAGGTAAGCATCCCTGTTCTGGGAATAGTAAGTTTCGTTTCCGGGATCGATTTCCACAAGCCCCTCATAAATGTTTTCGACCATTATTTTTGCATTTGAGGGAGACGTCCAGATGTGTGGGTCCAGTTCCGTTTCTTCATGACCTTCTTCACTTTCGTTTTCATGATTTTCTTCACTTTCATTTGCATGACCGGCTTCAAGATCTCCTGGGTGTTCCTCTTCTCCATCTCCTTCATGGTGATCATGGGCAGCAAGTTTCTTAAGTTTGATTCCATTAGAAGAGTTTACGATCAGAGTCCCACTGTTGATGGTTTCGAACCTTTCGATCCAGACTTTCTCAAAGGGAAAATCGACCCCGACTGTAACATACATACGGGCTTTGCTTACTTCTCCCATTTCTCTTGGAGAGGGTTCATAAGTGTGAGGGTCAGCCCCAGGCGGGATTATGACAACAGTTTTTACTTTATTTCCTCCGACTTTTTCTACAAACTCGGCTTGAGGAAGGACGCTCACAGCTACGATTATAGGCTCATCAGTTCCTGCTATTTCAACTTCCTGTCCTGTACTTTCATTAACCCTGGAGTTGCCTGGACCTGTGCAGCCGCTGGCAAAAAGGCTCAGACCAACAGCCAAAAGAACTAATAGAGTTACAATTTTCAACTTCATACTTGAGATCACGTTCTCTTCACTTTCATTTTTTACTTTACTCATCAATTTTACTTTTAGGACGAAATAAGACAGATATTAAGCAGATAAATTTTGATTATACCCAAAAATTTTGATTACTTAGAGGATTTTTTGGTGCAAGCCCAAGTTTATCTCGAAGTTATATCAGGGCTTTATTTAAGATTAATACCTAATTCACACTTTAGTTAGCTTTATTTACGCTTTAGTTAGCTTTATTTACGCTTTATCTTACATTCTATTCAATGCTTCTTGTTCCGGCACTCAGTGATGATGTTCCTCATGCAAGCATTTACCGTGACTTATTTCTCCGCATACACCGAACATCGGGTGGCCCATTGAACTGCAGATTTTATCCACAGCATCCCTGGAAACAAAAGCTTCAAAACGTGAAACTTCATCACATGCTTCTTCCGACGAAAGGCCGTAATGGGTTAAGAGAAGGCTAAGAATCCTGTGCCTCCTGACAAGAAATTCCGTATACGCCTTACCCAGTTCCGTCAAATCGACACCTCTGTAGGGAACATGGTTCAGGTAGCCTGCACCTGCAAGTTCGTTTAAGGTCTTGCTTGTAGTGGAAGGGTCAACCTGCAGGCCGGAGGAAATTTCTGTAGTTTTTACAGTGCCCCCCTTTTCAAGAATGAACTTAAGATAATCTACCTTCCTCGGAGAGATTTCAAGGCCCGTAAATTCAGGATAACTCTGCTCATTCATAAAGAGAAATATGGAAAACCCGTATTTATTGTTTGCCACACACCAAATTATGAAGTTATAGTTGTACTATAGCAAACAAAGGGTAAAATGAAAAAAATCTTAGAAGAAAACAGGGATTAAAAGCATCAGGGAAAAATAGGGATTAAAAGCCCTAGAAGAAAATAGGGATTGAAAAATTTAGAAAATTCTTTATATAAAAATTAGAAGATTCTTTATTATAAAAAGTTAATAGAAGAAAATGTACACGCCGGATACCAGCAGGAAACTCACCGCACCCATTAAAGCATTCCCAAGGGTATTTGATCGGAAGACCTCGGATAGTTCCAGTTCTGCAAGCTCCCCGAAGATCCAGAAGAAAGGGTCATTAACATGCGAAATCACAAAAGTACCTGAAGCCATTGAAAGGATCAGGATTTCCGGAGGGAGCCCGAGTTCAGGAACAAGGGACAGTAAGAATGAAGGTGCTATAAGCATGGTCACAACCCTTGACCCCTGTACAGTTTGAAGGGCTGCGGCAACGAGAAAAGGCACAAGGATTTGAGGAAGGCTCAACTGCAAAAAGAGCCTGCCAAGAGCTTCTCCTGCCCCTGTCATAGCAAAAGTTGCACCAAGAGCTCCTCCTCCGCAGAGATCAAGAAGGACAACGCCACTTCTTCTCACAGCTTTTTCGACAAGTGCCCTTAATACGGAAGATCCGAGCTTTCTGGCGGAAAAGATGGAAAGAATGACTCCTAAAAGGAGTGCGATGTTCGGATTTCCCAGAAACGAAAGCGCAGGATGCGGGTGTTCAAAGCCCGCCTGAAAGAGAATAAAGGGAAAAAGATAGGAGAGTAGGCTTCAAGCCTTTAGGATTTTCTAGCAGCGCCTTTAGATATTTCCAGATTTTTCTCCTGAAGTTAAGCTCTTTTTTCCTTTATTCTGTTAGAAATGCTTTCATTCTCAGTCTTTCCCACACTTCTGGAATAAAAATAGCCTGCAATGGAAGTGGGAACTGCGATGAGAAGACCCAGAATAAAAAGTTTGTCCGTGTTAGCCGATAATTCTTCTGCTGCCGAAATAATCACAGGCGAAGGATAGACAAGATTAAATGAGGCAACAGCTCCAAGTGCAATGGCAGTTGCAGTGGAAATATGGGGGTTATCGAGTCTTGTAGCCAACTCTTTAGCTATTGGAATGAAGATAACATAGGCAAGAATGTAATACATCAAGAGCACAGAAAAAAGGAAACCCAGGAGAGTCAGGGCAATCGGAGGGTTTCTGGAAAAGCGTACAATATCAGAGGCTATTAAGGACATCCCTCCAGTCCTCTGGAGTAAAAGTCCGATAACACTTCCACAGGTAATGATAATAGCAAAACGGGAAAAAATGCTGCCCAGCCCCCCCCGGTTATTGCTTCGATCGTAGCCAGGGGTTCTCCTGCAAGGTTTCCTGTGAGAACAGAAACAATAATAAGATTAAGAAAAGGGTGCAACCTGAGCCTGGCTGTAAAAAGCAGGATGCAGAGAAGGGCGAAAAGGAAGATAATCACAGGATGCATGTTTTATAAATTTGCTCATATAAGTTTTTAAATATTCTCTTCAGGAGAAGACAGCTCATTAAGTTCTTCAATTTCTTCTTCTCCAAGTACCCTGGCAAGGTTCAGGAGAATAAGAAGCCTGTTCCTTGATTTTCCTACTCCTATTAAATACTCTGCATTAATTTTTGATTTAATCATTTCAGGGGTCGGTTCAATGGAAGAAAAAGGCAGTCTTATGACCTCTTTTACGGAGTTTACAAGCATTCCGATGACCGTATCTCTTATCTCCACTATAATAATTCTGGATAGGCTGTCGGTTTCTTTAGGACTGAAGCCAAGACGCTTGTTGAGATCTATCACCACGAGGATTTTTCCCCGCAGGTTAATGAGTCCTTTTACGCATTCAGGAGCCTGAGGAATGCGTGTAATTCTCGGGACCGGAATAACTTCGGAGACCTGCATGATATCTACTCCGAATTCTTCGCCTGAAAGTTCAAAGGTCACCAAATGAAGATTTTCTTCCGGGAATCTTGAATCTTCTTCTAATGTTTCTTCAAACATGTGAATTCCTCAAACTAATTCCAGTTATTTTAATCAACCGTGTTTTCTGGCACTTCCTTCAAGTTGCCAAGCCTGAACTTTTCCGCAGCCTTTCTCATCTTTTCCCCAAGCAGAGAAAGGTCACTGGCCATATTGGCAAGTTCTGACATCGAAGCGCTCTGCTCTTCGAGTGCTGCAGCGGTTTCCTGGGTTCCTGCGGCGGATTGTTCCGAGATCGAGGAAATGTCTTCTAAGGTGGAAGTAATTTCTTCTATTGATGCGGACTGCTCCTCTGTAGCAGCTGCAACATCCTCTATCATGTTCGTGATTTCATTAATTGTGGGAACGATCTCTGTAACCATTTCAACCGCGCCATTAACGGATAATGAACCTATCTGTACGTCTTTTTTACTGGATTCTATGCTTTCCACGGTATCGCGGATACTGTTTCTGATCTCATCGATTAGCTTAGAGATGTTCATGGCAGCACGGCCTGATTCATCGGCAAGTTTACGGACTTCATCGGCTACAACCGAAAAGCCTCGACCGTGTTCTCCCGCCCTGGCAGCCTCAATTGCAGCATTCAGCGCAAGCATATTTGTCTGGTCTGCGATCCTGGTAATAAGAGTTATAATCTCATTGATCTGCTGAGACTTGGAGTCCAGCTCCCTGATAACTTCCTCAGTATCATCAACCGAGGAACGAATAAGATCCATTTTTAGCAGAATCTCTCTTGAAGCATTCCCGATACTGCTAACAGTATTATTGACAAGGTTAGTATTTTTAGAAACTTTTTGGGTATTGTCCGCGATTTCCTGTATATTATGCGTCATATCCTGCATCGCATGAGTTATATCCACTATTTTTGTATTCTGCACTTCAGTCCCGTTTGAAATTTCGGCGGCAGTATCAGAGATTTTCCTTGATGCCGAAGCTACTTCCTCAGAAGAAGCAGACATTTCTTCTGAAAGTGTGGCAAGGTGAAGCGAACTTTCCTGAATTTTTATAAGTACGCTGCGAAGGTTTTCAACCATCGTTTTAAAAGCTTGTGAGAGTTGAGAGATTTCACTCCTCGAACTTCCTTTAATCTCAACACTTAGGTCTCCTTCAGAGATTCTGTCGGCTGCTTCAAGCAATTCATAGATGGGTTTTCTGTAGACGTTCAGAATCACAAAAACAAGCAAAACCCCGATAAGTATCGAAAGAAGAGTGACGAGAAAGATCTTATTTATAGAGCCTGTTATCAGGGTGTCAAGCTTCTCTTTTTGATCGGCACTGGCGTCTTCAGCGACTTTTCCAACCTGCGCTGCTATCGCTGCCATATTTTTCACTTCAGCGTCTTTTTCTCCTTTAAGAATTTTCAGGCGATCAAAATCGGTCTGAATCTTTTCAGCATTGGCAATTATTGTATTTCCACGCTCAACATTTTCAGGTTTTACCAGCTGCTCATCCAGATTCTCGGTAACTTTAATTATATCCCCCATAAACCGGTCAAAATTTTCCGCAGATTGGTTTTCGGGAGTGATTATATAATTCTGGTATTCATTCCGGGCTTCCATAGCATGTATGCTGATTTTCTGGGCTTCCTGAGCGTGGGATAATTTTAGCTGAAGGACTTCACTTGAAGAACCGTTTTCTACATATTGTTGATATTGAATCATCTGATCTTCATAAATCTCATTGGCTTTCTGCAGTAGGATCTCGCCATTGGAGTCGATGTCTGCTCTCAGGGCTACCTCTTCATCATTTGCTTCAACATAGTTGTCAAAATTATCCCTAAAATCGCCGGAAGTTGCCAGAATAGAATCCATCCGGCCCTGATTTACGGGATCAAGATAGCCTAGATATATTTCTTTGGATATGGCTGCCTGTGTGGGCACGAGGTCAAGATGGTTATAAACTTGTTCCTTATAAATGGGATCACCATGAATAACATATCTTTCTTCGGCTTCCAGAGCCCCCTGCATGTTGTTCATGATAAAGGTCATATTTTGGATGGCTCGGCTCTTCTTTTCAACCTCATTCATGCCCTGATAGCCTGTGTACCCGACAAAGAAAATCAAAACTAGAAGAAGAGCAAAGCCTATCACTACATGCCCTATTTTTGTGTTTTTATACATCTTTCCCACCATGCCTTCAACTTTTCGGCGCCTATACCTTTTCTATTCGCAATGAGCATTTAACCTATCAACTACATCTGAAAAGAAATGTAAAATGGCGGAGACGCCTCTACAGAAAATTGTCCGATTTTCCCAACTAATAACTCAACCAACTAATAACTCAACCAACTAATAACTCAACCAACTAATAACTCAACCAACTAATAACTCAACCAACTAATAACTCAACCAACTAATAACTCAACCAACTAATAACTCAACCAACTAATAACTCAACCAACTAATAACTCAACCAACTAATAACTTAATATAGATTATTTGAGAATTAATAAATTTTCTGATTTAAAGAGCAGGAATAAAGAGAAGCCAGTATTCATGAAGAATGTTTCTGCAGAAGATTTACTCCATGCCTCTAATGAAAAGACCTGTTATGCGAGAAAGTTTTCAACCTGTGATCTGAAGTTGCCAAAACTTATGGGTTTGGCAAGAACAGCGTGACATCCAGCGTTAAAGAACTTCTGCTTACTTTCAGGATCACAGTATCCTGTAACTGCAACTACTTTTATATTCCGAGTTTCAGGATTGAGTTTCATTCTTCGAAGCAGTTCAAGGCCGTGCATCTTCGGAAGCTCCATATCAAGCAACACAAGATCAATCTTCGTTCTATTGAGGATTTCGAGAGCTTCAAAGCCATCTTTTGCCTTTTTCGGCTCGTATCCGAAAGATTTAAGTAAATCTGCTTCAACAACCAGATTAAGTAAATTATCTTCAACAATCAGGATCTCAGGCACTTAAATCAACTCCTGGGGGTTGCTTGAGGATTTCTGTAAGTAATCTTCTGTCACAAAGGTAATTGAACAGTGAATTTGCCCTGGAAAATGTGAAACCGGAAAATATAAAGAAAACTCCTCTCATTTATATGTCGATTGCATGTACTTCCATGTCGTTTGCATGTACTTCCATGTCGTTTGCATGTACTTCCAGACCTACAAATTAAACCGGGGTTAATTTCTCAATTTACTGAGTAATATATAAAGTTCGAGAGAATATAAACTTATTTGCTAACTATATATGCTGTATTTTTAATATACAAATAACAATAAAAATAATTTAGTTACACTTAAGTAACATTATAATCCACAGATCAAATCATAATCCGGTTAAGAAATAAGAAAGGGCCTGCAATTTATGTAAATAGTTTGTTAACGTCCCAGGTACCCATATCCTCTAAGCAATTTAAAACTCGATAATTTCATAAAGATAATTAAAAAAGTTTAATATAGCAGGTCTCATATATATTTTTCTACACAACTAGGACAGATCTGCCTTAACAAGAAAACTTGCGTTGGCTGGATTTGTTAACCTTCAATAGCTTTTCAATTTAGCCTTTGATTCATAGCATCGATTTATGAAGAATATGCAAGAGGCGAGATTCGGCACAGATGGAATAAGGTGTCGGAACATTCCTGAAAATAGGAGTGTGAAATATTATCCGATATTGTCGCTTGTTCAAGAGAAAAAGAAGGGAAATACATGGCCAGAGTTATGATCGTGGACGATGCCGAATTTATGCGAATGGTAATTAGGGACATCCTTTTAATGCACGGGCATGAAGTGGTCGCTGAAGTCGGTGATGGGGAAGAGGCAATTCAGACGTATCTGGAAGTTAAGCCTGATCTTGTGCTAATGGATATACTTATGCCGGATATGGATGGAAAAGAGGCATTGAAAAAACTTCTTGTTATGGATCCGGAGGCAAAAGTGGTAATGTGCTCTTCTCTTGGGCAGCAGGCCCTGATAACAGAGTCAATGAAAATAGGCGCTATGGGTTTCATAGTAAAACCTTTTGAGCCTGATGGGATGCTGGATGTAATAAGGAAAATCGCTGAACCAAATTAGACCGCTTTGCACTTGCTATTAAATCAAACTGATATCAACCAAATTGTTAAATTAAACTGATATCAATCAAATTATCAAATCAAATAAATATTAGCCAAACTATTAAATGAGATTACTAAATCAGATTATCAAATCAGATAAATATTAGCCAAGCTATTAAATGAGATACTAAATCAGATTATTAGATCAAATATAGCCAAACTATCAAATCAAACTTTATATCTAACGAAAAAGTGCTTGAGATGACTATCTGCGCACTCATAGTAGACGATTCTGCTTTAATCCGTAAGCTCCTTTCCGATATTCTCAGTGAAGACCCGGATATCAGGGTTATAGGAACTGCAGTTAATGGAAGAGAAGGTCTCGAAAAAATCGAGAAATTAAGGCCAGATGTTGTTCTTCTAGACAATGTTATGCCTGTTCTTGACGGCCTTAAAACTCTTGCTCGGATTATGAAGAAGTACCCGGTTCCTGTAGTAATGGTTTCAGCCCTTGGGGAGAGAGCTGAAGAGATTACGCTTACAGCTTTTGAATATGGAGCAGTGGATGTAATCCAGAAACCCGAAGGAATTCTCAGCCAAAGCATGCCAGATATGGCAGAAGAAATTTGCCGAAAAGTCAGGATAGCTGCAAAGGCCAACCTTGAAAACCTGGAATGCATGCGAAACCGTGAACCGGAAAAGCCGAAGATAACTGAAAAGAAAGAAAGAAAAGAAGAAAGGAAGTATCTGAAAAAAACAGTTTCCGTAAGAAATGTTCTTGCAATAGGCGCGTCCACCGGAGGCCCAAGAGCTCTGGAGAAACTTATAGGTTCACTTCCTGCAGACATCCCTGCCGCAGTCCTGGTGGTACAGCATATGCCTGCAGGTTTTACGGCATCTCTTTCTAAAAGGCTTGATTCGAAATCGGCACTCAGGGTAAAAGAGGCACAGGAAGGAGATACTGTAGAGGAAGGAACTGTGCTTGTAGCTCCTGGAAACTATCATATGGAGATCGTACAGAAGATAGTAAACTGCCGCAAAACAGAGGTAGTGCACCTGTCCTGCAACCCGAAAGAACTTGGATCAAGACCGTCAGTCAATGCTCTTTTCAGGTCTATCGCCCCAATTTATGGCTCTAGAGTCATTTCCCTGATCCTGACCGGAATGAACTGCGATGGTGCAGACGGGGCTGAGGAAATCAAAAAAATGGGAGGAAAAATAATTGCTGAAGCCCGAAGCTCGTGTGTAATTTACGGGATGCCAGGAGAAATTGTGAGGCGAAAGCTGGCAGATTATGTACTCCCTCTGGATGAAATGGCCGATGAAATTATAAAAATGATGGTATAAAATAAGAAGCTGACTTTCCGAAATAAAAAACTGTTTAACTTCTAAAGGTTAATTCTTCATACCGGATTTCTGTATTAAATGTGTATTGAATTGTTAAATTCTGTATTGAATTCTACATTGAAAATTTTAAGAAATGGAAAAAATACGAACTTTCAAAAAGGCAGGGAAAATTATGGATATGTCAAACTATATGGGCATTTTCAAAGCAGAATCTGAAAAATACATTAAAGAGATGAGCGATTCCCTGCTGGCGCTTGAGAAAGATCCTGAAAATCCGGAACAGATGAATACGATATTTCGTGCAGCCCATACATTCAAAGGTATGGCTGCAACGATGGGATTCAAAGAGATTGTTGAATTAACGCATGAAATGGAAAGTCTGATAGACAGGCTGCGTAGACGGCAACTTATACTTGATTCATCTTTAATTGATATTCTTTTCATATGTGTGGATGCCCTTGAGAGGCTTGTAGAAAACGCCTGCGAGGATAAGGGAAGTGGATCTGAAAAAAGAAAAAAAGCCACAGATATTACATGTGAAATCTATCCTGATGCCCTTGAGGTCCTGAGAACCTTAAAGTCTATGAATGAGCTTCCAAAAAAAGCCTCCGTTCAAAAAAATGAGGATAAACCCCTGTCCGTAAAGATAAAAGACAGAGAAACAGAAGAAAGGGAAACAGAAGAAAGAGAAACAGAAGAAAGGGAAACAGAAGAAAGGGAAACAGAAGAAAGAGAAGAAAGGGAAACAGAAGAAAGGGAAACAGAAGACAGAGAAGAAAGGGAAACAGAAGAAAGGGAAACAGAAGACAGAGAAGAAAAAAATAGTAAAATAAACAAAAGTGAAATAAAAAACATGGGAAAAAAAGATAGTAAAATAAACGAAAGTGAAGACAGAAAAGTTTCAGAAATTGAAGAAGTCAGTACAGACAAAAAAGTTTCAAAAGGAATTTATCAAACCGAAAAAGAAGGACAGATCTCGGCTCATTCAAAATCGGATCTTAAAATAAAAACGATTCAGAGCTCAAGAATCAGCACAGAAAAGCTCGATAAATTGATGAATCTTGTGGGAGAGCTCGTGATTAACAGAAGCAGGATAAACGAGCTTACAGGCAGCCTGAAATCTAAGGAACTGGAACTTGCACTTTCTGAATTTTACAAGCTAACAAGAGAACTTCAGGACGAGGTAATAGAGGCAAGGATGGTGCCTCTGGATCATATCACCTATATCTATCCCAGAATGGTAAGAGACCTTGCACGAGCGCAAAACAAAGAAATCGATTTTATAATCAAAGGGAAAGAAATCAAGCTCGACAGAGCCATCCTTGAAGAAATCGGGGATTCCCTGGTGCACCTGTTAAGAAATGCAGTTGATCACGGAATCGAAGTCCCGGAGAGGCGTGTTGAATTTGGGAAAAAAGAGACTGGCACGATACTGATTACAGCTTCGAGGCAGGAAAACTTTGCCCTTATCAAAATAGAAGATGATGGACGCGGAATAGATACCGATAAAATCCGGAAAGCCGCATTAAAAAAAGGAATTATCTCAAGAGAAAAGGCTGAACAGCTTCAGGAAAAGGAAGCAATGCAGTTGATCTTTACTCCGGGCTTCAGCACTTCCAGCAGCATTACCGATATCTCTGGAAGGGGAATTGGGATGGATATCGTAAAAAACAAAGTCGAACGCCTTGGAGGGTCCGTAAAAGTAGAGTCGAAATCCGGTTTTGGTTCCAGATTCGAATTGAAACTACCTCTAACCATTGCTGTTTATCAGGCTATGCTAATAAGAGTCGGAAAGGAAAGGTATGCAATTCCCTTCACAAGCATAATAAAAAATATAGAAGTCAGCGCGCAAGAAGTCAGGCATATAAAAGGAGAAGAGGTTATTATAATAAATAATAAAATTATCCCGCTTCTGAGATTGAGAAGGCTGTTTCAGCTGCCTGAGCAGGAAGATAAAAATATTTCCATAGTTACGGTTGAAAAACGCGGGCAGTATATTGGAATAGTTGTGGATGAGTTGCTTGGAAAACAGGAAGTAATAGTAAAAAACTTCAAAAGCAAGCTTCTTGAAAATACCAGAGGATTTGCAGGAGCAACAATTCTGGGTGACGGAAATGTTGTTTTAATAATTGATGTAAACTCCCTGATTTGAGACCATGTAAAATAGACAAACACGACGTAAATAGATAGAAGTGCCGCCGGTGGTGAGATGAGTAACGATTCGATTAGAAAAGCAAGTGATAGGGAAATAAAGACAGGTAAAAACCTGGAGGAAGACCCTGGCTTTGAGCTGTTAAAGAAAACCGTTACTAAAAACACTGGCTTTAACTGTGAATATTATAAAGAGTCACATTTCAGACGCAGGATTAACGTACGTGTAAGAGCTACAAATTCCGAAAGTTACGGAGCGTACCTGAGGCTTCTGAAAAAAGACCCTCAAGAATATGGACATCTGATTGAGACACTTACCGTAAATGTCAGTGAATTTTTTCGAAATCCCGAAACCTTCAAGATAATCGAAAAGGAGATTATTCCTTCTATTGTTAAACACAAATCAGAATCACTGATGCGATCAATCCGAATCTGGAGTGCTGGTTGTGCAGCAGGAGAAGAAGCCTATTCCCTTGCTATCCTGCTGCACAGGGTTCTGAAAACGGATTTTAATAAGTATAGGATAAGAATAATAGGTACGGATATTGATGCCCAAAGCCTTGAAAAAGGCAGGAAGGGCATTTATAGTGAAAATTCGCTTAAAAATGTTGATGCGGGCATTAAGGGGCAATATTTCTTGAAGCAGGGAGAAGTATATCAGGTAATCGACGAGTTGAGGAATATAACGCATTTCACGCATCACGACCTGATATCAGATCCCAAAATGAATCATTTTGATATTATTATCTGCCGAAATGTAATGATATATTTTAAAAAGGAAATTCAAGAGCAATTGCAGCTTAATTTTTATCAAGCCCTGGAAAAAGGAGGCTTTTTTGCAATAGGAAAGTCAGAAACACTGCTGGGGACCGCTCCCGGCCTTTTTAAGCCTTACAATACAAGAGAACGCCTGTATATAAAAGAAATTTCAAGGGATATTTATGGAAGAGATCAAGAACCTCATGAACTTAAATGAATACGAATATGAGGCCCTGAAAGAACTTGGAAATATCGGGATAGGGAATTCGGCAACTTATCTCTATGAGCTAACAAATAGCCTTGTCTGTACAAGGGTCCTGGCTGTGAAATTTGAGCTAATTGAAAACATACCGAAAATAACAGGTGTTTCGGAATCCCCGGTTCTGGGGGCACTCATGCACATTGAAGAGGATCTGAAAGGGTATATACTGATCTTCTTTCCCAAAAAAAGTGTAAGGAGCCTCTCCCTGATCCTTTCATGTGAAGAAGGAAAAAACCTGATTGACGCCATGAATAATTCTCTAATGGAGGAAGTCAGCCATATTCTGGGAAGAACTTATGTAACTGCCCTTGCAAAATTTTTGGACCTCAATATCTTGATATCAACGCCTTATATGGTTTATGACATGTTCGGCTCTATCCTGAACTCCGTACTCACGGAAATGAGTTGCAAAACTGATTTTGCTCTCATGCTTGATGCGGAGTTTATCATAAAAGAAGAGAAAGTTTACGGAAACGTCCTGACTTTATTGGATCCTGCTTCTCTGGATCACCTCTTAAAAAGGATTAACGAAATGCTTCGCCAAAAACCTTATCAAAGGAATTGAAAGAGATTTTTAAATTAGGGAGATTTCTAAACCAAGGAAATCTCTGGATCAGGGAGATTTTTAAACCAAGGAAATCTCTGGATTAGGAAGATTTCTAAACCAAGGAAATCTCTGGATTAGGGAGATTTCCAAATCAGGGAGGTTTTTTAAGTTGACCGACTCAGGCACAGTTATAGTGGGCATAGGAGATTGCGCATTAGCCAGGAGTCCGGTAAAAATTAAAACCTTAGGATTGGGCTCATGTGTAGGTATAACACTTTATGACAGGCGGGAGAAAATAGGAGGGCTTGTCCATGCAACGCTTCCAAGTATAAATAATGCACGGATAAAGGATAACCCTTTAAAATTTACAGATTCCGGAATAGAGTATCTTGCAGAGGAGATAGTGAAAAGAGGCTCTTCAAGAAAAAAGCTTGAAGCAAAACTTGTAGGAGGAGCCCATATGTTTGAAAACAAGCACATGAATATAGGTGAAAGAAATATAGAATGGGCCAGAAGTACCCTGAAAAACCTTGAAATACCAGTCGTAGCCGAGGACACGGGAAAAAATTACGGGCGCACGATTACCCTTGATACCTCTACTGGCGACCTCCTCGTAAGAACTATTTTGAGAGGAGATAAAATAATCTGAATGGGAATAGACCTGTTTTTGCCTTTTTAACTGTTTAGTTATTATTTAGCTCCTGATAGATATTTTTGGAACTTACCGGATAGCTAATTTTTGGTTCTCTACCTTTTCTCTGAAAAATTATATATTTGATATAAATATTATAATTGACGTTATCAACCCATTATAAAACGGAAAAAAATAAAAGTAGCATAAAACTTTAAGTGTATGTCTGAGGTTAAGTAACACTTTGAATTACACTTTGAGTAAGTACTATATTCTATGTTATTCTGTAAGGTATCTGGAAGATTCTGAAAGATTATAGAAAGCGGAAAAGCAGGAAAGATCAAACCTGAATATTCATAAACTAATTGCAAGGACAGATCAAACCTGAATATTCGTAAACTAATCTCCAGATAACAATAACAAACAAATGAGGGATTTTTATAGAAATCAATGGAGTAGAAATCGAAGATACATATGCAGAAGCGTTTCCGATCAAGATTGCGCGGGTGCTGATAACAGCCGTTACCAGGCGCTGGGCCCTTGTGGCAGCTACTGAAGCTACAGGTTTTGCGACATCCGTTATAATGTGTCCCGCAGAAGCAGGAATTGAAAGGTTAGCGAGCCCCAGCGAGACCCCTGACGGAAGGCCTGGTGTTTACATCCAGATCTGTACTTTCAAATACGAAGCCCTGGAAGAGCAACTGCTTGAAAGGATTGGACAGTGTGTACTTACTGCCCCTACAACTGCAGTCTTCAACGGGCTTCCTGAAGCTGAAAAACAGTTTAATGTAGGCTTTAAACTCAAATTCTTCGCAGACGGTATGGAATCCGAAACCCAGATAGCAGGCCGCAAGGTATATAAGATCCCAATTATGGAAGGGGATTTCCAGACCGAAGAAAACGTAGGAGCTGTAGCAGGAATTGCAGGCGGAAACTTCTTCATCTTCGGGGACTCCCAGATGAGTGCCCTGACCGCAGCCGAAGCTGCTGTTGATGCAATTGCAGAGCTTGAAGGCACAATTACCCCCTTCCCTGGCGGCATTGTAGCTAGCGGATCCAAATCCGGAGCAAACAAATACAAATTCCTGAAAGCTACTGCTAATGAAAAATTCTGCCCCTCCATAAAGGATAAGGTTGAGAACACTGAAATCCCGGCAGATGTCAACGCTGTTTATGAGATAGTTATCAATGGGCTTGATGAAGAGTGTATAAAAGCTGCCATGAAAGCAGGAATCAAAGCCGCTGTAACTGTCCCAGGTATTAAGAAAATCTCCGCAGGAAACTACGGCGGAAAACTCGGAAAATATCAGTTCAAATTACACGAGCTCTTCTGAGCTCTAAATCTTTTACATTTTCTTTTTCTTTTTTTTTGCTTTTTTTTTGCTTTTTTTTGCTTTTCTTTTACAATTTCTCGTTTACAATTTCTCGTTTACAATTTCTCTTTTACAATTTCTCTTTTACAATTTCTCTTTTACAATTTCTCGTTTATAATTTCTCTTTCACAGAGTAAAGATAGAGTAAGAAAAAGGACAGAAAAACGGAAAGGCTAATAAAGAAGAGATGCCAAAAAAGGGGAAGATTGGCTTCCCTGGCTGGTTTTTCGAAACTATATTAAAGAGAGAATCAGGTGCCTGATTGTTTCAGAGCTATACAGGGAATCAGGGATGTTAGGTATATCAGGGATGTCAGAGTCTTTAGAGTCCAATTGCATTGAAGCCGGCAAGGAGAATATCCCTCGGGTCAAGGCCAGTAACCTGCATCATGACATAAGCTCCAACAAAAGTCCCTGTCATGGCTCCTATATTTGCGAAGCTTGCGACAAGAAGGACTCGCATGAATTTGTTTTTGAACATTTCCCTGAAGGTTTCTATCCCTGCAAGGGCTTTTATGTCTGCAGTAGTAGGATTTCGCTGCCTTGCTTCTACCAGACCAGCAAACCAGCCTGCGGCAATCAGAGGGTGCAGGGTGGTTAGCCAGGCAACAGAAAAGGCAGTCAAAACTGAGTAAGGATGGCCGCCTGCGAGCAGAGTGCCGGCTGCGCTCAGGGTCCCGGTGATAATGAACCACCACCCGAAAGCTATTAAAAGAAGTTTCAGCGGAACGCCGGAAAGAAGCAGTAGCAAAAAGAATGCAGCTATAAGGCCGACAAAACCAAAGCCTATAACTTTGCCAATGCCGATGCGTTTCTTCGGAATCTCCATAAGAGTATTCAGGGAGGGAACACTTTTCGGATTTTTTAGATAATTAATTATTCCAGGTTTGTGCCCAGCTCCAATCACCACAACGACAGTTTTGTTTCCGCCTGCAGCGACCTTGAGGATGTTTCCTGCAAGATACGCGTCCCGTTCATCAATGAGAACCTCAGCCGCAGTCGGGGCAAAACCCCTGAGTTCACTTACAAGGGCGGTCACAACGTCCTGCTCTGTGATTTCATCGATATCGATCTCAGTTCCTTTCCCGATTCCTATGAGACCACCTAGCAGGGAGCCAATCATCTTGATTTTTTCCAGGAATTTCATCTTTCCCCAGAAGCGCTGAAGCGTAACCTGGATGTCCCGGTCAATTAAGGCAACTTTAGCCCCGGTAGACTCGGCTTCCTCGATCGCAGAAAGCATCTCAGCGCCGGGTTTTACGCCCATATCATCGCCGATTTTTTTCTGCATATAGGCAAGCAGCCACTGAATAACGTAGTAGGAGATTTTTCCTTCAGAAAGAATTTCCTTGATAGGAACCTGACTTTCCTGCACATTTCCCTTCATATTGTCATAGCGTCCCCTGCAGAGTTCGACGGCTACAATATCTGGCTTCAGATTTCTGATAGTAGCCTTAACCTCGGCGACACTCTTTTCCGAAACATGGGCTGTACCTATGAGCACTATTTTTGAAGGCTGGCATTCGGCCTGGTTCCCGTCTGGAGATTGCGAAGATAAAGGGATTGAGATTGACTCAGGAATAAGTTCGGAACTTATATCGAGCTTTGCTTCAATCTCGCCGGAATCTATTTCGGATGCCGGCACAGAGACTTTACCTTCCTCTGCCATGTTAATTGAAGAATCAAAAAGTTTAGACTTTCCGACAGAAATGGAATTTTCTGCGGATTCTGTCACAAGTTTGTCCATAGAATATATTGACTCCTGAGATGAACTATGAAAACTATAGTCAGGGTCCTTGTCCTGAGAATCTGTAATTTCAGGTTTGTCCATTGTTAATCTCTCTGCTGCGACGAATGAGAAGTGATGAATGAGAATACATCACTTGAAGGATTGTATTTAATCGCAATCGCATGAATAATTAAGCTCTCCACATAAAATAACCAAGCTACAAAATAACTTAGCTATAAAGAACTTAGCTACAAAGAATTAGCTATAACTTAGATACAAAATAACTTAGCTATAAAGAACTTAGCTACAAGCAGTAATTAACTAGTGTCAATTACCTGCCAGAGATTTATATTTTCCTGCCTTTAGAATTTTCATCACTACTTCTATAACCCCCATTTTATATAATACTACATAGACTTATACATTTCCATAAGTATCCTTATTCATAAAAAACTTACTAAAGTAGTGTCTTTTGGTAAAAATATCTTTTGATAAACTTGTTTGGATAAACTTCCTTTGAGAAACTTCCTTTGAGAAATCTCTTTTGATGCAGGAGGCATTCAGAATATTACTCTGACCTGAGTTTCAGAATCCGTACAAGATCTGTTCTTGAAAGGATTCCTACAACCGCACCGTTATCAATGACAATAACCCTTCCTATGTTCTTGGAGGAAACCAATTTAAGGACATCGCTGGCCTGTGCATCCGGAGGTACGGATATGACATCTTTGGTCATGATATCCGAGACCAGAGCCACAGGACGTTCAAGATATGGAACACGCTGGATATCGGTAAAGGTTACGATCCCTCTCAGGCTATTTCCATCCATTACAGGATACCCCATGTGTTTTTTCTCAAACATAAACTGAACCAGGTCTTCAACACTCATGGAAGGATTAACGGAAACTACATTCTTCGTCATAATATCCCTGACCAGGATATTTTCGAGAGTTACCTCGGCGCGAGTAGAACGTTCCTCTTCAGATGCGCCGACATAAATAAAGAGCGCGATCAGAGGGAACCAGAGATTCCTTACAAGAATTCCGAAAATCGCCATGAGAATGGCAAAAAATTTTCCAACGGCTGCTGCACTCTGGGTAGCTTTCACATAAGACATTCTTCTTGCATAGAGAGAACGGAGTACCCTGCCTCCATCCATTGGAAAAGCGGGCAGTAGGTTAAAGATCCCGAGTATGAGGTTCATGGCTCCAAGAATCCAGAGAGTAAGGTATACAGGGTTTTGAGAAAGTGAAGGGTTAGGATAAATAAAATTTCCATATATAAAGAGGCAAATCGAGCCTATTACGAGGCTCGTAAAAGGTCCGGCAAATGCCATTTTTGCTTCCTGTCCGGGTTTCCTGGGCATCTCTTCCATAGCCGACACTCCTCCAAAAAGGAAGAGAGTAATGCTCTCAATATTGACCCCGTAACGCCTTGCCATATATGAGTGTGCAAGTTCATGTAATAGAATTGAAGCAAAAAGCAGAATGGCTGTAAGGGCTGAAAGTGCATACCTCGTGGTCGACGGTTCAACTCCCTCAAAACCAAATGGCTGCGGGTTGATCGCAAACACATAAGCAAAAATGGGCAGTATCAGAAGAAAAGTTATGTGCAGTTTGATAGGTATACCCATTACACTTCCTATTTTCAATGACGACTTCATTAAGTAAATACCCCCATCCTCATTTCTATAATATTATGTACGTGATAAAACGGTAAATTTGAATTTCAAAAAACTCCTTGCTTATTATATCTTTATTAAATTATGAATTTTTAAGTTATAAACCTTAACATGAGATCTCAACCTTAAACGCCCAATCCTTAGTACTGCAAATTGTATTACTTGCTGTTATTTATCGTTTTTACTTATTGGCAAATTGGAACTTTTCGTTAGTTCTAATCATAAAGTTACCCTCACAATTTATCCCCATAAAAATAACTGACCCAATATGCTATTTGGCAATTATATTATAGATATTTGTTTGTGCGTGATTAACAAACTAATAAGTTTAGAAAAAATACTTAGAGAGAAAAATGAAGGTAAGTGTTAGATAGATGCAAAGGAAATATAAGGGAAATATAAGGGAAATATAAGGGAAATATAAGGGAAATATAAGGATAATATAAGGGAAATATAAGGGAAATATAAGGGAAATATAAGGTTGAATAAGATAATTAATGGTTTTAAAGTTTCTAATTAATGGTTTTAAAATTCTACTGTTACTTTTTTTAGATCCTGGATAAATTCTTCGACGTCTCGGGCTGTATTGTGAGGCATCAGAACCAGGCGGAGAGATCTGGGGGTACGGGTAATTGAGACGTTCCAGCCGTACTTCCTGAGAAGCTGTTCCCGGACAAGGTCAGGGCTTGGAACTCTCAGGGCAACTACATTCATTACAGGTTCGAGCAGAGGTTCAAAACCGAGTTTTCTAGCTTCCTCGACCAGTTTTGCTGTAAGCTGCATACAATATTGTACATTTTTTACATATCCTTCACGGCCTAGATGTTTCATTACGGCATATGTAGCAGCAGCTGAAGCCCCGCTGCGGGTGCCTGTGAGAGTAAACTGCGCCTTTGTGGTAAGGTATGGAGTATTCACCTTAAGAGAATCCAGGAAAGAAGGAGACCTGAACAGCAGGGCACCTGATGGGATTGTGGAAAGGCCCATCTTATGGGGATCTATTGCGATGGATGTAACGCCTTGGACTTTGAAATCGAAAGGATATGGATTTTCAAGGAACGGGATCACAAAGCCTCCAAAAGCTGCATCGATGTGAAGGAATAGTTTATGTTCAAGAGCAAGTTTTGCGAGTTTCTCAACAGGATCTACCTGTCCAAATTCCGTGTTTCCTGCAATTCCTACAAGCCCGATGGTATTTTCATCTATCAGGCTCTCCACAGAGACAGGGTCCACTTTGAACTCAGAGTCTAGAAAGGCTCTTTTAACTTCGATACCCATCATATCAGCGACCTTGTCAAATGAAAAATGAGCTGATTCCGGAATAACTATATTGGGAATTTTCCCTAACTCTTTCTTTTCCGCAGTTACGATGTTTTTCATGCACCTGACAGCCTGTATGTTAGATTCGGTACCCCCTGTCGTAAGGTAACCGCAGACCGAACTCTTATATAACTCTCCTGAAGAAGTTTCGATAGACGGAGCATGAAGAAGTTCCCCAAGCATCTTTATCACTTCTTTTTCAAGCCTGTGGGCACCTGCAAAAAGTCCAAGGTCGCCCAGGTTAGACTCAATAAAGAGCTTGTGAGCCTCAACCGCGATTTTATGAGGGTGAGTGCACATTGAACTTAAAACCCTGTAGTAGTCCGTATCTTCTGACTTTACATTTTCCAGATAGGAAAATATTTCTTTTTCAGAAAGACCCTGCTCATTCATATAGATAAGGTAAAACCAGTTTTATTTAAAAGACTTATGGAATATAACCATAAAATTGCTTAATACACTCTTTATGGTGCCCAAAGAAATTACAATAGACATAAGTTACAATTGAAGTAAATTACAATTGACTTGGTCCAACTTATCCGAATGACATAATGTTACAAAAAGAGATTGTTACAAAAGAGATCACAAGAAAAAATATGTGAACACTCGCAGAGTGAGTAAGTGCTCAGAGAATTTTTACTAAAAAATCGAAGAAAAATAGATAAAAAAAATGAGAAATTTAGTAGTAGAAAAAATGAAGAAGATAGGGAATTTAGTTCGTTGAAAAAGAAATGAAAATAGGAAGCAAAATACGAATTTCATGTTTTCTTATTGTAGATTTTATTAAAAACGGGAACGGAAGGGTATTGCAATCGTAACAATGTCTTGAGCGGAGAGAGACCCCTATATTTCCACTGGAGGGGTTTCCGTGATTCTAGGGAAAGTGAATTTTCCAGATATATCAATAATTTTAAAAATAATAAAAAAACTAAAATTTAGTTTTAACACTAAAATAACAGGATTTAGATTGAATTTCTAAATGAAATTTCTCGGGAATTCCCAGAAAATTTATCCAAGAAATTTTACAATTAAATTTGTCTGAAAATTTTCTATAAATTATGTTTTATTATACTAACCTATATATACTATTAATTTTATAACTAAACAACAGTATTTTGCTTTAAACTAAATAAAACAAAGTTTTATTTTGCTGTATAGGACCTTAAACTCTCTTCTGTGGAAATCATGGGGTCCGGGGGTTATATAAACTTTCCAATGGAAATAAAGGGGTCTTCCCCTTAAACTCTTCATTTCTTTCCATTTTCTTAATTGTTCTCATGTTCTTTCATCTCTTTCATTTTTCTCATTTCCTTGATTCTTCATTTCCTTGATTCTTCATTTCCTTGATTTCTTTCTTCCTTAATTTTTCTCATACCCTCTTTCATTTTCTTTTCCTTGATTCTCTTTTGTTTTTTCGTTTTCTTTCGTTTATCTCCTTTTTGTCCTTTAACATCGTTTACACCTTTTTAATCTGTTTTTTTACGCAGCTTCGGAGATAATTAGCTAAACCACCAGTTTGTTAAAACTTTCAATAATAAAACCCCCATAAAAATGGATCAGAATAGGAAGTATTCAACGAGATTCTCTTGATAGAAAATACTTTGAAGTTTACCTAAATCTTATCCCATCTTACTATGTCTAATTGTGCAGATTGTATAATTGTACAAATTATATGAACAAATTATATGATTATATAGATTGTATGATTATACAGATTGTATGATTATACAGATTGTATGATTGTAAAGATTGTATGATTGTAAAGATTATATGATTGTAAAGATTGTAGAGAATGTACCGAGTACAATTGTACAGTAACATATTGGATTTGAAATAATCAAAGTAAAAACTGAAATTGCCGCATAAGCGGTCCGTTTTTATACAAAAATTTTTATTCTTTAAGTTTAAGTAAAAAAGCCAATAATTTTTGTACTATCTTCCATGCGAAAAGAGGGATTTAAATTTGACCTTCATTGGTTCTGGAATCCTTAATATTTTGTTTTAAAAAGAATGCGCCCTCATATATTGATTTCCCTGGCAGATATTTAAGGCAAAAGTAATTTCCAGTGGAAATAAAGGGGTCTTTACCATAACAATTAATACGGTGTACTTCCATTGCATCTACTGCAAATGTAACTTAAAATTACTTGCTTATATACCAATTTCATCTAAAATTTTGACTAAAGAAGATCCGGAATATAGGTTTTATCGGGGCTTTAGAAATGCTCTCCAGCATGTGAGACTTGCCCCTACATTTAAGAAGTGATTTGTAGAGAATAAGAATTTCAGGCATTAACTATAAGAGACATGTATCTTCTATCCCTTTCTCTCCATGAGAAGGAGTTCACAGGTTTCTCATAAAAAGTACAAAGAATAATGAATTGAAATTTCAAAAATCCTAAAGTAAACTTTAGCTCAAGTTTTGGAAAAAATCATGTCTTCTTTCCAATATCCCCCATATTCACAATCATTTAAAAAACGTTGGGAGCTTACGATAGCCTGAATTTCCCCTGGCTTCATGCTACAGGTAAACGCTAAAAAAGCGCTTAAAACACTTTAAAAGTTTAAAAATCTGCAGGTTTGTCCTGCAGCTGAAAGCTTGAAAAAAAAGCTTGAAAAACATAGTAACACAGCTCCCTAAAAACAAACTCCTAACAGGATTTTCAATTACTTAAATTTATAACAATAATTGAGAGTATAATTGGAAAAAATATATTGTATGGTTTATCTACTTTATAAATTAATTACATACATTATAATTAATTTATAAATTAATTTCATACATTCATACTATTGAATATATAATACGAATTGGATATATTTATTATCTGCGCTAAGAGTATATCAACTGTCTTAACCCATTGCATTCTTGAATTATCAGTTTTTATAGAGGGTCATTCATGATAAAAGCTCAATCATTAGACGGCTTATTCGAAAAATTACTTGATGGAAAATCAATTTTTAAAAACAAAGAAGTTCTTCGGCCTTCTTACACGCCTGACCTTTTGCTGCACAGGAATGAACAAATCAACAGCCTTGCAACAATCCTAGTTTCCGCACTCAGGGGAGAGACTCCTTCCAATGTGCTGATTTATGGAAAAACAGGAACAGGAAAGACTGCGGTGACCCGGTATGTGGGAAAAGAACTTGAAAGGGTAAGTGAAGACAAATCACTTTTTTGCTCTGTTGTCTATATCAATTGTGAAGTAATCGATACGCAGTACCGGCTTCTTGCAAACCTTGCCAGGCATTTCGAAGAAGAGGTTCCTATGACCGGTTGGCCGACTGATCAGGTCTTCATGAAATTCAAGGAAGCAATTGATTCCAGAGAGCAGGTCATTATCATAATTCTGGATGAAATCGATAAGCTGATCAAAAAAGGCGATGATGTACTCTATAATCTTTCGAGAATCAACACAGACCTTCGGAAAGCTAAAGTAAGCATGATCGGGGTTTCAAACGATTTAAAATTCACCGAGTTTCTGGACCCAAGGGTTAAAAGTTCCCTGGGTGAAGAAGAACTGATTTTTCCACCTTATGATGCTGAACAGATCAGCGATATCCTGAAGCAAAGGGCAAAAATGGCTTACAACGACGGAGTACTGGGTGAAATGGTAATTCCCCTATGTGCTGCTTTTGCAGCCCAGGAACACGGCGATGCCCGCCGTGCACTTGACCTTCTCAGGGTTTCAGGGGAAATTGCAGAAAGAGAAAATCAGCCCCAGGTTCTTGAAGAGCATGTGAGGCGCGCTCAAGAAAAGATCGAAATCGACCGCGTGGTAGAAGTAGTAAGAACCCTCCCTACTCAGTCCAAACTCGTACTATATAGTATTATTCTTCTACGAAATAGAGGCAGAGAAGGCAAAAATGTCACAACCGGTGAGATGTACAATGTCTACCGCCAGCTCTGCCATCACATTGATGTGGATATCCTTACCCAGCGCAGGGTTACTGACCTGATGTCCGAACTTGATATGCTGGGAATAGTCAACGCAGTGGTCGTAAGCAAAGGTCGTTATGGCCGGACAAAAGAAATTTCCCTGAGCGTTCCAGTAGAAAGCACTCGCAAGGTACTTCTTGAAGATTACAGGCTCAAACCGCTGGTGGATTTTAAGGCTTCAGTTTTCAACAAGATGTTTTCATGAGGGTTGAAGCCCTCCCATTGTACTATCTCTGGTTTTTACTTGCCTTTTTTCCCTTTTTGCCTTTCGTCTTTCCCTGTCTTTTTTCCTTTTCCTTTATCTGGTTTGCTATTTTTTAATTACTTCAAGTACCAGTTTTCAGGAAATAATATATATGATCCTGTGGTTTGACTAGGATCGTATCATATTCATAGGTTAACGTGCAGGTTATATTATTTAAGCTGTTATTTGAGTTACTATTTAAGCTATTATTCAAGTTTCCACTAAGGTTTATGATCAAAGTTTATTAAATTGAGTTTTTAATTTATATTACAATTGAAATCTAATGATTCAAATCTGTAATTCAAATCTATGATTCAAATCTATGATTCAAATCTATGATTCAAGTCTATGATTCAAGTCTATGATTCAAGTCTATGATTCAAGTTTAAAAGGTAATTTTTGATGAAAATAATAGCATTCGTAGGCATGCCAGCATCTGGAAAATCAGAAGCTGCCAGAATTGCCGCTGAGATGGGCATTCCCGTTATTATTATGGGTGATGTGATCCGGAGGGAAGTCTTGAGGCGTGGGCTTGAACCCAACGATTCCAATACCGGAATGGTTGCAACAGAGCTTCGCAAATGCGAGGGTATGGACGCAGTCGCCATACGCTGTGTTTCTCAGATCAGGAAAACAGGCTCCGAACTTGTGGTCGTGGACGGAGTACGTGGAATCGCTGAAGTTGAGTGTTTCAGGCGAGAATTCGGAGAAGGTTTTGTCCTGATTTCTATTTATGCTCCTATCGAAATCCGCTTTTCCAGAGTTCAGAAGCGAGGCAGAAGTGACGATATGAACAGCATAGAAGGGCTCCGCCGCCGGGACGAGCGGGAACTTGGCTGGGGCATGGGAGAAGCTATAGAAGCATCCAATGTCGAAATTGAGAACAATTTCACCCTGGAGACTTTCAAAAAGGACGTTGTTGATGTTTTAAGCAACTACTTAGGAGCAAATCCGGCACAACAGCCTTAAAAGACAGATTCAAAAAAATAATTTTTTTGAGAATATTATACAAAATGATTCTTTGAATAAATCAAATAAAAATCAAATAAAAATCAAATAAAAATCAAATAAAAATCAAATAAAAATTAAATAAATAATAATTAAATGAAAATTAAATGGAAATTAAATAAATCATGGGATAAATCTTAAAATAAGTCTTAGAATAGTTTAAAATAAGTCTTAGAATAGTTTAAAATAAGTCTTAGAATAGTTTAAAATAAGTCTTAGAATTAATTCCTGAAATAACTCTTTTTAAATTTACTGGAGTAAACTTATGATACACGTTAAGGTGTCAGCAGCTGTATATCCGACCGAAAACCTGGAAAAAGTTATCAGAGCAATTTCATCCCTGTTTATTGGCATAACACTCGAAAAAAAGGCTATTGAAGCCACTGAAGCTGAGGCAGGAGTTCTTCCCTCTCTTCTTCTCTCGGGGGAAGGAGGAATTGACCTTCTGCTAACTCTGCATGGGCTGATTCGAAGAGAAGAGATCATAGATAGTGTCCGGAACAAAGCTTTTGGTAAAGGCTTATCAAGTGATGGGCTTTCAGTCCGCTTTTTGCTCAATAAACAGGCTGCCTTTGTCGGAATTCCCAGTATCCCTGCTCAAGAAGAGTCTCTTGGGTCCATTGAAATCGCAATCAGGGCTGACTCTAAGGAAGAAATGGAAAGGCTTTTTGAATGGATTTTGCCTCTTACTGAAGAAGGGAAACCTGTCATTGAAGTGGAAATGGATTACGTAGAGAAGGGTTGAAGCTTTTTAAGGTTTTAATGTTCTAAAAAACCTTGAATTTTCTGTTGAAATCCATTAAAAGAGCTCGTTAAATTAACCAGAGTTCAGTTACTTGTTCAGCTAATCTTATTGAGTTAACCTGATTCAGTTACTTAGTTCAGCTAACCTGATTCAGTTACTTGGTCGAGCTAATTGAGTTCAATTAACCGAATTCAGTTAAATATATCTTGATACGCACCAACAAATCTATATTAACAAATGATAAGGAATGAATTTTCGTCATGCAGTTGCACAGAATCAGCTATTCGTCGCGTTCAGTCGTTGAAGACCCTTTCAAATGGGCTTACACGCTCGAAGACCATGGGTATACAGGTTGGGAAATCGTACAGGAAGGGTCCCAGTGCTTGAACAGCAGAAACATCCAGAATTTGAAAACAATCAATGAGACCACTGGCCTTGAACTGACCCTGCACCTGCCTTTCTCGGATATGAATCTGGCAGGTCTGAATAACTCAATAAGGGCAGACGTTCTCAGACAGATGAAACACTACCTGACTCTAGCTTCTAACTATGTCAATCTGGCAGTAATACACCCTGGATATCTTTCTCCTTATGGCGTGCAGGTTCCTCAAGAAGCCTATTTTACTAACCTTGCCTCTCTCCAAGAAATCTGCGATTTTGCAGCGGATTTCGGAATTCTCATTGCTGTTGAGAATATGCCCGACATGCCGAAGATCTTCGGAAAATATCCCGACGAAATGCTTGAAATGCTTGATTCAATTGGAAGTCATAATGTCGGTTTCACCTTCGATGTAGGGCATGCAAATACTGTTGGGCTTGTTGACGATTTTCTAGATCTCCTGACAGAAAGAATTTCACATATCCATATTCACGATAACATGGGCAAAAAAGACGAACATCTTCCCCTGGGAAAAGGTACGATAAACTGGAAACAGGTTATGGGAAAGCTTTCGGATTATAAGGGAATCTTTGTCACAGAAATGAGCTCTGTCGAAGAGGGAATTGAAAGCCTAGAGTTTTTAAGGAATTTGTAAAAGAAAGCTCTACATTTTCTTTCAGCCCTTCTCATTTTCTCTCAGGTAATATACCCAGTCTCCATGCTCGATTTTTTCCGTTTCTGGCTTTTCGTCATAAACATAGATGAAGCCTCTGATCTTCTGTTCGTCTATTTCAAGGTCCACGTATTCTCTGTGGTATCCTCCGAAGAGTTCCATATAATCAATTGATTTCGCGACTTCAAGCTGCTGTTTTCCTGAGAACCTGCGCACTTCAGCTACGACAGAGGAACTTTCCGAAGGGTAAACGCCAGGGTAGGGGCCCAGAGAATAAAGGGCATATCCTCTTACTTTTGTTGTTCCCAGGAATTCTGACCTGTTCTGCAGGTCAAAACGCCGGTTATTATAGAGACCATCTCTGAGGCTACCATATAGTGCCATTATAATCTCCTCACCTTCCGGCCTCTGGTAAGAGCGTTGCCAGCAGATATTTCTGTGGAAGACATTTCCATAAAGAACCCTGTCTCTAACTCTGCCGTTTCCGTCTTCACATATGCTTTCATTTTTTCCGGAGTCGTTTTCCATATGCTATTCCCTTAAAATAATTCCGTTTCTGAGGCTTCTTGAAAATTGTTTTCTTTTTAAATCAATGTGAAACTTACTTCGAAAAACCATAAGCTGCAAAGCGCTGTGTCAGATCAAGGTTTGCCAGCAGGAAGCGGTCCTCTTTGCTGTAAGCTACTTTTTTGTTGCCTGAGAGTTCCAGCAAGCAGGTACTGCCAGGCTTCGCTTCTTTGACTTCCTGCCCGTCGACCAGAATCTTTTCCACACGCACAGGTTCGGACTGCAGGCCAACGAAGAGATGAAGCACACTTAAGTTTTCAATTGCCCTTGTGAATTTTGAGAGAGTACATTCCAAGGTGTAGTCAGTGCTTACGATCTCCTTATCGGAAATGATAAATCCCCTTTCTATATCCTTGGCCTGAACGTTTTTAAGGCGCATCCCAACTCTCGTACCTGTAGGCGCACTCTCGATATCCACATCGTGGCTCTGAATGGAACGAATCTCAATGTCCCTGTCCAGAGGGAAAATTTTGGTCTTATCTTTGTCTTTTGAAATTCCCTGCTTAACAACTCCAAGAACAACACAGCCTTTTCCAGTGACATTGAAGGCATGGTCTATAAACACTCTTGTGGGCAGCTTATTCAATTCAGCCTGCTCAGCTTCGATTTTTTCGGAGATTTCATTAATTCTGGCTTTGAGATCTTCGACGCCTTCAAAGGGATTTTTTGCACTTTTGTTAGTATTCAGGGAAATGCATTCCCAGTCCTGGAGAGAAGTGCCTGCAGTCATTAGTTTTATTTTCTTTTTCAGATCATCAACTGCATGCATGTGGGTACTGTCGGACCTTGTCAGGGCAATTATCCCGTGCTTAAAGCCTAACAGGTCTAGGGCAACAATGCATTCCCCTGTGTGAACACTTGCAGGATTCTCCCTATCCAGGCCATCAGGAGGAATGCAGAGGATTGCCATCTCTGAGATATTCAGTGCTGTAACAAGGGATTTTAAGGCTTTGGGATAACCTTGAGGGTCCACAAAAACCATTTTTCGGCTCTCTTTATCGTTATTATACATGGTTATGTCGGAAGATGTCCCCTTTTTCCCGAGGTTTGCGGCAAGAGAGGTTCTTCCACTTTTTTCCGTCCCGATGATTGCAAGGTTTGTCATAGTGGGTCCCTTCTAATTTCTACGTTTAAAGATTGTTTAAATTCGAGTTACTCTGAATAAAGCAAATTCAGTTTTGTGATACTTTTTGAATTTCCGGAATCTGAACTGGTATTAATGAATCTGAACTGGTATTAATGAATCTGAACTGGTATTAATTATACTGTAATATATTTCTTTTCGAAACATTCTAATAAGGGCTCTTCAAAATTCAAACCCTGAAGCCCATTCTTGCAAGGAATAATTACCAGGGTTCACCCTGCCAGATTGCCTGAGTTTTATCACTGGTACTTTTGTTGAGTTTTCTTATAATTATCAGATACTCTTCTCCGACAGATTGAGGCTCTTCAAAAATTGCATCGATCCCCAGTCTTTTAAGATAATCCTCGAAATCTGCTGCAGTTTTTAAATTCCTTACCCGGATCCTTGCCTCTTCATAGAGACGCTGGCCATTTTTTACACTTATGATGGATTCCCTGAGAGGATCTAGTATGCTTTCCCCCAGCTGCATGCAGCGTTTTTCGAATTCGGCCTCGTTTTCGTTCCATTCAACTGTCTGGAACCCCTCTCTGACAATCCGGGAAAGCATATAGTCTCTGCCGGTCTCATTATAGAACTTAAAGGCATGCTTGAGATCCGAGCAATTACTCTGGGAAGAGGTATACTTTAATGGGGAAAGAACCATTTCGGGATCCTTTATTACGACACCTTCATGCTCTTTTTCTCCCAGTCCCTGGATGATTTTTCCTATTTCTTCAGGGGCAGTTTCCAGGGAAATTTCCTTGAAGAACCTGACCTGGAAAAAACCGTATTTTTCCAGAATTTCCTGCTTCCTGTTTATTGGAAGAGGCTTACCGCTGTTTTTCTCCCGAATATCGAAGATGTAAAACTCTACCGACTCGATACCATAGATATCTTTTGGGACATAAGGATTGTCAGGGCCTATCATTTCTCCATAGAGTACGAATTCAGGGAAATCGTCAAAAAATTTCAGGTTCAGTTTCTCTTTTGCCTTTTGGGTCGTATAAGGACAAATATATCCGCTCCGGGTAATTGCAAGTATCTCCTCTTTTGCAACTGCTACGCGGACATTGTATCCGTTCATTTTCTCTTCCACAGCTACATTTTCAAGCCCTTCGAAGTGCTTTTTAAGCGTAGGATCCAGCACCATAGCTCTCCGGATCTTCGGAAAACCCATAATTATTTCGAAAGAACCGTCTTTCTCATAAAGTACTGTTCCCCTTTCGATATGGGAAATTTCCTTGTCGAAGCGGAGCAAATACTCATACTTTCCCCAGTTTCGGGCAAGATAATTCTTCTCAAAAAGGTGATGAACCCTCTCCTTACCAAACCCCAGGAAACTGGCAAGTCGAGCTACAAATTCAGGATCTATTTCCTCATTCCCCTCTTTACTCATATTTATTTATCTATTTTCAGGCTTAAAATAAGTTATCATTCTCAGGAATGTCTTCAGAATATCAGACATGTCTTCAAAATAACCCGTTTTTCAGAGAATAAGTTAAGGGATAGTTCAGTCCATTAAAAATCTTTTTAAGTATTTGGTCTCTAATCTGTGATAATCTAAGTTTGCAAAAAAGATTGGAGAATATAAAATGGCAGATGAAATCGACTACAAGATTATCGGCGACGATATGCAGATCGTTGAAATTGAACTTGATCAGGACGAAGCCGTTCAGGCAGAAGCTGGGGCTATGGCATACATGGGACCTGGAATTCAGATGCAGACCAGCATGGGCAATGAAGGCGGTGGATTCCTCGGAGGCCTGAAAAAAGGACTTAAACGAGCCCTTACTGGAGAAAGTTTTTTCATTACAAGCTTTATTCACAAAGGTTCCGGAAAAGGGCATGTAGCTTTTGCGGCTCCTTATCCGGGCAAGATTATTCCCCTTGACCTCACCAAATTCGGAGGCAGCCTCCTCTGCCAGAAAGACTCATTTCTCTGTGCTGCCCGCGGAATAGAAGTGGAAGTAGCTTTCACCCGCAAACTCGGAGCAGGGTTTTTCGGCGGCGAAGGTTTTATCCTCCAGAGGTTAAAGGGCAACGGCCTGGCTTTTCTCCATATCGGAGGCACAGTTATAAGAAAAGACCTGGCAGCTGGCGAGACTTACCGTATTGACACGGGCTGCGTGGCAGCTTTCACCGAAACCGTAACCTATGACATAACCTGGTCAAAGAACTTTAAAAATGCCCTATTCGGTGGTGAAGGAGTAGTCCTTGCAACCCTCACAGGTCCGGGCACCGTATACATGCAGAGCCTGCCTTTCTCGCGCCTTGCTGACAGGATATTCGCAGCTTCCACTTACCGCCGTAACCGGGAAGAACAGAGCGGTATTGTTGGGAGTGATATCTTGGGAGGCCTGATTGGTGGAGACAAATCGTTCTAAAAGAGACGATGATTCTAAACGAAAGAAATCGTTCTAAATGAAAGAAATCGTTCTAAATGAAAGAAATCGTTCTAAATGAAAGAAATCGTTCTAAACGAAAGAAATAATTCTAAAGAAGAATTAAGAAATTCAAAAGGCCTGTCTCAAAAGAGCAGGCCTTATTTTTAGCTACCTGTTTTTGATTCTTCAATCAATTAAGTCTTTTCTGGCTCTCTTTCTCTAGATTGAGCTCATTCCTGAATTGTATTTATTATATTTCTGCGGGCCAGGAAACCAACAAGTTCTTCCTCCAGATTAAGGACCGGAACACCTCCGACATCGTGTTCCAGCATGGTCTGAACTGCTTCTGATAGAGGGGTATTGGTATAGACGCTGACCACACTGCGGGTCATAATATCTCCTACAAGAAGATTTTTGATTCTTGAGTCCTGCTGATTGTCAGCTACCAGATCCCTGAAAGAGCGCATTGCAAGGGCAATGTCATCTTCTGCAACAATACCCACAAGCCTTCCATTTTCAACCACTGGCAACCTTCCCACATTTTTATCAAGGATAAGATGTCTGGCGTGGCTCACCCGATCCGATGGGCTGACAATGATAGGGTTTTTTTCCATTACTTCCCCGGCAAAGCCTGTGAAACGGTTTATCTTCATGAATTCCTGAGGCGTTACCCAGCCCATTGCGTTCCCGTTATCAGTGACAATAAGCACGCCGCTTTTCTTTTTAATCAGGGTAAGGGCATCTTTAATATCGGTATCAGGCAGGACCTTTACAAAGTTGTCGGATACGGCTGTTGCAACATGCAGAGAGGATGCAGGTTTGCTCAGTTTCTTTCGAGTTCCGAGCTGTTCTGTCAGATTTCTCATGGTAAGTACACCGAGCACCTGATCGCCGTGGACTACCAGCAGGCGTTTTGTGTCCTTTTTTTCCATAAGATCTAGGGCGTGAGATATGGTGTCTGACTTGTCAATCCTGTATGGCTGTACCATTATGTCTTTAACTTGCATGCAATTCACCTCATGCGTATCCAGAATTTTCAATTATATTTTCCGCAATTTTTTGCGTGTTTTCTTTATTCTGTTTTTCCAGGTTTTATTTCGCATCCTTCTCTTGCTTTACTGTCTTTGCCTATTGCTATCTTCTTTTCGCAGTATGTACCTCCGTTCTGCCGTGTCTCAGAGGATGGCTTTCATGATATCGGTCCTGCTTAATATGCCCACCATCTCTTCTCCATCACTTACGGGCAGGGCAGTCACTCCTTCCTCAATCATTTTTTTTGCGGCTGCACTTACATCTTCATTTACATCAATGGAAACTATCGGAGAAACCATGATGTCTTCTGCGGTCAAAGGTACCTCTTTTACGTATCTGTAGGTTTTCTGGCCTCCAGGTGAAGACCTGCGGGTCATCTTGATACTTTTTGTGGAAAGCTCACCTTGAAAGTCAGTCAAGAGGTTTAAGGCAAGGCTTTTCCTGGAAATAATCCCGACAGATTTCCCAGCATCGTCTTTAACGATCACTCTATCGATCTCATTTTTGTTCATTTCGTCAATTACATGGTTGATAGTATGGTGCCTGTGAACAGAAACAATATCCTCAGTCATTAATTTGGGGATTTTTGTTTTAATTTCCTCGGGATTTTCCGCAACATAGCGCACGAGATCTGTCCTGGTGATAACACCTACAATATCGTTCTTTACCACCGGGACATTATGTACTCCGTTCTCAAGCATTAAGGCAGCTGCCTGGGAAATGGAGGCTTCGGGATAGATGGTAATAACCGATTCAGTCATCAACAACTTGATAGGGATCTGGTCTATTGGCCTCCTCCTCCAGAGGGGTTCGGCCTGGGCCAGGCGGTTAGTGATGTCTGATTTTGTGACGATTCCCACCATCTTGCCCTCGTTGAGGACAAGCAACGTACTGATTCTATATCTTAACATCAGTTTTCTTGCATGTGACACGGGCTCATCTACGTTTAGGACATAAACAGGTGAACTCATGATGTCCGCCACATTCATGAAATACCTCCTTCACTTTTACAATATATAAGTATCAATAATTATAGTTTTTGAATTGGATGCGAACTTCACAATTTTTAGCTGTAGACGCCAAAGTTTTAGAGGAATAATACATATTTTGTTGAAGTACAGGCTAAATGAAAGAGTTCTTATTGCAAAATCAGCTACACTCCGAAATCCCGAAAATTCAGAAATCCTGAAAATTCAGAGTGCAGAGCTGCTTCCGGGTCTATCCAGTTAGAGAATTTTCTTCCTCTCGATATTTCTGAAAAATTAAGCCCGGAGGTTTTTCGGCTCGGTTTTGCTCAAGCTTCAATTAAACGTCATTCAGTTTGGACCATTTTGACTAGCTCGAACCAGTTTGGTTAGCTATCCTGGGATTCATTCAAAAGATCTCAGGAAATCGCTTTCTGTAATTATACCACGCAGCACTCCTTCTTCCAGGATCGGGAGTGAACCTATCTTTTTCTCGAGCATGATTTTCATCGCTTTTCCCATGTCCGTTCCCGGGCTGGTCCATATCAATTCTTTTGAGACAATAGAACCTACAGGCTGGTCAAGCGCTTCATGAATGTTTCCTGTTGTCAGTTTGCTGAAAGCGTCTCCCCTTCCAAGGAAATGTACAATATCAGAGGCAGTAATCATTCCCGCGAAGATTCCATCCTTGACTACAGGAAGCCTTCGGAATCTGTTATCTACCATTACTTTTGCTGCTTGTCCAATAGGTGTATCAGTTGATACCATCTTGACGTTCCCGGTCATGAATTCATCAACAGTCCTGTTTGTTACGAGCCCGCCCATCAGTTCGACTGCGTTCCTTTCGGTAAAGATCGCAACTACCTGCATGTCATCGTTCACTATTGGCAGCCCGCCTGTCCGTCTTTCAAGCATCGTTGAAACAGCTTCTTTAAAGTCTGCCTGGTCATGAAGGTAAGCAGCATCAGTTTCCATGATTTGCCGGACTTCCTCGTTTATTGCAGCAAGAAGGTTACCTTTGAAGCGGTTTTCAACAAGCAGATTCTTTTTTCCACCTCCCAGGAAATCGATAATATCCACGGTAGTAACGACTCCTTCCAGCCTCCGCGTTCCGGCGTCTGTAATAGGAATACGCCTGAACCTCCTTTCAGTCATAATTTTAATTGCTTCCATAATTGTTGCAGTGGGAGGAAGGGTTACTACATTCCTTGTTGCCAGGGCGAGGATACGTCCCTGGTGTTCCGAAATACGGGATTTGAAATCCAGAGGACCCATGTCCATTGTGCCTGTGCTCCAGATCATTTTTGGATCGTTTCGTTGCACTCCTCTGTTCTCTTTGTTTAACTTTCCCTGAACCTTCGTTTTTTCGGCTGACGAAAATGTCGTATTTTTGTTCAATAGGATCACCGAATTCGAGTTGCAGTTAATTGCTTTTTTCATATGCCGTTTTTTCTCTTCCTGTTTGCAGGAATTTCCCTGGAGTCTGCAGTTTATTTATCAGCAAACCCAGGTTTGCTCCTGGAAAAACAAAACCTGAAAACAATTTCTCCCGAATCTTTCCGAGCGCTTTTCTTTATTTGTCAATCTATAATCATTATTAATGATAATCTTTAATGTTATAATCTTTTTGCGTGAGAGTTTGCTCTTCATTTTTTCACATTAATTCTTTGGCCAGTTTTAACCATTTCACTGGAAGTTTTCCTTTCAAAAACGGTTTTCAGAGGTTTGTTCAGGCCATCCACTGACAATGGCTTCTAGAAGGTCCTGTCTGTCAGCGATTCCGGATACTTTTCCGTGTTCATCTACTACAGTGACTCTTCCTATATCATGGTGAATAATCATCTCAATTGCACGCCGGACGGGATCGCTTTCTGAAAGAGTATATGTGGGAGTTGACATTACCGTTTCAACCATTGGGCTGTCATTAGGCCGACTTGCTCTTTCATCTTCTACAGATTTCCGCACCACGCCCGATTTGAGTATGTCCCTTCGGGTTATCATCCCAATGGGTTCACCTTTCTTTGAAACTACAGGAATGCCCGTGTAATCTGTCTCAAGCATACGCCCCCAAATCTTGGCGACTCTTTCATCTGGAGAGCAGGTTTCGACTTTTTTTGTCATAATCTCCTGTATGGTTTTGGGGATATTTTTTGGAAGCCCCACATTTCTAAGAATATCCACATTACTCAGGACACCGACAACCGTATGGTCAGCAGTTGATACGACAACCGGAACTCGGTTTTGTTTCGACTGCACCATCAGTCTTGCAGCCTTCATAACATCCATATCCGGAGTGACTGTCGGGGACTGCCTTGCATATCCGCTCACCGTGACATTCGATTTGGTAGATGTAATCCTCAGGATGTCCTGGTCATTCAGCATTCCCACAAGCCTATTCTCTTCGTCAACAACAACAAGACTTCGAAGAAGGTGATCACGCAGCAGCTGACGGGCGTGAGTTACGAAGTCTCCGACTTTGACACATATAGGCCCTTCTGACATAATCTCGCTGACATTCATTGTTGATCTTCCTATATTTCTTTATATTCGAACCGGGATAATTTGGATACTTTAGATACTTTAATATCTGGTAAGGTTGAGCTCTCAAATTAATTGCGATACGATTTTTCAAGCTTGCAAGTCACTCGTAATCCTCCCCTTCTTCTTGCCGACAGTTTTCGCATAAATACCTGCCGTCGACTAATTTAAGGTCTGCTGAGTGATATAAACAGGACTCACATATTCCTGTACTGAACTCTTCTTCAATCTCTTCACTTGAAGGAGTGGAGAGAAGAGCTTCCCGGTTCATATCAATAAGATCCTTGAGTATGGTATTGAGCCCGGGTGTTACCATCAGAATATCAACATTCGAAACCACTCCTATTATTGTACCGTTTTCCAGGACTGGTAGCCTTTTGATATTTGCTTTTAACATGATTTCGGAAGCTTTCACTACACTTGTTTCAGGCTTCACGGTTACCAGTGGAGTGGAGAGAATTTCACTCGCCTTTACCTCACTTGGTCTTCTGTCCTCTGTAACGATACCCTTCACAAGATCCCTTTCAGTTATGATCCCCATAGCCTTGCCATTCTCTGTGATGATAACGCTTCCTGCATCACGACTGACCATTTCCCTTGCAATAGCAGGAATATCTGATTTAATATCCATCACTATGACTGCTTTATTCATAACTTCAGCAACCGAGACCTCTCTTTCAATCTCTCTGTTATGGATATCAGCACCTATCTCCCTTTCAGGGTTATCTACCATCGACTGCCGCTCCCCCTTCGTTCCGCACTTCGGCAATTGAGAATATAAAAACTCTTCAGTTTTCCAGTTTACTGTGGAAAAACATTCCAGACTGCTTTAGTTTTCCTTCTTTATTCAGGCTCTGCAATCATAGCTTTTTAAAGACTGTGTTCCGGTGAAACCTGTCATTTCCGGATATATTTTTTGTCCGTTTCCTCTAAAAATGTATTCCCCACACTTTTCGGACGTTTTTATAACACTTATATATATGAGTCAATGGTACATAACGATAACGGCATTTGTTTTTCTTGTAGAGAACAGAAGCTTGCATGAATTCAGAAGCGCATGCTTTTTAAGATCTCTGCTCTTTTGCCTATGACGAAAAGCTTACGGAAGTTTCGCAGGAAATTTTTCAGAACCCCTTCGTTTCCACTGGAGTTTTTTGCTGAGAATGAAAAATGTCCATTTATCTGAAAAAAGTATTAGGAAGAAGTCCAGAAGAGAAGTATTTTTTAGAAAATAAGTTTGTGCAGTTTAGAAAAAACCCAAATTATATTTGTAATGCTTTCTCTTTTTCTCACAGGAAATTTTTCAGACCCCCTTATTTCCACTGGAGCTTTCTTCATAAGTTTTTATCGTCAAAACTCGCAGGTTTAAGAAATAGATAAAAAACAAAGGCCGGATGAGAAGATGTAGAATGATTAAAGTATAATCACTCTGCTTCGGTTCCCGATACTCAGCTCAATTTCTTCATTCAGACCGGACTTCGCATACGCATCAATGATCTGGATTTCGGAGTCAATATCAAGGTCCTCGATAACATACGCCTGTTCTCCCCAGAGAGTGAGCCTGATGCTGCCGGTTTCGTCTTTAAGTTGTAGATTTGCAACCACATTCTCGGTCCCGTCCTCCCTCTCAAACTCCCGAAGTTCCCCGATTTCGGAAACCTTACCCTGGACTGAATAACTTTCCCCTGGAATAATATCTGCGATATTCGTAAACTTTTCCCTGTACTCAACCTCTTTTTCAGTCTTCTGGATTATCCCTCTGGCTCCCAAGTTCAGTTCAACTTGCTGGTTGAAGGCATTTTCTCGAGAATAAGCATGGAGTACTTCTATGGTCTCGTCAAAATTCACTTCGTCCAGAAAATTGGTTTTTTCATCCCACAATGTCAGCCTGATTTTGCCTGTGGAATCACCAAGAAGAAGGTTTCCTACTCTTCCTGTGGACCCGTCTTTTTTCTCAAAGGTCCGGATTTCTGCTATATCAAGTACTCTTCCGGAAACGTTGATATTATTCATATCAGTCTTTATATCCGCAATCGGAGTAAATTCCTCTTCATATTCGACGTTTTTCTCACTTTTCCTGATAACACTCCGGTTCCCTACCTGCAGTTCAACTTTCTGAGTGAATGCGTTTTCCCGGGCATAAGCATTGATTAGCTCTATAGCATCTCCATATTCTATCTGGTCTAAAAATTCAGTTTTTTCATCCCAGAGAGTGACCCTGAGTGTGCCTGTATCATCCCCAAGCAGCAGGTTTCCCACCTTTCCGCTGGTGCCATCCTTTCGCTGGAAGGTTCTTATTTCAGAAATTTCCAGGACTTTTCCTGTCAGGTTCAGGTCTCCCATTCCATCCTTTACATCCTTTATCTTCTGGCTGCTCGCAGACACATCGATTTCTTCCTCACTTTCGGTCAGGACTCCATTATTTCCTATATTGACTTCCACTCCTGAGTACCCTTGCTTTGCGTATCCGCTGATCTGGAGGGTTTGTCCTGCCTTGACTTTTTCAGTTTTTATGAGGTCTGCCATATTGTCCCAGAGAGTTACCTTGATTTTACCGGTCTCGTCTCCGACTATTATATTCCCGACCCTACCGATGGTTCCGTCGTTTCGGGTAAATTCTTTAGTATCGAAAACTGAAACGACCCTCGCAACAAAGTTAACTGGTCCGCTTTCGGCTGTAATATCTTCAATTTTCACACTGTCCCGACCTACATCCGAAAATCCGAGTTCGTTAGCAACCAGCATGGCAGCCATAGGTTCGTCGCAAAGCCCTCCCATGTTCTCGACCTTTTCTTGGACACGCTGCAGGAAGTCTTCCTTACTAATTACATGGCTGAGCTTTTTATAGATCGATTCAATATCTGTCATTTTATCCCCTTTAATTTATGATTATTATCTTTAGTGTTTGTTATTTGCCTCAATTCTCGTGGCAATACTGTTAGTTGGTGATGTTTATTCTGTTAGTTGGTGATGTTTATTCTGTTAGTTGGTGATGTTTATTCTGTTAGTTGGTGATGTTTATTCTGTTAGTTGGTGATGTTTATTCTGTTAGTTGGTGATGTTTATTCTGTAAGTAATGGTTATTATTTTGAACCCGGTTTCGGTATTGTAGCATAAAATTTAAAAACTGTTTTATGAGAGTGTTTTATGAGAGTGGTAGATTAGATTAACAGAGCTGAGAATTGTTATGGAAATTCAAAACATTTCGGGTCAAGTTTTAAGTGGAATTCCGGATTAAATGTATTCCAAATTTTGTAATCTTTTAATTAATTCGTTAAGATAGGGCGTGGACGAAATAATTTAGCAGTTTTTTATCCATTTTAATTTAAATCCACATTATTTGAAGTTTTATTTTTTTATGTTCCTTTTGTTTCTGCCGCAGCAGCAACTCTACTGGCAGTGCAGCAGTCTTATCAATATAAGGCTTCTGGGTTGCAGCTTGACACTTGTTTGAAATTAAATTAATTACAGTGCCTGAAGAGGCTGCGGAACTGAGTTTCAACTGGAAATCGAAAGAACCGAATCTGCCTTTCAGGATAGTGCTTGGTTTGGCGATTGAAAATGGAGGCAGGATAAAAATACCTCTGATTTATGTGCTCCGGTATGCAAGGCGTCCTACTAAAGATTACCGTATGCACTGTGAAAGTATTATCTCAACAAATCGGAAACAATATTAATATACTCTGCTCATGCTCTTCTGGTGCTTATTGGCTTGATGCAGGTAAACAAAATCCAGTTCCTCTCAAATATGGCAAATGTACTCTCCATACTTTTCCTTCCTGTCTTTGCGAGGTCTCTTGGAGCTTCTTATCTTGAGGTAGGTCTTATAGTGGGAATCTATTCAGCTGCAACCTTATTTTCTTCTTTTATCTTCGGAAGGCTTTCAGATCTTCATAATCTGCGCACAGTACTTCTGGGAAGTTTCGGATTTTCAGTTGCAGCTTTTATCCTTCAGGTTTTTGCCAGTGACCCTGTTACTCTTATGCTTTCAAGAGCTTTTACAGGTTTAACTGTGGGATTTGTCCTGGAGCATTGATTGCCTACGTGCATTACCAGAGCCAGAGCTTGAGCAGGTTTATTTCTCTGGGTTCGCTGGGCTGGATGGCAGGCTTCTTGTTAGCAGGGCTTATAGGGGAAAAATGAATATGCTTTTTCTGCTTTCTGCTCTGTTTTATATATTTTGTCTCCTTCAGGCTTTTAAGTTAAAAGATATTCCAAAACCGCAGCTTGATGCCCCTATTTTTCTCTGGATATCCTGCTGAAAAACTCAGGGATCTATTTTTTCCTCTTTCTGCGGCACACCGCAGCTCTGGGAGTCTGGGCTTTTCTTCCCCTGTATCTGAGGCAGCTCGGAGCAAGTGACTTCTGGATCGGATTTATCTACGCTATTAACCCCGCAGTCCAGTTTTTGATCATGTGCAGGCTTGATTCCTTTGAAAACGAAAAGCTGATCCATGCAGGGTACCTTATTTCAGTGGTTGATTTTGTAAGTTACGCGCTTGCCTCATCCTATCTTTACATCATACCCAGCTTGTTTCTCGTTGCCTGTGCCTGGGCTTTCCTATATGTTGGTTCCCACCCGCCAGGTTGTTGAACTGAATCCGGATAAAGCGACTGCAGCAGGTCTTATCAACTCCATGATTGGGGCTGCAGGAGTTGCAGGCGCTCTCCTGGGAGGAATTTCTTCCCAGCTTTTCGGTTTCAGAGAAACAGCGTTAGGAGCGGCTCTCCTGGCCATTTTAAGCCTCTTATTCTACAAAGTGCTTGGAAACAATCATAAGGCAGAGAATCGCTGATGTACAGAAAATTTAAACTGAGTATCTTTGTCAAAACAAAACCTTATTTATGGTAAAGTTTCATTATGTACGTGATATCATGATTCGAAAATGCACTGAGCACGGCTATTTTAGAGGAGGCAGCTGTCTACAGTGTAAACGCCCTGGCAGATACCTGCTGGACGACGGTAGAGAGGAAAAGCTCGGCAGATTTGTATCGGGTACTCTCCGTCATTTTCCAGCATCTGTGGGAGTTGAAATGGACAAGTGCGGCTGGGTGGATCTGAACGCTTTCTGTGACGTCATGAGAAGGCGGTACAACTGGATGAGGAAGGAATACCTTTATGCCCTTGTGGAATCCGATGAAAAGGGTAGGTACGAGATCCGTGAGTCCAGGATAAGGGCACGCTACGGACACTCTGTCAATATCGACCTCGACTATAGGGAAAGCAATTTTCCATACCTGTATTATGGGGCAAGCCCTGAAGAAGTCGATGTTCTGCTGGAGAACGGAATTTTCCCGATAAAACAGCGATATGTCCATCTCAGTACTTCTTACGAAAAGGCGGCAGAGGTGGCTCTTATTCATACTGAAAACCCTATCATTCTTCAAATCGACGCTTTGAAAGCTCAGGAAGACGGGGTCTCCTTAAAACTTGCAACCGAGTATATTGTACTTGCGGAAAAGATACCTCCTGAATACCTTTTTGTCGTTGAAGACTGATTTTAATGGTTTTTCTGTAAATTCTTTTAGGTATTTTTCCCTTTCTTCTCTTTCACTCCCCTTTCTTTCTTCTTTTTTCGCTTTTATTCTCTTTCCCTTTCTTCTTTTCTACTTTCTTTTTCTTCCCTCCCTTTTCCTATCTTTTCTTCTATCTTTTTTTCTCTTTTACTCTCTTTTCCCTTTCTTCTTTCAATTCACAGATACTTCAAAAAGACCTTCCTCTTCCTCTATCCTGAATTTGACATCCAGGAATTGTTCAGTAACCCAGATATTTGTTGCAGTATGGAGAGAAAGTTCCCGGACAGTGTAAGAACTGTCTCCTGCGAGAGCCATATATGGTATTAGTTGGTCTGCCAGATGCATGTCCACAGAGGCTCTTGCTCTAAGTTCAGTGATAACTTCTTCTGCAGCACGTTTGCCGACTTTCTCTGCAGGAAGCCCTTTTTCACCAAGTGCACTTCCACCTGTATAGCCTGTCCAGAGGGTTATCCCACTTCCAGTGGAAAAAGCCTCAAGGGATTGGGTTTCGATCCGGGAGGGATATCCGGCTTCAAGTAATCTAGTACTGGCAGCTTCTGCCTGGCGTAAAGGCACATGAGTCGGAAGATTCGAAGCATGGGAAATCCCTCTGATTTCTTCCTCTTCTTTTAAAAAGTGAAATCCTCTAAATCTGCACGGCTCAAAAAAAGCTGAAACTTTTCCTCCCCCTTTCGGATAGTAGCCGTGTTCCTTTAGGGTTACATTACCTGAATAGCCCAACCGATCCAGAGCCCTGAAAGTTACATGCTGCAGGTAGTCCATTGTCGGAGACCAGGCCACATCAGTTCCTCCCCTTACCGTGAGTTCGACTTTCTCTTTCGCAAATGGCAGGGCTGGCATAATGCACTGGAGGAACAGGGTTATGCTTCCTGCGGTCCCAATATCAATATCATACTTGCCCCCCTTTATTTCCACTGGAGCAAAGGAAAGCTCTGTAGAACCTGGAAAAAGCCCAGAAACCCGAGCCTCACAGATTTTGGCTGCAGTTTCCAGCGCTTTTAAATGCTGCTGCTTCAGGCCAGGATTTGGCCTGTTTTTCCTGATATTCTTGACCCTGATCTCTTTTCCCGTGACTGCGGAAAGAGCAACAGCCGTTCTGACCAACTGCCCTCCCCCCTCGCCGTAAGAGCCGTCAATTTCTAACATTTCCTTCCCCCACATTTTCATCCTGATTTCATCTTACTTTATCTTGTTATCTTCTCTTTCCCTCATATTTCGGATTGCGGCTTTTACAGCCTGCCGCAGGGGATCTACAAGCATTGAGACCGGCGGTGCGTAACAGGTTTCCAGGCTAAGGAGATCCCAGATGGTAGCTTTCTTTCGGACTGCAAGGGAAAGGGCATCGATTCTTTCCTTTATCCCCTCTCCTCCGGCAAGCTGTGCGCCCACCAGATAATCATCTTTGAACAGGAGTTTAATGTACACGTCTTTTCGGCCCGGATAGTAGGAAGCTCTTGTACGCCCGCGGGAAAATCCTGTAACCACTACTATTCCATGGCTTTCAGCCGTTCTTGAGGTAATTCCCACCCCACCAAATTGCAAATCTCCTGCCACGGCTACCCAGGGGTTTGCAAGGGGTCTGAAAGCAGTACGCTTTCCTGTGATATTGTTTCCAATTACGTCGGCCATGCTCCGGGCTGTTGTGCCCAACTGGCTCAATCCGGCTTCCCCTGTTACAAGGTCTGTTATTTCCACACATTCTCCACCTGCATACACATAGGGGAGAAATTTCTCTCCTGCCTTTACCTGTAGCATTTCATTTACAACCATTCCTCCGGCTTTTCCGATTTCGATCCCGGCTTCCAGGCCGAGGGAGATTTCAGGTTTTACCCCGCTTGCAAGGAGCATAAGATCCGCGGGAAACTGCCTATCCCCAACATATAGAGTTTTTTCTTTCCAGAAACTCTCAGGAAAGACCACAGGATCTCCAGAAACGACTTTGATCCCCATGCTTTCCAGATGTTCTCTTATAATTTCGGAAATATCGGGGTCCAGTTGCCTGAAAAGCAGGCTCTTGCTCCTGGTTATGAGGGCAGTTTTAATTCCCCTTCTTGAAAGAGCCACTGAACACTCTATTCCTATTGTCCCTCCGCCTATGACACAGACTTTTTCCACAGTTTCCAGAGCTTTTTCAAAAAGCATTCCATCAGCAAGGCTTCTCAGGGTAAAAACCCCATAAGGGAGAACGTTTGTGCCACCGGTTCGAGGTACAAAGGGCAGGCTACCTGTCGCGATCACAAGTTTGTCAAAAGGATAAATCCCTTCCCCTGTCCGAACAATTTTTAAATCAAGGTCTATTGAGCTGGCGCACTCGTTTAGCCTGACATCTATCCGGTTTTTCCTGAAAAAATCCTGGGGCTTTACTATCAGTTTTTCAAAACTGTCAATTTCCCGGCCCAGAACAAAAGGAATTCCGCAGTGACTGTAAGCGGTATGGGAATCCCTTGAAAGTACGGTAATCTCAAAATCACTCTGTCTTCGAATTTTGGTAGCAACTGCCATGCCACAGGCTCCCCCCCCTATAATAACCACTCTTGTAGGGCCTTTTTTTTCAGGGTTCTGTGCGGACTCTCTTTTCCGAGATTCTCCATTAACCCCAGCTGCTTTCTGGATGTCACCGTTTACAGCTTTCTGCATGCCAAAATCGCTTCCCATAACTTAATAATGGTATTTCACGCCTATTATAAGTTTTTAAAGCCCGATAGACTTTCAGGCTTCGGAATAGGGAATTTATTAAGGCAGTCTAATAAGGGTCTTTTTAAATAGGTTCTTTTGAAAATCGACCCTTATCATCTGTAAATAGATTTCTGAGATTACTTGCAAAAACGCAAAAAGTATTGATGGTATTTCAGGGGGGTCTGAACGAGCGAGTTTGGGAGTGGGGGGTTAGTACATAAAAAAGTTTCTATGCCTCGCCCGTTCAACTTTTTACAAGTCTTTTGTTTTATATATACTTTTCTAAATTTTTCCAGTTTATTATTCTTTACAATTTTTAAATCTCTTCTGGAGGTATTCTGAAAATTTGTTATTTTCAAAGATATCGGACACGAAAAAACGATCTGGACTTGATGGAACTTTTTAAATAACCACAAAGTTCTTAAAGCCTGCAGGCATTAAACATATGAATTTAAAACATATGACGCACAGGGTCCTTCTTTTGCCGAAATTCCTTTAGAGGCGGGCGGGAAATGTTCTGTCTGGTCATATCATGAACTAACAACTTCATCTACTCATCATTGCTAAATTCGTAAAGATAATCCAATATAACTAATTCACATGCAAATATAATAAAAACTTCAGATTTACTGCATTATCACTCAGGGCTAAAATAAATCATTCAATGCAAAACTAAACTCATAAATTATCACCCATGAAGTAAAAGTCAAAAAGTGCTCTCAATAAACCTGATACTTATTTCACTTCCCGCTTTACCACTTATCATTACGAAGCTCCTTGTTTACGGAATAGGGCATTTGGCACCTTCTGGCTGTTCATGCCCGAGTTACCCGCTTTTCGGGTGTATTTCTGGAAAACTTGAGTTATCAGGCTCATTGAACGATAAATGCACATTTCGACTTCTGGCTCTGAAGTCTATTTCAGGGTCACAATAAAAACTTATGTTAGGGCGAGGGCTTTCGGGCAGGTATAGGAAGCCTCAGGGACATCGCAGGTATCATTTGTCCGGCTCGAAAAGTCAGGAGCGTCTTTGTCTAAGAGAGCTTTAAGCCAGGCTAACACAAGCCTGGAACTTTACCTGGCTCTCGTAAAATAAGAGCCTCTCTCAAACAGCGTCACTTCCGGCAGGATGCCGGATCAAGTCTAGCATAAGCAATAAATAGAAACTGCAGGCAGATTCGGAATTCTCTTTCCGGTCATAGTTACCTTTAATTCTTAAATCTGCCTCTTCAAGGGTGTATTATCCCTGACCCGGTCTGAGATCTGATTTTTACTATTTTTGCATTGTCCAGACCTTTACGAGTTTCGGAGTACAGAGGATAGTTTGCATTGTTCGGAGTACCCAATAGTTTGTATTATTCGGAGTACCGAATAGTATCTGGAGTACAGAGAATAGTTCGTATTATCATGAGACTGCTTTGATCATAATCCGGAAAAGCAGTCTATCATAATTGTTAGCTATAAACTTCCTGTGGGAAGTAGTTTAAAAAATCATCACGATAAATCGTCCACAATATACAGAGGAGAATTTACATGCAAAATACAGATACTACAAAATACATCATTCATTCTAAAATTAATGCTGATGGGGTAATTGAACGTCCTGATATCGTAGGTGCGATCTTTGGCCAGACCGAGGGATTGCTCGGGGCTGATCTTGATCTGCGTGACCTGCAAAAGACAGGCAGAATTGGCAGGATCGAGGTAATGGTTACTGCCAAAGGAGGGAAAACCAAAGGAAATATCTTTGTTCCCTCAAGCCTTGATAAGGTCGAAACATCAATTCTTGCCGCATCTCTTGAGACCATTGACAGGGTTGGGCCCTGCAGCGCCAAAATTGAGGTTTTCCAGGTAGAGGACGTAAGAGCCGTAAAGCGCAAGAAGATTATTGAAAGGGCAAAGCTCATTTTTACCAAAATGTTCGATGAGACCGTGCCTGAATCTCAAGAACTGGCCGATGAAGTCCGGCAGTCCGTAAGGGTTGACGAACTTACTTACTACGGAAAATCCAGGATTCCCTGTGGGCCTAATGTACTTAATTCAGATGCCATCATTATTCTCGAGGGGAGAGCTGACATTCTGAACCTGCTCCGCTATGGTATAAAGAATACCATCTGCGTAGGGGGAACAAATATTCCTCCTGAAGTTGCAGAGCTTACTAAAAAGAAAACAGTAACTGCTTTTACGGATGGGGATCGTGGAGGAGAACTCATAATACGCGAGCTCCTGCAGGTGGCAGATATCGACTATGTTGCCCGTGCCCCCGATGGAAAATGTGTAGAGGACCTTGTCCAGAAGGAAGTTATAAGAGCTCTACGCCGGAAAGTTCCTGTAGAACAGATCATTGAGAAATACGGGATTCAGGAAAGGGAAGGTGAAGAGGCTGCCTGCAGAATCGAAAGGGGTTCTAAGAGAAAAATGAGGGCACCTGAAGTCGTCCCCAGAATTGCTGAGAAGAAGCTGCACAAGCGTGTTAAAGTACACAGGGTTTCCTCAAAATCAGACCTTTACGAAGAAGAGCCTCAGGAAGAAGAAGCAGAGGAAACAGGCTCTGAAAAAGCTTTTGAAAAGATCCCTGAAAAAGTTCCCGAAAAAACCTTTGAAAAGGTCTCTGAAAGGGTTCCTGCGATGGCAGAAAAAGTTGAAGCAAGGCATGTCGCCACAAAACCCCCGGTTTCGGCAAGGGCAGTTCCTGCTGCCAGAGTTCCCAGGGGAAAATCTCCAGTTGAAAAGGTTTCAGCTGTTAAAGTTCCAGGGGGTGAGGCTGTCAGGGTTTCTCCTGCCCCGGAGAGGACAGTCCATGTTTCTCCTGAGGCAGTCAGGTTCAGGCCTCATGTCGAAGCTTTGAAAGGGACTCTTACTGCCAGAATTCTTGACTTTGAAGACAAGGTTATAGAGGAAATTGCAGTCCGGGATCTTGCCAGCAGGCTGAAAGCATATAAAGACAATGTCCATAGTGTAGTCTTTGATGGCGTGATTACCCAGAGGCTCGTTGATATCGCTTCAAGTAATGCGATTAAAAACCTTATAGGTGTAAAAATAGGAAATATCGCCAAAGTTCCGGCTGATATGGAAGTTTTGACCTCAAGTATGCTTTGAGAGATCTTTACTTCTTTCAGTTCTCTTTTTCCCATTTTCTTTTTTCCAGCCTTCTTATTCTGCTTTCAATTTCCTTTTTCCCATTTTCTTTTTTCCAGCTTTCTTATTCTGCTTTCAATTTCCTTTTTCTCATTTTTTTTCCAGCTTTCTTATTCTGCCTTCAATTTCCTTATTCTATTTTCAGTTTCTCTTTTGTTTTTTCAAGATTTTACTCTCTTTTTTGTTTTTCTTCTTAATCGTGATTTTTTTATTTTTTCCTAATTCCATATTCTTCCAACATTAATTGCTTCTTCTCCAATCGATTTTGTAAAATTGGTATTTTTATATGCCTATTTCCTTCTAAAATCAATTATTTCCTGGCTATTATTTTATGTGTAAGATTTATGTATGGAACCTGTGGAATCACTACGATTTGGCATCATTTCACACTATGGTGCTAAACTTCACACTTTCTGCCATAATCCTTCATTATTTATCATATACATTATATGAAAAACTTTATCATAGAAAACTAGGAAGTGCATTTCCTCGGATAATTCTTTTATCCGATTCAAGATAATATTAAATTGATCTTGTAAAATTGTAGGTCTGTTCGCTATGCACAAGGAAGAGCTTATACAACTGCACACATATATGGCCCAAATGAAGAGGTATTTTGAAAGGCACGGGGTAACGCACGAATTCGATGATTACAAGGCTTTATCCATAAGTCCTGTACACATTCACCGGAGCAAGGCAGACCACAAGCGCGCAATTTTTATTTTAGGAGGCGAGCTTGCGACCCTTATGTCCCGGGATGACCCAATCTTTGAGGAAACATCAGCCCAGATGAGGGAATCTCTCAATTCCGTCATCAAACTCATGGGTAATAACTGATAGGGCCCTTGAAGGTGGCAAAGAATTCGTTGTCTGAGAATATAGGTTCCAGATATTTTTGTTTTGAGATCAAGAGACGGTATGGGTGCAGGTGCATTTTCATTACCATACCATCCTCTCCATCTGAATAATATTTTTTTTCGGTCCAGCAGGGTACAAATCCTATGGATCGGTACAATTTTTGTGCTCCTGTGTTACTACTTCTCACTTCCAGTCTTGCGTATTTAAGTCCGTTTGCAACAAAAATGTCACAGATAGCATGGACCAGTCCAGTACCTATTTTTCTTCCCCGATACTCTTCTTTAACACCAACAGAAAAAATGTGCCCTTCATTTTCTGCGGAACGATAGCCTACGACATACCCCACGACTTTTCCGTCCTGCTCCGCGACAAGGAAACCTTCTCCTACCATTTCGTAAAAACTCATATACACTAGGGAGTTATGCTCCGAAAAGGCCTCTCTTTCGATTTCGACTACTTCCTGGAAGTCCTCAGGTGCAAAACGCCTTATCATAATATCTTATATATTCCTACCATTTTATATTTCTTCGCGAGGAAAGTGCTCTTTTCCTGAATACTCCAGCTCGGATTTTTCATAAATCTGTTTTACAATTCATAAATTCCAGAGTTCGTGAGAATCCAGGCTTGCAGCATCAGGCTCAAAGAGCTCTAAATGGTTCCAAATGCATCTTTTACAGCTTATTTTAAGGATCAGTATGCTCAGAGCTTCTTGACATGCCGGACATCCACTGCAACTCCTCTACTGGATTCCACCATCTCCTTTCCGCTCATCATGGCCCTGCCTACGCAGAGAGCTCTTTTTCCAAGCACAATTACCTCATCATTAGGCCGTATTCCCGGATCCGCCTGAGCAACTCCTGGGGCAAGAATGGAACCCCGTGGGAGGAAATCATCGATTTTTACCATGTACTTCCCACTTTTTACCATCAGTTCAGCCCCCTCGAGGGAAAGAGCAAGCATTCCGTATTGCGGAATCAGGGTTGCAAGTTGTTTTTTCCCGGAAAAGAGCTGATACTTTGGGAAACGTCCTTTGACCGCAAGCTTTCCGGCCTCCTCAGAGAAAAGGAGTGCAGCATCTTCTCCGAACTGATATTCTGCAATCGCTCTCACGAAATTCTTTTTTTCCTCTTCCGCGTTCAGGCTTTTCTTGCTGAAGCTTTCGGATGCGCAGATAGACTCAACGGTATTCTTGAGGTTTGAAAGAGCCTCCATAGACACAAGGCTTTCTCTGGCAGTGTAGATGATTTCAATACCCAGTTTGCTTGCCACTTTTTCACAGATTTCCCTGTATGCTCCTTCTACATGGGCAACCACTGCCTTATACCTGTATTTTGAGAAATAAGCCTCAAGGCAGCCGGAAACCCAGGCTTTTTCTTCTTCGTCCCAGTGCCCTGTAACTGCGGTGTCGTAATGGGATGCAGGATATGTAAGTTCCAGTTCCCTGGGCACTATTCCAAGGGGTGAGGTCAAAATCACTTCATGGACAAACTTTCGGTATTTTCCAAGAGCCAGAATGAATTTCTGATGGGATTGGGAAGTTGAATAAGGTTTTCTGGCCGCACACGGGAGGAGCAGGAGGATATCAAGATCAGGAGGCGTATACCTTTCCTGTATCCGCCGCGCAAACCTCACCACCTCGATTCTGGATAGGGCTTCGGAGGTATCTGCAAGGAGCTGGTTTTGCCGGAAAGCAGGAACTCTTTCTTCAAGGTAAGAGTATTCGAAGTCTCCAAGCCTGAGCAGGGCTGTGAGCCAGGGCCTGACCCTGCACTGTCCTTCAACATATTCCCTCAGTGTTCCTGCCCTTATCCTTTCCCGCACAAGAGAAAGTTCGGCTTCAAGTGCATCCCTGTTATGAGCTGAAAGGAGCTTTGCTCGATCGGTTTTCGGGAGTTTCCTGATCTCTGTGGGCGTACTTGCAGTACATGCCCGGCACCTGCAGGGAAACTCTGTCAGGGAGTCAAGATAAAAACTGCCTGCGGCTGTCAGATAAATATCTGAATAGGCTGCAATTTCTGCCCTGGTATCATCCAGAATATCGATTCCGAGATAGGCCAGCATCGCTATATTTTCAGGAATCGCCAGATTTGGGGCGTACAGAGCTGTATCAGGAGGAATTTGGCTTTTGAGATATGTCACTGCCTGCAGAAACCTTCTTGCGTTATTTTCCAGGGTTCCTGCCCCTTCCATTACATAAAGGTCGGTTTTCTCAATCTTTCCTCCTGTTCTTAGAACAGAACCTGTGGGGCCTTCATCTTCAGGGTTTTCGCTGTTGACGGCAGTAAATTTTTCGACTTTCCCGAGTGATTCGGCTGGAATAGCAGGCGGATAAGCTTGATGCGGGAGGATTATGAGAGTTCTGTTTCCTGCCTTTTCCCGGATTTGCTTTACGCGTGCTTGAAGCTCTTCCCCGGATTCCGTTCCCCAGAAGCTGCCTGCATCAACAACAGGACCGGGGTTCTCAAGGTTTCCAAGCTCTGCCGTATTTAGAATGCAGGGCGTATGAAGTTCGGGAGACAGCAGGAGTTTTCCGATTCTTGCTGCTCCATCTCTTTGTTCTATCTCAAAGTACTGTGTCATATTTGTCCTCTTATGTCTATCAGGATGTAAAGGTTTGTCCTGCACTTTTTCCTGAAAATTTCTTTTACCGCCTGCTTTCTTAGAGCTGAAGGGTTCTCAGCTTTGCGTTTTATTTCTCAGTGATTTTTCAGGAGGAAGAAGGATGATATATTTTTATATATTATTAATCTTGATTATCTGCTGCAACTCATCCCTTATTGATCTGTCTCCAGCCGTGACAGAAATTCTATTTTTCACATCTGAATTCCAATTTGAGGTCTATAATGGACATAACTGCAGAACTTAGAAAAATTGTCGGCGCGCGGCTCTCGGTCTCGCCTTCGGAACTTTATTGTTACTCTTCTGATGCATCCCAAGTCAAGGGAATGCCTGATTACGTGGTACGTCCGAAAAGCACAGACGAGGTAAGCCGTATTGTAAGGCTTGCCTATGAGAATGATATTCCTGTGACCGCACGTGGAGCCGGCACCGGACTTGCAGGCGGGGCAGTCCCTGTTAGAGGGGGCATAGTGCTGGATATGTCGGGTATGAACCGCATTCTTGAAATCGATATTGATAATATCCAGGTAATGGTTGAGCCTGGAATAATTCAGGATTCTTTAAATAATGCGCTAAAACCGTATGGGTTTTTCTTTCCTCCCAATCCCGGCAGTTCGGCTATATGCACTATCGGGGGCATGATAGCTTACAATGCAAGTGGAATGCGCTGTGTTAAATACGGTACCACGAGAAACTATGTCCGCGATTTGGAAGTGGTTCTTGCGGATGGGACAGTTATCCATACAGGCTCAAAAATGCTGAAATCCGCTGCAGGCTACGATCTGACCCAGCTTATTATAGGTTCAGAGGGCACACTCGGGATAGTCACGAAAGCCAGCCTCAAGATTGTCCCTCTTCCAAAAACCCGGAAACTGGTTATCGCCTCCTTTGAAAACGCGGAAATTGCGGGACAGGCGGTTGTAAAAACGTTCTCAAACGGGGTAATTCCTTCAGCCTGCGAGATTCTGGATAGAGTTTCCCTGCAGGTTCTCAAACGTTACGACCCGAAACTTGTGCTCCCTTCGGAAGGGGATGTCCTTCTCTTCGAAGTTGACGGCACTGAAAACTCGGCATGTGAAGCTGCAGAACAGATAATAAAAGTCTGCTCTCCCCTGGCTCTTTCCATAAAGCTTGCCGAAAGTGAAAAAGAGATGGCAGACATCTGGGCAGCCAGGAAGCTTGTAGGAGCTGCAGTTTCCCGTCTGGACCCTACAAAAACCCGAATCTATGTCGGAGAAGATGTCGGAGTTCCCATAAAGAAGATTCCGGAACTGCTAAAAAAAGCACAGGAAATTTCTGAAAAATTCAATCTGCCTGCAATGAAGTACGGGCACATAGGGGATGGAAACCTGCACCTTGCCCTCTTTATTGATGTCCTGAATAAAGACGAGTGGGACCGCCTGAACCAGGCCGCAGACCTTATTCACAGGACAGCGATTGAGCTTGGGGGCACAGTCAGTTCCGAGCATGGTGTAGGTGCAGCCAGGGCCGAGTATATGGAAGCCCAGTGGGGCCCTGCCCTTGAGGTAATGCGTGCAATCAAAAAGGTTCTTGACCCGAAAGGTATACTGAATCCGGGCAAATTGGGGTTGTGAAAACCATGAAAAACGAAGGAAAAAAGAAAATCGAACAGGTAAAAGAGCTGGCTAACATCGAAATAAAAGAGAAAAATAGCGAAAAACAGCCCTTTGAAGTTGACCGCAGGTCAGTTTACAAATGTGTGCAGTGCGGAACCTGCCGTTCGGTCTGCCCTGTTTTTGACGTAGTGGGCTGGGAATCTGCTAACACGCGCGGCAGAATGCTCATCATCAAAAGTCTGCTCGAAGGAAGGCCCCCTTCCGAAGATGTCCTCCCAAGCCTGGCTTCGTGTACAACCTGCGGGATCTGCGCTTCCAGATGTCCTGCAGGAGCAAACCCACCTGAGGTGGTGGAAGCTGCCCGTGCCCAGCTTGTTAAATGCGGCATTACAACAGACGCCCAGGAAAAATTGAAGTCGTCAGTCATGATATACGGGAACTCTTTCGGGGAAACGAAAGACCGCAAACACTGGCTTTCCGAAAAGGAACGCTCAAAGCTCCCTGAAAAATCGGATTACGTCTATTTCGTGGGCTGTTTCGATTCCTACCGCTATCCAGACTTTGCTAAAAAGACGTTCGGAGTTCTGCAGCGCTTTGGAGTAACTCTCCTGCCTGATGAGCAGTGCTGTGCTTCTCCCCTCCTGCGTACCGGATTCAGGGAAGATGCAGAAAAGGTCATGGAGCGCAACCTTGAGCAGATCCGGAAAGTGGGAGCCCACACAATTATCACAAGCTGTGCAGGCTGTTATACAACTCTCAAGAACAACTATCCCGGAGAGCTCCGCGTCATCAGCCTCCCCGAGTTCCTTGCCGAGCATCTGGATGAACTCAAGCTGAAGAAACTTGACCTTACAGTCACCTACCATGACCCCTGCCATCTGGGCAGGCACAATAAGATTTATGACGCTCCAAGGAAGGTCATCCAGGCAATCTGCACTCTCAAGGAAATGAAAAACATCAAAGAAGACTCGCGCTGCTGCGGCGGCGGAGGTGGGGTAAGAATAGGGTATCCTGATATCTCCCTTGAGCTTGCAAGAAACAGGCTTAAAGACGTGCCAGAAGGTGTGGACTATATAGTTACCTCCTGTCCCCTCTGTGTAAGGAACCTCAGGGACGCAGGCGGAGATATTGAGGTCATAGATATTGTAGAACTCGTGGCAATGGCGATGGAGTAATTTTGGCTACTACCGGGTTTAGCTATTTGTGAATTTAGCTGCCTGTTTCTCAGTTGATTTTCACTGCGGGCCGGCTTTATCCGGCTCGAGCCGTTCTTTTTAGGCTCCTGAAAAATTATTCTCTTTTAGTTTTTATTTTTCCGGATTGCAATAGAAAACTCTCTGTCTCCTCTGTCAACAGCATATTTTTATTTCCGGAAAACGACTCTTGTTTATTGATTTGTACAGCCGGATGTTAGGCTTTAGAGCAGGTTTGGAGGACAGGATAATGAGTTGTAGACCGATAAAGTTTCGTAATGTTTCGCCTGATACTTTTAATTGTATGAAGAAAAAGCTTCAGGACTACGGAATCCATGTCCCGCCGGGATACAGAGGAGAACTTTCTGGCAAAGGAATTACCGCGGATTTCGAATGGGATGGACAGTCCAATCTTACCATCACAATCACGGAAAAGCCTTTTATTGTCAGCTGTGAGACTGCATCCCAGAAGATAAAAGGTTTTGTAAGAGATTGCCACGGTTCGTAAGAGATTGCCCTGATTCGTGAGGAAAATTTAGGAATTAGCGGGCTATTTAAAAATTGGTTTCGGATTAAGACTATGGGCGGAAGAAAACTGGATAATGAAGGTTGTCAGGGAATTAAATTTAAAAATGTAACTCCTGATGTATTTTCCTGCATGAAGAAAAAACTTCAGGCCTGCGGAATAGAAACTTCACCCGGAAACTTCGGGACACTTAAAGGAAATGGAATAGTTGCCAGTTTTAGCTGGGATGGGGAAGCAAATCTAATAATTGAAATCAAGGAAAAGTCTATGAACACTTACTGTGGGCAGGTAAGTGGGAAATTCAGGGCTTTCTGGCGTGAGTGTCAGGGATTATGAGGGAAACCCGGCTCTTGATATCCCAAAGGCATATCATTGAGCAGCCTCAACCTTTCAAATTCTAATAATAATTTTATTAGAATCTGAGCTGTTATAAATCTTTTACCCTTTTTTTCTTCTTATCAAACATTTATGGGCATTTCCCACGAGATCGAGTCTTCCTGCCTTCTCCAGAGCTTCATATACAAGCTCGTAATTTGCAGGGCTCCTGTAGTGCATAAGGGCTCTCTGCATGGCTTTTTCTTTTTTGTCCCTTGCGACGTATATTTTTTTTCCTGTGAATGGGTCAAGCCCTGTGTAGTACATACAGGTCGATACTGTCATGGGAGTTGGGGTAAAATCCTGTACCTGTTCTGTGTAGCCGCCGTGGTCCCGCACATACTCTGCCATCTCTATCATATCTTCAAGAGTACAGCCAGGGTGGCCTGACATCAGGTAGTTTACAATATACTGTTGCTTGCCGCACTTCCTGTTGAGAGCTGTAAATTTTCCGGTAAAATTTTCGTAAGCTTTCCTGCCGGGTTTGCACATAGCATCCGTGACCCGCTTTGAGAAATGTTCAGGTGCGATTCTCAACTGTCCGCTAATGTGGTGGGCGCAAAGTTCTTCGAGATATTCTTCGTCCTCAAGAGCCAGGTCATAGCGTACTCCATAGCCTGTAAATACCCGCTTGACTCCTGGAAGTTCGCGCAGGCGGCGCAGGAGTTCGAGCAGTTTTTTGTGGCTGGTGTCCAGAGCAGGGCAAACGCGGGGATAAAGGCAGGATTTGTCAAGGCAGGCTCCTTTCTTTTCCCAGGTTTTACACTCCATGCCGTACATATTGGCGCTGGGGCCGCCTACCCCATTTATAATGCCTTTGAAATCCGGCTTTTCTGTAAGTTTCTTTGCTTCACGCAGGACGGACTCGATGCTGCGGCTTGCAATCATGCGTCCCTGGTGCTGCGTAATCGCACAGAAAGCGCAGCCTCCAAAGCAGCCCCTGTGTGTTGTCAGGGAGAACTTTACCATTTCCAGGGCAGGCACAGGCTCGGTATAGAAAGGGTGGACTTCGCCAGTAAACGGCAGTTCATATACATGATCCATCTCAGCCTCTGTCAGGGGGCGCATGGGTCTATTCTGCACGATTACGGTTTTCGGATGAGGCTGGACAACACCTTTTCCAGTAACAGGGTTCTGTTCCGCGAAATAAATGCGAAAAGCCTTTGCAAAGGCTGCTTTATCCTGAGAAACCTCTGAAAAAGAAGGAATTTCGACGTAATCCTTTAAAAATTCGGCTGCATTCTCAGCTATTTTCCTATCTTTCTGCTCAGGTTTGTCCTGTTCCTGTTTATCCCGTTTCTCATCTGGCTTTTCGGCTCTTTCTTTGAGTTCTTTCCAGGCTTTAACTTCCATTTTCCAAACTGTGCCCGGAATATCTCTGATGTTTTTGATATCTTCCCCGGCTTGCAGTCTTCTTGCAATATCCACTATCTGAAGCTCTCCCATGCCGTAGACTATGAGATCAGCAGGCGCGTCAGCCAGGATGGATTGCCTGGGTTTATCCGAAAGATAATCGTAGTGAGCAAAGCGCCGTAAGGAAGCTTCAATCCCACCCAGCACTATAGGCGCTTCAGGGAAGGCTTCTCTTATCCTGTTTGAGTAGATAATCACGGCGCGATTCGGGCGAAGCCCTGCTTTGCCTCCGGGGGAATAAGCATCCTTATCTCGCGGCTTCAAGCCCGGAGTCAGGTTGCTGACCATAGAGTCAGTATTTCCTGCGTTTACGGAAAAGAAGAGTCTGGGCTTTCCAAGTCTTTTGAAGTCTTCAGGGCTATCCCAGCGCGGCTGGGCAATTATTCCTACCCTGAAGCCAGCATCTTCAAGTACTCTTCCTATTATTGCGGTTCCAAAACTGGAATGGTCTACGTAGGCATCTCCAGTGACCAGGATAATATCGAGTTCTTTCCAGCCGCGAGCTTTCACTTCCTCAGGGCTCATCGGAAGAAATTCTGATGCAGATATGCGTGAAAAAACGGATTTTTTCGATTTTTTTGCCTTCTTTCCGGTTCTGGTTCCAGATCTTTTTTCCGGTTTTTTCCCGGTTTCTGCTGAAGATTCTACTTCTATTTTCTTTTCTTTCGTTTTTTCGGATTTCGTCCTGAACCTTGCTCCTGAATTTGCTTCTTCTCTTGTTTCTTGTCCTGCTTCTGCCTTTTTTGGGACAAAAAAGCCAGTTTTTCTGCTCAGCCTTTTTTTATCCGATTTTTCCAGGCTGAATTTTTTGTTTTCTTTTGAAACTTCCGTATCTTTCGCCATAATTTGCTTCCAGGCTCCTCATTCGATTCAATCCCCGGTTAAACAGGCATTGCGACCATTTTCACATGCAGTCCTTCTTCTCAGACGGTCTTCATACTCCCGACATCATTCTCAGCATTCTGTATGAGGCCATGATCTGGTTGTTTCCATCCCTGTCCGCAGGGGCTCCATGCCCCGGATACAGGGTTTTTACATCCAGTTTTACGAGTTTTTCAACTGAGCCAAGCATTTTTTCCGGTTCTGAACCTTCAAAATCCATTCTTCCGAAACCCCCACCAGGAAATACCGTGTCCCCGGAAAAGAGACTTTTTGAGACCGGTTCATAGAGGCAGATACTCCCCTTTGAATGGCCAGGCGTATGGATAACTTCCAGTTGTTCCCCATTTCCTATGTCAATTTTGTCCCCTTCTTCATATGTAATCATGGGCTTGACAGCAGGTGCGCGGTCTCCGAAGAGCGCAGACACACTCAGGTATTCGTCGTTTACACCCTGAAGGTCGGCTCTGTGTATCCCTACTTCTGCACCGCTCTCTTCCGCAATTGCTGCTGCTGCCGCCGTATGGTCATAATGGCAGTGAGTCAGGATTATGAGTTCCAAGTCTGTAAGCTTGATATATTTCTCCAGCTGTTTAATTATCAGATCGCTATTCATTCCCGCGTCTATCAGAACCTTCCCATTTACCAGATAGACACTGGAATCGTAAGCTGTGGGGCAAATGTACCGGACTTCCATAGTTTTTCCTCTCAGATTTCTCTTTTTCCTTTTATCTCTCTTTTTTCCTTAAAATTTTTAAATTATTCACAACCAATTCCTGCTTTAATCCGTGAGTTCGGGAATTTTAGATATTAAAAGCCCGGCATGCGTTCTCAGTTGCCACCTTTGCAACTTCTGCAGGCTCCATATCCTTGAGTTGCGCTATCACAGGGATCGAATCTGCTATAAACGCAGGCTCGTTTCTGCCTTTACGGGAAGAAAGGAAAGGACTATCGGTTTCCAGAAGCAGGTTTTCAAGTGGCACGGTTTCTGCAAGAACCTGGTGATGTTCGGAAAAACAGACAAGAGTTGCCAGGGAAATGTAATATCCCATATCAGTGATTTTCTCCATGGTCTCAACAGGGCCGCTGTAGCAGTGATAGATAACTGTATCAACATCCCTTACAAGCTTCAGCACTTCAGCTTCAGCCAGCCGAGCGTGTACTACAAGAGGTTTATCCAGGTCTTTTGCAAGCTCGATTACTTTTTCAAATGTTGCGACCTGCCTCTCCCGCTCCTCATTTGTTTTGCAGTCCTTAAAGTCTAGGCCTGCTTCCCCGATACCTGCTGCGTTTTCTGCATTAGCTTCAATCTGGGCAAGGATAGCATTTATCTCTTTATCCTGGCCTTCTCTGCCGATATCAGGGCTCAGGCCAAGTGTGGCATGAATATCTTCATGCTTTTCCGCAAGTTCAAGGCTCATGCTATTGCCCTTCAGGGAGATTCCGGAATTGACCATTCCGACAACTCCTGCTTCCCTGGCTCGGAGAATAGTATCTTCTCTATCACGGTTGAATTTGGGAAAATCAAGATGACAGTGAGAATCAATAATTGGATAAGGCATGGGTCTGTATTCCATTTCATTTTATTTTACTTTTTATACATGATATGTGGAATACAAACTCAAAAAGCGAATGGGTATCATCCTTATCCAGGTTTTTACCTTTTGACTGTGTAATATTTCGGTTCTTCAGTCGGTTTTAACCGGTCACACTCAATCTCAGCTTTTTGCTTCTTTTCTATCTTTTTTATACAACAGGTTCATGGCATTTACGAGGGCTTCTACAGAGGCCATAACTATATCCGGGTTTGCAGATCTGGCAGTTACAATCCTACCTTTTTCGTTTTCAAGACCTATGTATACATCTGCAAGGGCATCTGCTCCGCCTGTAATCGCATCGATCCTGAATTCCTGGAGTTTGAAATGGTTACTCTCTCCCAGGATATCCCTTACGGCATTGAGAGCGGCATCCACAGGGCCAACTCCTGTCCTTGCTGCAATGATTTCTTTGCCTTCGATATCTGCCTTGACCACGGCAGTAGGTGTCAGGATGTTTCCGGTCATCACGGAAACTTCTTTGAGTTTGATCAGTTCTTCTTCGGAACTCGCTTTTCCAAGTACGGCAGAAGCAACCGCATAAAGGTCTGCGTCTGTGATTTGTTTGCCCTTATTTGCAATCTCCTTGACTCTGGACACAATTTCATCGAGTTGTTTGTCATTGGTTATTATGCCTGCAGATTCGAGGGACTGCTTGACTGCATGTTTGCCTGTGTGTTTGCCAAGCACAATACGCCGTCTGTGTCCTACCATCTCCGGAGTCATTATTCCAGGTTCGAAGGTATCGGATTTTTCAAGTACACCCTGGCTGTGAATTCCCGACTCATGGGAAAAGGCATTCTGGCCCA